>NZ_JBVASJ010000008.1:0-199038 GCF_057813935.1 Pseudomonas sp. F220
CATCCGCGACCAGCCTTGTAGTGTGGCGTAGTCAGATGGCGTTAAAACGAATGGGGCGGCGGGCTTGGCCATGTGCACTACTGCTCAGTGAGGTCGAAGTCTGGTCAGTATATCGATATGCTTTTAGATAAACGAATTACACGCTCAGGACACTAGACTGCCACCGCCCCCAGCGCCAATACGATATTGCGCAGGACATGCGACTCCCCCTTGATCCTTACCGCCAGCCCATCGATCTCCCGCCGCTGCGGATAATGCTTGCGCAAGGCATCAAACGCGGTGCGTTGTTCTTCCACACTGCCCACCAGGCTGCGACGAAAATCCGCGTCGTCGCGGCGTGGGTCGTATACACCGCGACACAACATGGCCAGCGACCACGCCGGATCGCTATCGGCACTAAGGCTAACTTCAGCCAACCACGGCGCGGGCAACAAATCGTCCAGGCTGACCTGAGGCGCCTGCTCCTGGTACTCGCAAAACGCCTGATAGATCTGCGCCGTGCCGCGTTGTTTACCGTCGAGGCTGTAGCCGGCGATATGCGGAGTAGCGATCACGCACAGATCAGCCAGGGCGACATCGACCTGCGGCTCGCCTTCCCAAACGTCCAGCACTGCTTGCAGGTCTTCACGCTGCAACAGCACTTCGCGCAGAGCGGCGTTGTCCACCACCGGGCCACGGCTGGCATTGATCAGCCAAGAGCCGGACTTGAGTTGGTTCAAACGAGCTTTATCGAACAGGTGCCAGGTCGGCAGATCGCCGCTTTTACTGAGCGGGGTGTGCAGACTGATAACGTCGCACTGCTCAATGAGCTGTTCCAGGCTGACGTAATCGCCACCTTCAAGCGCTTGCCGTGGCGGATCGCAGACCAACACGTTCCAGCCCAGACCACGCAAAACCTTGACCAACCGGCCACCCACTTCACCGGCACCGACCACACCATAAGTACGTTGGGTCAGGTCAGCGCCTTCGATTTCCGCCAACGTCAGCAAACTGCCGAGGACGTAGTCAACCACGCCGCGAGCGTTACAGCCCGGGGCGCTAGACCAGGTGATACCGGCGTGCTGAAAGTAATCGAGATCCAGGTGATCGGTGCCAATGGTGCAGGTACCGACGAAGCGCACGTTGCTGCCTTCGAGCAACGCACGGTCGACGTTGGTCACCGAGCGCACCAGCAACACATCGGCCTGCTCGATGGCGGTGCGGTCGATGGAGCGTCCCGGCAAGCGGCGGATTTCGCCGAAACCGGCAAAGAAGGCATCGAGCAGCGGGATATTTTCGTCGGCAACAATCAGCATGGCAGGCTCCTTTCGCGGAGCCGCAGTGTAGGCGTAGTTGCTAGTGAGGGGCCAGCGGGCTTTGGAGCACATGGTTTTGATACAACGAGAATCTAATGTGGGAAGGGCCGGGCAACCTTGGAGATTGCATCAGCTTACATGGGCATTGACCTCACCTCGTCAGCGTCACACCCCGAACGTCCGACTAGCGCTTACAAATCCCCAACACAGGAATTTTCCTGACCACTGCGTCAAGGCGTAGAATGCGCCGCCCTGCGCATCAAAACCTTTGGACGCTTCGCTTGTGAATTCCGTGACTGACAGCCCTGCCGCTATTTCCCTCAACCGCCCTGCCCGGGTTCGACTCGAGCTGCGTAATCTGCTCGGACTGGCCTTGCCGATCATGATCGCGCAACTGGCCACCACTGCCATGGGCTTCGTCGACGCGGTAATGGCTGGCCGCGTCGGGCCGCGGGATCTGGCGGCGGTGGCGCTGGGCAACTCGATCTGGGTGCCGGTGTTCCTGCTGATGACCGGTACGCTGCTGGCGACCACGCCGAAAGTCGCGCAACGCTTCGGTGCCGGGACTCACGGCGAGATCGGCCCGATTGTGCGCCAAGCGTTATGGCTGGCATTGGTGGTGGGGTTAATGGCGACGCTGGCCCTGTTCAGTGCCGAGCCGATTTTGCATGTCATGAAGGTTGATCCCGAACTGATCGGTCCCTGCATGGAATACTTGCGCGGTATCGCCACCGGGTTTCCGGCCGTAGCGCTCTACCATGTGTTGCGCTGCTTCAGCGATGGTATGGGCCGCACCCGCCCGAGCATGGTGCTGGGCCTCTGTGGGCTCGCGCTGAATATTCCGCTCAACTACATCTTCATCTACGGCCACTTCGGTGTGCCTGCCATGGGCGGTGTCGGTTGCGGCTGGGCCACGGCGATTGTGATGTGGGTGATGATGCTCGGCATGACTGGCTGGACCCGCTGGGCACCGGCGTATCAGTCGAGTCAGTTGTTCAGCCGTTTCGATTTTCCGCAGTGGGCGGTGATCAAACGCCTGCTAAGCATCGGTCTGCCGATCGGTATTGCAGTGTTTGCCGAGTCGAGCATTTTCGCGGTGATCGCCCTGCTGATCGGCAGCCTCGGTGCCACAGTGGTCGCCGGGCACCAGATCGCCCTGAACTTCAGCTCGCTGGTGTTCATGATCCCTTACTCCCTCGGGATGGCCGTGACCGTGCGTGTCGGCCAGGCACTGGGACGTGAAGAGCCCCGTGAAGCACGTTTTGCTGCGGGCGTCGGCATGGGCACTGCGCTGGCCTATGCCTGTATCTCAGCCAGCATGATGTTGTTGCTGCGTGAGCACATCGCGACGATCTACACCGCCGACCCGATGGTCATTCAGGTCGCGTCGATGCTGATCATCTATTCGGCGTTGTTCCAATTCTCGGATGCGATTCAGGTCACTGCGGCCGGCGCCTTGCGTGGTTATCAAGACACTCGGGTAACGATGATCCTGACGTTGTTCGCCTACTGGGGGATTGGCTTGCCGGTGGGTTACGCCCTCGGCCTGACCGATTGGTTCGGCACTGCCAGCGGCCCGAGCGGGTTGTGGCAAGGTTTGATCGTCGGTTTGAGTTGCGCGGCGCTGATGCTGTCGATCCGCCTGACGCGCAGTGCGCGCAAGCGGATCCGGATCAGCCGTTCGACGGGTTAATCGAGCTTCTTGCGAATCCAGTACAGATAGGTGCCAGCGTCTTCCTGCTGCTCAACCAGCTCGTGGTCGAGAAACACGCAGAACTTGGGGATGTCGCGACGGGTCGAGGGATCGGTGGCGATCACCTTGAGCAGGCCACCGGGCGGCAGATCGCGGATGTGCTGGTGCAGCATCATCACCGGCTCCGGACAGTTGAGACCGGTGGCGTCGAGGATCGCGTCGACGGGCGCATCGATGGTTTGGCTCATACTTCACTCCTGAAACTGACCGGCATTGTCGCGCAAAGCCGGGTGTCGAGTCATCTGTGGCGTTTTACCTAATGTAGGAGCCGAGCTTGCTCGCGATGCGGGCAGCGAGGTGCATCAGGCAAACCGCGTCATCGTTCATCGCGAGCAAGCTCGGCTCCTACAGATCCTGCGCCGACCTTGTGGGAGCCGGGCTTGCCCGCGAAAGGCTCAGCGGGATTTCGGCTTGTTCACATCCAGACGACGCAAATGGCAGGTCACTTCTTCGCGGTCGTGATACAGCTGCTTGCAGCCGATGGCAACGCGAATGCCGCGTTCCTTGAAGCCTTCTTCGATGCGCTCGAGCAAGCGCTTTACTTCCGCGTAGCGCTGTTTCATCGGCAGCTTCAAGTTCACCACCGCTTCCCGGCAATGCCCCTCGCCAATCCAGGTTTCCAGTAGCGCCGCGTTGCGCGCAGGCTTCTCGACGATATCGCAGACCATCCAGTCCACCGGCTGCTTAGGCTTGAAGGTGAAACCGTCTGCCATCAAGTGCTGAACCAGTCCGGTATCCATCAAGCTCTCAGCCATCGGACCGTTGTCGATGGCGGTTACCAGCATCCCGCGATTGACCAGTTGCCAAGTCCAGCCACCCGGTGCGGCACCCAGATCGACACCGGTCATGTCGCTGTGCAAACGCTCGTCCCACTGATCGCGGGGGATGAAATGATGCCAGGCCTCTTCCAGCTTCAACGTCGAACGGCTTGGCGCTTCGCGGGGAAACTTCAAGCGTGGAATGCCCATCGGCCACATCGCTGAGTTGTTGCTTTCAGCCAGACCGAGAAACACCTCGCGACCGCTTTTAAAGGTCAGCAGCAAGCGTGGCTTGTTGGCGTCTTCCACCAGCTTGCCGGCACTGGTCAGCGCCTTGCGCAATGGGCCTTCGAATTTTTTGCAGAAATTCGACAGCTCTTTACCGTCATTGGTATCGACTACTTCCAGCCATAAGCTGCCGCAGGTAGGAAAAGTTGCCATATGAGCAAGAATCACGCTGATACGGTCGGTTTCCGGCAAGTCGATAAACATACCGCGAGCCCATTGCCGAGGAAAAATCAGCTCGGCGAAACGCTGGCCGCGCATCAGACGCTCGGCACCATCGTCTTCGGTGCAAACAAACTCGGCGCAAGCGCTGCTGGTCTTGGCCTTGGCATAACCGGCCACATTCAGACGCGCGGCGTGTTCGGATATCTCAGAACAGACTTCGCCTTCGAAGCCCGGCCGGCAATGCATAAAGAGGGTGTTCATTAATACTCCTGGGCAGTTGGCGAAGAATTCAGCCACTGCGCGATCGATGCCCAGGCTTGCTCTAAAGCAAAGCCTGTCACGAAAACCGGCGCATGATAGCCGAGTTCGGAACCCTGGACCGCCCATAGAGTCCAGTTATTAGCCTTAAGCGCCAAACAGAGCTAGGTTAAAGGCTCTGTCCTTCCGTCACGTCCGTAGCCGTGCGGACTAAAAGGAGTCATTCAATGCCGTCCCTCGATAGCCTGAAAACCCTTAAACCATTAAAAGTCGACGACAAGACCTACCACTATTTCAGCCTGCCGGAGGCCGCCAAATCCCTCGGCGACCTCGACCAACTGCCAATGTCGTTGAAAGTCCTGCTGGAAAACCTGCTGCGCTGGGAAGACGAAAAAACCGTCACTGGTGCAGACCTCAAGGCCATCGCTGCCTGGCTCAAAGAGCGCCGCTCCGACCGGGAAATCCAGTACCGTCCGGCCCGAGTGCTGATGCAAGACTTCACCGGCGTACCCGCAGTGGTCGACCTGGCTGCCATGCGCGCCGCCATGGCCAAGGCCGGCGGTGATCCGCAGCGCATCAACCCGCTGTCGCCGGTGGACCTGGTGATCGACCACTCGGTGATGGTCGACAAATTCGCCAGCAGCACAGCCTTCGAACAGAACGTCGACATCGAAATGCAGCGCAACGGCGAACGTTATGCCTTCCTGCGTTGGGGCCAAAGCGCCTTTGACAACTTCAGCGTGGTACCACCAAGTACCGGCATCTGCCACCAGGTCAACCTCGAATACCTCGGCCGTACGGTCTGGACCAAAGACGAGGACGGCCGCACCTACGCCTTCCCGGACACCCTGGTCGGTACCGATTCCCACACCACCATGATCAACGGCCTCGGCATCCTCGGCTGGGGCGTTGGCGGTATCGAAGCGGAAGCGGCGATGCTCGGTCAACCGGTGTCGATGCTGATTCCGGAAGTGATCGGCTTCAAGTTGACCGGCAAACTCAAGGAAGGCATCACCGCCACCGACCTGGTGCTGACCGTTACGCAAATGCTGCGCAAGAAAGGCGTGGTCGGCAAATTTGTCGAATTCTATGGCGACGGCCTTGCCGACTTGCCACTGGCGGACCGTGCGACCATCGCCAACATGGCCCCGGAATACGGCGCAACCTGCGGATTTTTCCCGGTGGATGACGTCACCCTGGACTACCTGCGCCTGTCCGGTCGGACGACAGAAACCGTAAAACTGGTGGAGGCTTACAGCAAGGTTCAAGGCCTGTGGCGCTTGCCCGGCAAAGAACCGGTCTTCACCGATAGCCTGACGCTGGACATGGGCAGTGTCGAAGCCAGTCTGGCCGGACCCAAACGCCCACAAGACCGAGTCTCGCTGCCGAATGTCGGCCAAGCGTTTACCGACTTTCTCGGCCTGCAATTCAAACCCACCAGTAAAGATGAAAGTCGCCTGGAAAGCGAAGGTGGCGGCGGTGTCGCGGTGGGCAACGCCGATCTGATAGGCGAAGCGGACTACAACTTCGAAGGCCAAACCTATCGCTTGAAAAACGGCGCAGTGGTCATTGCTGCGATCACCTCCTGCACCAACACCTCCAACCCGAGCGTGATGATGGCCGCCGGGCTGGTGGCGAAAAAAGCCGTAGAGAAAGGCCTCAAACGCAAACCCTGGGTCAAGAGTTCCCTCGCACCCGGCTCGAAAGTCGTCACCGAGTACTACAACGCCGCAGGCTTGACCCAATACCTCGATGAGCTGGGTTTTGCCTTGGTAGGTTACGGCTGCACGACCTGCATCGGCAACTCCGGGCCGCTGTCGGAGCCGATCGAAAAAGCCATTCAACAGTCGGACTTGACCGTCGCCTCGGTATTGTCCGGCAACCGCAACTTTGAGGGTCGCGTGCATCCACTGGTGAAAACCAACTGGCTGGCCTCGCCACCGCTGGTAGTGGCCTATGCCCTGGCCGGCAGCGTGCGGATGGATATCAGCAGCGAGCCGCTGGGTATTGGTAAAGATGGCCAGCCGGTATACCTGCGGGACATCTGGCCCAGTGCTAAGGAAATCGCCGACGCGGTGGCCCAGGTCAGTACCAAAATGTTCCACAAGGAATACGCCGAGGTGTTTGCCGGTGACGCACAATGGCAAGCCATCGAAGTCCCGCAAGCGGCGACCTATGCCTGGCAGAAGGACTCCACCTATATCCAGCATCCACCGTTCTTCGATGACATCGCCGGCCCCTTGCCGGTAGTCGCAGACGTCAAGGGTGCGAGGGTTCTGGCGCTGCTCGGCGACTCGGTGACCACCGACCACATCTCCCCTGCCGGCAACATCAAGGCCGACAGCCCGGCCGGGAGCTACCTGCGCACACTGGGTGTGGAGCCGCGCGACTTCAACTCCTACGGTTCACGCCGCGGCAATCATGAAGTGATGATGCGCGGCACCTTCGCCAACATCCGTATCCGCAACGAAATGCTCGGTGGCGAAGAAGGTGGCAACACGATCTACATCCCCACCGGCGAAAAACTGCCGATCTACGATGCGGCCATGCGTTATCAGGCTGCCGGCACGCCGCTGGTGGTGATCGCAGGTCAAGAATACGGCACGGGCTCAAGCCGCGATTGGGCGGCCAAAGGCACCAATCTGCTGGGGGTCAAAGCGGTAATCGCCGAGAGCTTCGAGCGCATTCACCGCTCCAACCTGGTGGGCATGGGCGTGCTGCCACTGCAGTTCAAGCTTGATCAGAACCGCAAGAGCCTGAAACTGACCGGCAAGGAAACCCTGGATATTCAGGGCCTGACCGGAGTCGAGTTGCAACCGCGCATGAACCTCACACTGGTCATCACCCGTGAAGACGGCAGCAGCGAGAAGATCGAAGTACTGTGCCGGATCGACACCCTGAATGAAGTCGAATACTTCAAGGCCGGAGGGATTCTGCATTACGTGTTGCGGCAATTGATCGCGTCTTAAATCAACCTAACCTAAAACACCGCCTTCGGGCGGTGTTTTTGTTTGGCTGGTGGGTGTGTTCCTTTGCTTATAATTGCGCGGCCACGAAAAGATCGCAGCGCGGCAGCTCCTACGGGATTGCGTACACCCTCAGCACCGCGGGTGTATGCGGTCGGTGTAGGAGCTGCCGCAGGCTGCGATCTTGGCGATCCAGACCGCGACAACTTTCTCAGGTAAGACTCCCGCCCCAAAGGACTCACATGACTGCACTGCCATGGCTCTATCTGGCACTTCTCTCCATTGGCTACAGCCTCGCAATGTTCGCCGGACAACTGGACGTGCAAGCACTGATCGCCATTGCTTTGCTGCTGTTCGCAGGCTTTGCGGTGCGCCAGCAAAAAAGCCGTTATGGTCGTTATCTCGGTCACGGTTTGTTCGTGACTCTGGCCCTCGTGCTGGCCCTGCATTGGCTACCGGGCTTCTATAACGGGAGCGTCATTGGCCCGGAAGCTTTCACCGATGATGCGGTGCCGTTCTCGATGTATCTCAACCTGGACAAACCGCTGATTGGCTTCTGGCTATTGCTGGTGTGCCCGTGGATTGTCGGCCGACGCTCCTGGCGTCTTTCGCTGTATGCGACTGCCCTGGCCTTGACCCTGAGCGCATTGGCCGCCCTCGGCGGTGCGGTGTTGCTCGGCGTCATCCACTGGGAACCGAAGTGGCCAGAGCAAGCCTGGTTGTGGGTACTGAACAACCTGCTGCTGGTGACCCTGGTCGAAGAAGCCTTGTTCCGTGGCTATATCCAGGGCGGCTTGAGCCGACACTTCAAACAGTTGCCCTATGGCGAAAACCTTGCCCTGATCTGCGCGGCGCTGCTCTTCGGCCTGGTGCATCTTGGCGCTGGCTGGCAATGGGCGTTGCTGGCAAGTATTGCCGGGGTCGGTTACGGCCTGGCTTACCGTTTTGGCGGACTGAGCGCGGCAATCGCCACGCACTTTGGTTTGAATCTGCTGCACTTCGGATTGTTTACTTATCCGATGCTCGCTGGGTAATGCAATGCACTTTTTGAGACGCAGCGCCGCTTTTTAAAAAATATCTTCAATAAATTCCTGACGCTGCCGATATCCCGACAAAGCCTTGCGGATTGAAAAAACATGCGTAATAACCAGCCCGTTACACAACGCGAACGTACCTTCCCCGCTCAGCAACGGTTGATTTCCACCACCGATGCCAAAGGCGTGATTACTTACTGCAACGATGCGTTCGTTGAAATCAGTGGTTTTTCCCGCGAAGAGCTGGTCCGTGCACCGCACAATCTGGTACGTCATCCAGACGTCCCGGCAGCGGTATTTGCGCACATGTGGAACACTCTCAAACAAGGCTTGCCATGGATGGGCATTGTCAAGAATCGCTGCAAGGCCGGTGACCACTACTGGGTCAACGCCTATGTCACACCGGTTTTCGAAGGCAAACAGGTGGTCGGTTACGAGTCGGTACGGGTCAAACCCACCGCCGAACAGATCCACCGCGCCGAAGCGCTCTACCAACGCATCAACCAGGGCAAGTCGGCCATTCCTCAAAGTGATAAATGGTTGCCGGTACTGCAAGACTGGTTGCCGTTCATTCTGGTCAGCCAACTGAGCTTCCTGATTGGCATCTGGCTCAACTCCCATTGGGGTTTCGCCCTTGCCGCCGGACTCTCGGTGCCGCTGGGCCTGCTCGGTTTGAGCTGGCAACAACGCGGCCTCAAGCGCTTGCTGCGCCTGGCCGAACAAACCACCTCGGACCCGCTGATCGCCCAAATGTACACCGACAGCCGCGGCGCCCAGGCACGCCTGGAGATGTCCATTCTCAGCCAGGAAGCACGCCTGAAGACCTGCCTGACCCGTCTGCAGGACACCGCCGAACACCTGAACGAGCAAGCCCGCCAATCCGACACCCTGGCCCACAAGAGCTCCACCGGGCTTGAGCGCCAACGGGTCGAGACCGAGCAAGTGGCAACCGCTGTCAACCAGATGGCCGCCACCACTCAGGAAGTCGCCAGCCACGTCCAACGCACCGCCGACGCCACTCAGGAAGCCAATCGTCTGACCCGTCGCGGCCGCGACATTGCCGGCGAAACCCGTGAAGCCATCCAGCGCCTGTCGGTGGTGGTTGGTGAGACCGGCGCCACCGTGACCCAACTGGCCAAGGACAGCGACGAAATTGGCGGCGTGGTCGATGTGATCAAGGGCATCGCCGACCAGACCAACCTGCTGGCCTTGAACGCCGCCATCGAAGCGGCTCGCGCCGGGGAAATGGGTCGCGGCTTTGCGGTAGTTGCCGATGAAGTACGGCAACTGGCACAACGCACCAGTGAGTCCACCGGGCAGATCCATAGCCTGATCGCCAAGCTGCAACAGACTGCCAACACCGCCGTGCAAACCATGGACGCTGGCCATCGCCAGGCTGAAGAAGGCGTAGCGCGGGTACTCGAGGCCGACCAGGCGTTGGTGGGAATCAGCGAAGCGGTGGCCAACATCACCGACATGACCACGCAGATCGCCGCCGCCACCGAAGAACAAAGCGCCGTGGCCGAAGAGATCAGCCGCAACATCAGCAACATCTCGCAACTGGCTGACCAGACCTCGGAACAGGCCCAGCACTCGGCACTGCTGAGTGAAGAGCTGACGCGTACGGCGAATACGCAATATTCGTTGGTTGAGCGGTTTAATCGCTGACAGTCGCTGGAAAGACAGAAACCCGGGAGGTGATACTTCCGGTTTTTTTTATTGCCAACATGAAAGTGATGTCGCCTGGCAGACCGCTATCGCGAGCAAGCCCGCTCCCACACTAATCCGCATCCAGTCACAAAATTTGTGGCCGACATAGATCTAATGTGGGAGCGGGCTTGCTCGCGATGAGGCCCTGACCGACACCGAAATCTCACAGAAGAAAACCGGCTATTTTCCTGGCTGCTGATTCCAGATGCTGCTCATGGGTAAAACCCGACGCCTTCAACGGCTTCAAATCATGATCAGCCGCAACCAACCAAAACACCTCGATACTCGGCGCCAGGTCATAACCCTCAACGGCAGCACGATTGCCCAGCGCATCACGCTCGCCCTGCACAATTAAAGTCGGTGTCTTGAGCTCGGCCAAATGTGCCACACGCGGCTTCTCCGGCTTACCAACCGCGTAAAACGGATAACCCAGACACACCAACCCATCCGCTTGCAATTCATCCGCCAGCAAACTGGCCATGCGCCCGCCCATAGACTTGCCGCCAATGGCCAGACGCCCAGCGACATGGCGTCGCACTTGGGTGTACACCTCACGCCAGCATTCCAGCAATTTCGGCGCCGGGTTAGGCGGACGTTTGCCGCCGTCCAGGCGTCGCTGAGCCATGTAGGGAAACTCGAAGCGCAGCACGTTGATCCCGCGCCCGGCGAGGCGTGCGGCCATGTCATTCATGAAGCTGCTGTCCATCGGAGCACCGGCACCGTGGGCCAGGATCAGCGTCAGCGGGTCACTCCCCGATTGGGTTTGCGCTGCATCCCACAGCCAGCCGCGCTCCGCCATGCACTGCGCCCATTGATCCCCGTCAATACTGGCCTTGTGCGCTTTGTCCATGCTTGCCTCGCTTTTTAGTCTGCCTATAACTCCAGAAGAAGTGGGCGCGCCGTTGCCGTGCGCAGTCGCTTTCACTTCAGCTGAACCGTGGATGGGGAACCATGAACACTTCTATCAGTACCGCCTATAACTACAAGGTGGTCCGCCAATTCGCCATTATGACGGTGGTGTGGGGCATCGTCGGCATGGGGCTCGGGGTTTTTCTCGCGGCTCAATTGGTCTGGCCCGAACTCAACTTCAACTTGCCGTGGACCAGTTTCGGCCGCCTGCGCCCGTTGCACACCAATGCGGTGATTTTCGCTTTCGGTGGCTGCGCACTGTTCGCAGCGTCCTTCTACTCGGTACAACGCACCTGCCAAACCCAACTGTTTGCGCCGAAAGTCGCTGCGTTCACCTTCTGGGGCTGGCAGCTGGTGATCCTGTTGGCGGCCATCAGCCTGCCACTGGGTTACACCAGCTCCAAGGAATACGCCGAGCTGGAATGGCCGATCGATATCCTGATCACCATCGTCTGGGTCGCCTACGCCTACGTGTTCTTCGGCACATTGGCCAAGCGCAAGACCAAACACATCTACGTGGGTAACTGGTTCTTCGGTGCATTCATCATCACCGTGGCGATCCTGCATATCGTCAACAACCTGGAAATCCCGGTCAGCCTGACCAAGTCCTACTCGCTGTACGGCGGGGCGACCGACGCCATGGTTCAGTGGTGGTACGGCCACAACGCGGTGGGCTTCTTCCTCACCGCAGGCTTCCTGGGGATGATGTACTACTTCGTGCCCAAACAGGCCGAGCGTCCGGTGTACTCGTATCGCTTGTCGATCGTGCACTTCTGGGCGTTGATCACGCTGTACATCTGGGCCGGCCCGCACCACCTGCACTACACCGCGCTGCCGGACTGGGCACAGTCGCTGGGCATGGTGATGTCGCTGATTCTGCTGGCACCCAGCTGGGGAGGAATGATCAACGGCATGATGACCCTGTCGGGCGCCTGGCATAAGTTGCGCAGCGACCCGATCCTGCGTTTCCTGGTCGTGTCCCTGGCGTTCTACGGCATGTCGACCTTCGAAGGTCCGATGATGGCGATCAAAACCGTCAACGCCCTCTCCCACTACACCGACTGGACCATCGGCCACGTTCACGCCGGCGCTTTGGGTTGGGTTGCGATGATCTCGATCGGAGCGCTGTATCACATGATCCCGAAAATCTTTGGTCGTGCGCAGATGCACAGCATCGGCCTGATCAACGCGCACTTCTGGCTCGCAACCATCGGCACCGTGCTCTACATCGCTTCGATGTGGGTCAACGGCATCGCCCAGGGCCTGATGTGGCGCGCGGTCAATGAAGACGGCACGCTGACCTACTCCTTCGTCGAAACCCTGGCGGCCAGCCACCCAGGCTACGTCGTGCGGTTGGTAGGCGGCGCGATCTTCTTCAGCGGCATGTTGCTGATGGCTTACAACACCTGGCGCACCGTACGCGCTGCCGTGCCTGCCGAAGTCGCCGCCGCGGCGCAGATGGCCTGAGGAGTCCGCCATGAAACACGAAACAATCGAGAAAAACGTCGGCCTGTTGCTGCTGTTGATGGTCCTGGCCGTCAGCGTCGGCGGTCTGACTCAGATCGTCCCGTTGTTCTTTCAGGACGTGACCAACAAACCGGTCGAAGGCATGAAGCCCTACACCGCTCTGCAACTGGAAGGCCGCGACATCTATATCCGCGAAGGCTGCGTCCAGTGCCACTCGCAGATGATCCGCCCGTTCCGCGCCGAAACCGAGCGCTACGGTCACTATTCGGTGGCTGGGGAAAGCGTTTGGGACCACCCGTTCCTCTGGGGCTCCAAGCGCACCGGTCCGGACCTGGCCCGGGTCGGCGGCCGTTACTCCGAAGACTGGCACCGCGCGCACTTGTACAACCCGCGCAACGTAGTGCCTGAATCGAAGATGCCCGCCTACCCCTGGCTGGTGGCCAATCAGCTCGACAGTAGCCACACCGAAACCAAACTGCGAGTGATGCGCACCCTCGGCGTCCCGTACACCGACGCCGACATTGCCGGTGCCACCGAGACGCTCAAGGGCAAGACCGAAATGGACGCACTGGTCGCCTACCTGCAAGTGCTTGGCACTGCGATCAAGAGCAAGAGGTGAGCCATGGGTTTTGAACTCGATAGTGGAATGATCCGCGGCCTGGGCACGGTGGTGGTGATGATCGCCTTCATCGGCCTGGCGCTGTGGGTATTCAACGCCAAGCGCAATCCCGAGTTCGCTCAGGCGCGCCTGCTGCCGTTTGCCGACGAACCGTTGCCCGGTGCGCAAGCCCCCGGCCTTCAACCTGATGACGCTCAATCCGAAGAGCATGCGACAAGGAGCATTCGGCCATGACCACTTTCTGGAGTACGTACATCTGCGTGCTGACCATTGGCAGCCTGATCGGGCTGACCTGGCTGTTGATCGGAACGCGCAAGGGCGAAACCAAGGGCAGCGTCGACCAGACCATGGGCCACAGCTTCGACGGCATTGAGGAGTACGACAATCCGTTGCCGCAATGGTGGTTCATGCTGTTCGCCGGCACTCTGGTGTTTGCCGTGGGTTACTTAATCCTCTACCCGGGCCTGGGCAACTGGAAAGGCATCCTGCCCGGCTATGAAAACGGCTGGACCGGCGTACATGAGTGGGAAAAGGAAATGGACAAGGCAGACGCCAAGTTCGGTCCGATCTTCGCCAAGTTCGCCGCCATGCCCCTGGAAGACGTCGCCAAAGACCCCCAAGCACTGAAAATGGGTGGTCGTCTGTTTGCCTCCAATTGCGCGGTTTGCCACGGCTCGGATGCCAAGGGTGCGTTCGGCTTCCCCAACCTCGCTGACAGCATCTGGCGCTGGGGCGGCAACCCCGACACGATCAAGGCCACCATCATGGGCGGACGCATTGCGGCCATGCCAGCCTGGGGCGAAATCCTCGGCGAGGACGGCGTGAAGAATGTCGCCGCTTATGTACGTCATGACTTGGCCGGTCTACCGTTGCCTGCCGAGAGCACTGCCGACCTGCAAGCCGGACAACAAGTGTTCAGCACCACCTGTGTCGCGTGCCATGGACCCGCCGGGCACGGCACCGAGGCAATGGGCGCGCCGAACCTGACGCAACCAGCCGGTTTTATCTATGGCACCAGCCTGGCGCAGCTGCAACAGACCATTCGCCATGGTCGCCAAGGCCATATGCCGGCGCAGACCGAGTTGCTCGGCAATGACAAAGTGCAACTGCTGGCCGCCTATGTCTTCAGCCTGTCCCACAGCACTGATGAAAAGGGGCCCACTGGAAGCAAAAGCGAATAGCCGGTAACCGTTTCGCTGTCGCATTCGCTCAGGATGCGGCAGTTCCCTGCCTCTACGCGACCAAGTGTCGCACCCTCCAATGGTCCGCCTTTCCACTCTCAGGATTCGGGTCTAAGCTTGCCCGTTAGTGGACTGGCACCAGCCGGTCGCAGGCCAACTGTAACCGATGCGTTCAACGATTCTGCTCGATGACAGGCTGCAAAGGCTGGTTTATACCGGCTGTCGTGCAAGTTACCGCCTGTCACCTGATCTCCTCGTTTCAACACACCTAGTTACAACTAACCTGTACCCCTCGCCTTTTTCATCCACTGCGACATTTTGTCCGTGGGCATTTTTGTCCCTACTCAGCGCATGGAAAGGCCGCAGAATCAGCTTCGGGAAGCATTGACCCAGGTCATGGCGCGTTGCAATGACACCCTGTTTTCTCCATACTTGCGACCGATTTTTACTCCTAATAAAACACCCAAACCGTGGAACCTTAGAATGAGCACAGCAATCAGTCCGACTGCTTATAACTATAAGGTAGTCCGCCAGTTCGCCATCATGACGGTGGTCTGGGGGATCCTTGGCATGGGGCTCGGTGTCTTTATCGCCTCACAGCTCGTATGGCCAGAACTTAACTTTGGCCTGCCGTGGACGACTTTTGGACGCCTACGCCCGTTGCACACCAACCTGGTGATTTTCGCCTTCGGTGGTTGTGCACTGTTTGCCACTTCTTATTACGTCGTGCAGCGAACCTGCCAAACGCGACTGATTTCCGACAGCATGGCGGCCTTCCACTTCTGGGGATGGCAGGCTGTAATCGTCGGCGCGATCGTTACCTTGCCGCTGGGTTACACCACCACCAAGGAATACGCGGAACTGGAATGGCCTCTGGCTATCCTGCTGGCTATCGTCTGGGTCACCTACGGTGCGGTGTTCTTCGGAACCATCGTCAAGCGCAAGACCAAGCACATCTATGTCGGTAACTGGTTCTATGGTGCCTTCATCGTCGTGACGGCCATGCTGCACATCGTCAACCACGCTTCCCTGCCGGTCTCTCTCTTCAAGTCCTACTCGGCCTACGCCGGTGCGACTGACGCGATGATCCAGTGGTGGTACGGCCACAACGCGGTGGGTTTCTTCCTGACCACGGGCTTTCTGGGGATGATGTACTACTTCGTTCCGAAGCAGGCCGAGCGCCCGATCTACTCCTATCGTCTGTCGATCGTGCACTTCTGGGCACTGATCACCCTGTACATCTGGGCAGGTCCGCACCACTTGCACTACACCGCTCTGCCGGATTGGGCTCAGTCCCTGGGCATGGCAATGTCGATCATCCTGCTGGCTCCAAGCTGGGGCGGCATGATCAACGGCATGATGACCCTGTCGGGCGCCTGGCATAAGCTGCGCACCGACCCGATCCTGCGCTTCCTGGTCGTCTCCCTGGCGTTCTACGGCATGTCGACCTTCGAAGGCCCGATGATGGCCATCAAGACCGTCAACTCGCTGTCTCACTACACCGACTGGACCATCGGCCACGTACACGCCGGTGCTTTGGGTTGGGTTGCGATGATCTCGATCGGTGCGCTGTATCACATGATCCCGAAAATCTTCGGTCGTCCGCAGATGCACAGCATCGGCCTGATCAACACCCACTTCTGGCTTGCGACCATCGGTACCGTGCTCTACATCGCTTCGATGTGGGTCAACGGCATCACCCAGGGTCTGATGTGGCGTGCAATCAACGATGACGGCACCCTCACCTACTCCTTCGTCGAAGCGCTGCAAGCCAGCCACCCTGGTTTCATCGTTCGTGCCCTGGGCGGTGCGTTCTTTGCCAGCGGCATGCTGTTCATGGCGTACAACGTGTTCCGTACCGTACGCGCCTCGAACCCGGCTGAAGCTGAAGCCGCCGCTCAGATTGCTGTAGTTGGAGCTCACTGATGAAGCATGAAGCAGTCGAGAAGAATATTGGCCTGCTGGCCTTCTTCATGGTCATCGCCGTCAGCATCGGCGGCCTGACCCAGATCGTCCCCTTGTTTTTTCAGGACGTGACCAACAAGCCGGTTGAAGGCATGAAGCCGCGCCCGGCGCTGGAACTTGAAGGCCGTGACATTTTCATCGCCAACGGTTGTGTCGGCTGCCACTCGCAGATGATCCGTCCGTTCCGTGCAGAAACCGAACGTTACGGCCACTACTCGGTAGCCGGTGAAAGCGTCTGGGACCACCCGTTCCTGTGGGGTTCCAAGCGTACCGGTCCGGACCTGGCCCGCGTCGGCGGTCGTTACTCCGATGACTGGCAGCGTGCGCACTTGTACAACCCGCGCAACGTAGTGCCTGAGTCGAAAATGCCGGCCTACCCGTTCCTCGTGGAAAACAAGCTCGACGGCAAAGACACCGCGAAGAAAATGGAAGTCTTGCGCACGCTCGGCGTCCCTTACACCGACGAAGATATCGCCGGCGCCAAGGATGCTGTGAAGGGCAAAACCGAAATGGACGCGCTGGTGGCCTATCTGCAAGGCCTGGGCACCATCATCAAAAGCAAACGGTGATTTAGATGGATATCGGGATGATTCGTGGCCTGGGCACCGTTGTCGTGATGGTGGCCTTTATCGGTCTGGCGCTGTGGGTGTTCAGCCCCAAGCGCAAGTCCGAGTTTGAAGACGCGACCTTGCTGCCTTTCGCGGATGATCCCGAAGCCATCAAGCACGTCGAGCAAGCTTCTAGGAGTAACAAAGAATGACTACGTTCTGGAGTCTGTACGTCACAGTCCTCAGTCTGGGTACCATCTTCGCCCTGACCTGGCTGCTGCTGTCGACCCGTAAGGGCCAGCGCGCCGAACAGACGGATGAGACGGTTGGCCACGCCTTCGACGGGATCGAGGAGTACGACAACCCACTGCCGAAATGGTGGTTCATGCTATTCGTCGGCACCATCATCTTCGCCTTGGGTTACCTGGTGCTGTACCCAGGCCTGGGTAACTGGAAAGGCCTGCTGCCAGGCTACAGCTACCTCGACAACGATAAGCAGACTGCATTCGCCAACGGCCAGACCGGCTGGACTGGCGTGCACGAATGGGAAAAGGAAATGGCTAAATCGGACGCCAAATTCGGTCCGATCTTCGCCAAGTTCGCTGCCATGCCGATCGAAGAAGTCGCCAAGGATCCGCAAGCCTTGAAGATGGGTGGCCGTCTGTTCGCCTCCAACTGCTCGGTCTGCCATGGTTCCGACGCCAAAGGTGCTTATGGCTTCCCTAACCTGACCGACGAAGACTGGCGCTGGGGCGGCGAGCCACAAACCATCAAGACCACGATCATGGGTGGCCGTCACGCGGTCATGCCAGCATGGGGCGAAGTGATTGGCGAGCAAGGCGTCAGCGACGTTGCTGCTTTCGTCCTGACCAACCTTGATGGCCGCAAACTGCCAGAAGGCGCAAAAGCTGATCCGGTTGCCGGTCAGAAGCTCTTCGCGACCAACTGCGTGGCTTGCCACGGTCCGGAAGGCAAAGGTACTCCAGCGATGGGCGCACCTAACCTGACTCACCCAGCGGCGTTCATCTACGGTTCGAGCTTCGCTCAACTGCAGCAGACCATCCGCTATGGCCGTCAGGGCCAGATGCCTGCCCAAGAGCAGCTGCAAGGGAACGACAAGGTTCACCTGCTGGCCGCTTACGTTTACAGCCTGTCCCACGGTGACAAGGCTGCTGACGCCAAGTAAGGCAAACGCTTGATCGCTACACAAACGGCCCCGCCAATGAAAATTGACGGGGCCGTTTTGTTTTGGGCCGATGGAGGCCCACCTTGCCTGGCACGCGGTGATTCCCCTCCCACGTAGCAGCTGCCGAGCCCGCGAGGCTGCGTTCGGCTGCGCAGCAGTCGTAGAGTCCGCCCCCTCACCTGGCTTTACGACTGCTGCGCAGCCGAACGTAGCCTCGCACTACTCGTCAACTGCTACGGGTCGAACGCAGCCTCGCGGGCTCGGCAGCTGCGGGAGGCTTCCTCCCAAGGCGAATACAGGATTGAACGCTCTTGCCCGCAAAACCGTCCATACTTCACAAGTCAATTGATTCAAATCACGACTTGTTACATTTGCTACACCATCTCTGGATTTCTCCCAACGCGACCAAAGGTCGCACCCTTGATCTAGAGCTACAGGCGTATCATTGCGCCACTGCAACACACTTTTGACCGCGGTCGGCATGCACTGACCGAGGCATTTTTCCACTGCCGTGGGATGCAATAATGAGCAATCAGATTCCGGTACACGACGTCACCCCGCCTGCCAAAAATTCGAACAACAGCGTCGACCTCTACGCCTCTCGAGAAAAAATCTACACGCGCGCCTTCACGGGCCTGTTCCGTAACCTGCGGATGATGGGCGGTGCCGCGCTGTTTCTGCTGTATTTCGGTACGGTCTGGCTCAACTGGGGGGGCCATCAGGCCGTCTGGTGGAACCTGCCAGAGCGCAAATTCTTCATCTTCGGCGCGACCTTCTGGCCGCAGGATTTCATTCTTCTTTCGGGCCTGCTGATCATCAGTGCCTTTGGCCTGTTCTTCATCACGGTGTATGCCGGACGTGTCTGGTGCGGTTATACCTGCCCACAGAGCGTCTGGACCTGGATTTACATGTGGTGCGAGAAGGTCACCGAAGGCGACCGCAACCAGCGCATCAAGCTCGACAAGGCGCCGATGAGTGCCAACAAGTTCCTGCGCAAGCTCAGCAAACACAGCCTCTGGCTGCTGATCGGCTTCGTCACCGGCATGACCTTTGTCGGTTACTTCTCGCCGATCCGTGAGCTGACCATCGACTTCTTCACCGGCCAGGCCGATGGCTGGTCGTATTTCTGGGTCGGTTTCTTCACCCTTGCCACTTACGGCAACGCCGGCTGGCTGCGCGAGCAGGTGTGCATCTACATGTGCCCGTATGCGCGCTTCCAGAGTGTGATGTTCGACAAAGACACGTTGATCGTGTCTTACGACCCGCGTCGCGGTGAAAGTCGCGGCCCGCGCAAAAAAGACGCCGACTACAAGGCAATGGGTCTGGGCGACTGCATCGACTGCACCATGTGCGTTCAGGTCTGCCCGACCGGCATCGACATTCGCGACGGCCTGCAGATCGAATGCATCGGCTGCGCCGCGTGTATCGACGCCTGTGACAGCATCATGGACAAGATGAACTACCCTCGCGGGCTGATCAGCTACACCACCGAGCACAACCTTTCCGGGCAAAAAACCAATAAACTGCGCCCGCGCCTGATCGGCTATGCGCTGGTATTGCTGGTAATGATCAGCCTGCTGGTGACCGCGTTCTTCATGCGCTCGCTGGTCGGTTTCGACGTCAGCAAGGACCGCGTGCTCTATCGCGAGAACGCCGAGGGGCGGATCGAAAACGTCTACAGCCTGAAAGTCATGAACAAAGACCAGCGCGACCACACTTATCTGCTGGAAGCCTCTGGCCTGCCGGACCTCAAGCTGCAAGGCAAGCGCGAGATCAAGGTCAGCGCCGGCGAGATTTTCAGCATGCCGGTCGAGTTGTCGAGTGCACCGGAACAACTGCCATCGAGTACCAACGAGGTGAAATTCACCCTCCAGGATGCCGATGACGCGAATGTACACGTTGAAGCCAAGAGCCGATTCATCGGCCCACAAATTCGTTGAGAGAAGTCACCATGCCCGCAGCAAACGCCGCAAGCCCTTGGTACAAGCACCTTTGGCCGTGGATCATCATCGGTATTCTGGCCTGTTCGGTCACCTTGACCTTGTCCATGGTGACCATCGCGGTGAACAACCCGGACAACCTGGTCAACGACAACTACTACGAGGCTGGTAAAGGCATCAACCGCTCGCTGGACCGTGAGCTGCTGGCCCAGACCCTGCTACTGCGCGCCAGTGTGCATCTGGATGAACTGACCGGCGAAGTCGACCTGCGCCTGACCGGCAACAGCCAGCCAAAAACCCTGGAGCTGAACCTGATCTCACCGACCCAGCCAGAGAAGGATCGCAAGATCACCCTGGCTCGCAGCGAAACCGAACAGGGCCGCTATATTGGCCAGTTGACCGACAAAATCGAAGGCCGGCGCTTCGTTGAACTGCTCGGTGTGCAGGACGACAAGACCTGGCGTATGTTCGAGGAAGAGCAAATCAGCCACGACAAAGACCTGCTGCTCGGTGATGAACCGCTCCAAGGTGCGGAAGACCTGAAGAAATAAGCTGATATCAAGACCCTGCGCTTCGCGCATCGCGAGCAAGCTCGCTCCTACAGAGGTACGCGATCAACTGTAGGAGCGAGCTTGCTCGCGATGACGTCCTATCAGACGACATAGATTCCGCGGTACTTGTGAACGCCCCATGACCACTCCAACCCCCTGCTACCACTGCGCCCTGCCCGTTCCTGCCGGCAGCCGGTTTACCGCCGTCGTTCTCGGCGAAACCCGCGAGCTTTGCTGCCCAGGCTGTCAGGCTGTGGCCGAGGCGATTGTCGCCGGTGGTCTGGAAAGCTATTACAGCCACCGCAGTGAAGCCTCAGCCAACCCCGAAGCCCTGCCGGTGCAATTGGTAGACGAGCTCGCGCTGTACGATCGCGCCGATGTGCAGGAGCCTTTTGTCCGCCACGAAGGCGATCTGGCCGAAACCACCCTACTGATGGAAGGCATCAGCTGCGCCGCATGCGGCTGGTTGATCGAGAAACACCTGCGCAGCCTGCCGGCGGTGGCCGAAGCGCGGCTGAACCTGTCCAACCATCGGTTGCACGTGCGCTGGGCTGATAGCCAGTTGCCGCTGAGCAAGGTGCTCAGCGAACTGCGGCACATCGGTTATGTCGCGCATCCGTATCAGGCCGACCGTGCTGCCGAACAACTGGCCAGCGAAAACCGTCTGGCCTTGCGACAGCTGGGCGTCGCTGGCCTGCTGTGGTTTCAGGCGATGATGGCGACCATGGCCACCTGGCCGGAATTCAATATCGACCTGAGCCCCGAGTTGCACACCATTCTGCGCTGGGTCGCACTGTTCCTCACCACACCCATCGTCTTCTACAGCTGCGCGCCATTCTTCAAAGGCGCCATGCGCGACTTGCGCACCCGCCACCTGACCATGGACGTCTCGGTGTCGCTGGCGATTGGCAGCGCATACATCGCCGGCATCTGGACCTCGATCACCGGCGTCGGCGAGCTGTATTTCGATGCGGTCGGGATGTTTGCACTGTTCCTGCTGGCCGGTCGTTATCTGGAACGCCGCGCCCGGGAGCGCACCGCCGCTGCCACCGCGCAGCTGGTCAATTTACTGCCTGCCTCTTGTCTGCGCATGAGCGATGACGGTCAGAGCGAGCGCATTCTGCTTAGCGAGTTGCGCCTGGGTGACCGGGTGCTGGTGCATCCCGGCGCCATCCTACCGGCCGACGGCAAGATCCTCGACGGCCAGTCGAGCATCGATGAATCGCTGCTGACCGGCGAGTACTTGCCGCAACCGCGGACCTTGGGCGATGCGATCACCGCCGGCACCCTGAACGTCGAAGGCGCGTTGACCGTAGAAGTACTGGCGCTGGGCCAGAACACCCGGCTGTCAGCCATCGTCCGCCTGCTGGAGCGTGCCCAGGCCGAAAAACCCCGTCTGGCGGAAATCGCCGACCGCGCCGCGCAATGGTTCCTGCTGCTTTCACTGATCGCCGCCGCCGCCATTGGCCTGCTGTGGTGGGAACTGGATTCATCCCGGGCATTCTGGATCGTCCTGGCGATGCTGGTCGCCACTTGCCCTTGCGCCTTGTCCCTGGCCACACCGACCGCCCTGACTGCCGCCACGGGAACCCTGCACAAACTCGGCCTGCTGCTAACCCGTGGTCATGTGCTCGAAGGTCTGAACCAGATCGACACGGTAATTTTCGACAAGACCGGCACCCTCACCGAAGGTCGTCTGGCGCTGCGCTCGATACGAGCGCTCGGCGCGCTGGACAGTGATCAGTGCCTTGGCCTCGCTGCAGCTCTGGAAAACCGTTCCGAACATCCGATTGCCCGCGCCTTTGGCCGAGCACCCATGGCCGCCGAAGAAGTCCTCAGTACGCCGGGACTCGGCCTTGAAGGTCGGGTGGGTGAGCAGCGCCTGCGTATTGGCCAACCGGCATTTGTGTGTGAGCTCAGCGGCTGCCCTGTGCCAGCGATGCCCGATGAGCCCGGTCAATGGTTACTGCTCGGCGATAGCCAGGGCGCATTGGCCTGGTTTGTTCTCGATGACCGCTTGCGGACCGATGCCCCCGCCCTGCTTGCCGCGTGCAAGGCCCGTGGCTGGCGCACACTGCTGCTGTCCGGTGATAGCTCGCCGATGGTTGCCAGCGTCGCCGCCGAGCTTGGCATTGACGAGGCCCGTGGCGGTCTGCGTCCCGATGACAAGCTGCAGGTGCTGCAACAACTGCACAAAGAAGGTCGCAAGGTGCTGATGCTCGGCGACGGGGTCAACGACGTGCCGGTGCTGGCCGCCGCCGATATCAGCGTGGCCATGGGCTCGGCCACCGACTTGGCGAAAACCAGCGCCGATGCGGTGCTGCTGTCCAACCGCCTCGACGCACTGGTGCAAGCCTTCAGCCTGGCTCGACGCACGCGCCGGGTAATCATCGAGAACCTGCTGTGGGCCGGGCTGTACAATGGCCTCATGTTGCCGTTCGCCGCCCTCGGCTGGATCACGCCGATCTGGGCTGCGATCGGCATGTCCCTCAGCTCGTTGACCGTGGTGCTGAACGCTTTGCGCTTGACTCGCATGCCGAGCACGCCTGCTGCCAGCGCCACACCAGAAACCCGCCCGCTGCCGGCCTGAGCCGCGCGGGCATGGAGTCTACCCATGCCAGCTCTTTACGTGATGATCCCGGCCGCGCTGCTGATCGTGGCCATCGCTATCTACATCTTCTTCTGGGCGGTCGACAGCGGTCAGTACGACGACCTTGACGGCCCGGCCCACAGCATTCTGTTCGACGACCTGGACCCAAACCACCAGGCCGCCGTCGACGAGGCCAGCGGCCACCCGCCTGCCGCCGACGCATGCCAATCGAAAGACAAGGCCCCTCCCCATGCTTGAGCTGGCCCCGCTGCTGGTTTCCGCAGTGATTCTCGGCTTGCTCGGTGGCGGTCATTGTCTGGGCATGTGCGGTGGCCTCATGGGCGCGTTAACCCTGGCGATTCCCAAGGAGCAACGCAGCCGACGCTTTCGTCTGCTGCTGGCTTACAACCTGGGACGGATTCTCAGCTATGGGACGGCCGGACTGCTGATCGGTCTTGCGGGTTGGGCAGTAGCCAACAGCCCGGCAGCGATGTTCATGCGGGTCATTGCCGGATTGCTGCTGATCGCCATGGGCCTGTACCTGGCCGGATGGTGGAGCGGCCTGACCCGCATCGAAAGCCTCGGACGCGGCCTCTGGAAGCATATCCAGCCTGTCGCTAACCGTTTGCTGCCAGTGTCGAGCCTGCCCCGTGCATTGTTGCTGGGCGCGCTCTGGGGCTGGCTGCCGTGTGGTTTGGTCTACAGCACGCTGCTTTGGTCTGCCAGCCAGGGCAATGCCCTCGACAGCGCACTGCTAATGCTCGCCTTCGGCCTCGGCACCTGGCCGGTGCTGCTCGCCACCGGCCTTGCCGCCGAAAGGGTCACCGCCCTGCTACGCAAACGCAGCGTGCGCATGACCGGCGGATTGTTGGTGATGCTGTTTGGCATCTGGACCCTGCCAGGGCCGCATCAGCATTGGTTGATGGGGCATTAAATCGGCGGCGCGCCTATCGCGAGCAGGCTCGCTCCCACAGAGGATCTGTGAACACCGCAAATCCAATGTGGGAGCGAGCCTGCTCGCGAAGAGACCCGCACTGGCAACACAGACCGACCGTTGATGCAAATCAAGATGCCTCAACGCCGCACCCCCTAGACTCGCGGACACTGCCAGCCTATCTCGGGGGAATGCCCGCATGCTCGACGCCATTCGTTGGGACTCAGATCTGATCCGCCGCTATGACCTGGCGGGACCGCGCTACACCTCGTATCCGACCGCGGTGCAGTTCAACAACCAGGTCGGCTCCTTCGACCTGCTCCACGCCCTGCGCGACAGCCGCAAGGCACTGCGACCGTTGTCGTTGTATGTGCATGTACCGTTCTGCGCAAATATTTGCTACTTCTGCGCGTGCAACAAGGTCATCACCAAGGACCGTGGCCGCGCCTTGCCCTATTTGCAGCGCCTGGAGCAGGAGATCCAGTTGATCGCCTGCCACCTGGACCCGAACCAGAAGGTCGAGCAACTGCACTTCGGCGGCGGCACTCCGACCTTTCTCAGCCATGACGAACTGCGCCAGCTGATGGCTCAGCTGCGCAAGCATTTCAATCTGCTGGACGATGACTCTGGCGACTACGGCATCGAAATCGACCCTCGCGAAGCGGACTGGTCGACGATGGGCCTACTCCGCGAACTGGGCTTCAACCGCGTCAGCATCGGCTTGCAGGACCTCGACCCGACGGTCCAGCGGGCGGTCAACCGCCCGCAAAGTCTGGAAGAAACCCGCGCAGTGATCGACGCCGCACGCACCTTGCAGTTTCGCTCGATCAACATCGATTTGATCTACGGTTTGCCGAAGCAGACGCCAGACAACTTCGCTCGCACCGTGGACGAAGTCATTAGCCTGCAACCGGACCGGCTCTCGGTGTTCAACTACGCGCATTTGCCTGAGCGCTTCATGCCGCAACGGCGGATCAACAGCAACGACCTGCCGGCGCCCGCTGAAAAGCTGGAAATACTCCAGCGTACGACCGAACAACTGAGCGTAGCGGGTTATCGGTATATCGGCATGGATCACTTCGCTCTGCCCGACGACGAGCTGGCGATTGCCCAGGAAGAGTCGACCTTGCAGCGCAACTTTCAGGGTTACACCACCCATGGTCATTGCGATCTGATCGGCCTCGGTGTGTCGGCCATCAGCCAGATCGGTGATCTGTACTGCCAGAACAGCAGTGATCTGAACCACTACCAGAACGCCTTGGGTGGCACGCAGTTGGCTACCAGCCGCGGCCTGGTGTGCAATCAGGACGACCGTCTGCGCCGGGAAGTGATTCAACAGTTGATGTGTAACTTCAGCCTGGAATTCGCCGTGATCGAACAAGCCTTCAACATCGATTTTCGCGGTTACTTCGTCGATCTCTGGCCACAGTTACAAGCCATGGCCGAGGATGGCCTGATCGAACTCGATAATCAGAAAATCAGTGTATTGCCGGCCGGACGGCTGCTGGTGCGCTCAGTGTGCATGGTTTTCGATGCGTATCTGGAACAGCAGAATAGCCAACGTTTTTCGCGGGTTATCTAGCGCGACATTACCCACGTGGTTATTGGTCAATGATTCGACAGCGTTATGACAACGCGCCATCCCCGTGCGAGCTGGTCTGATCGTCCTCCAGTGAGTTACCCTTACATCTTATGTGTGTTTTCCCACAAGGATTTAAGAAATGTCCGAGCCAGTTAAGCTGCGCGCTCATAACCAGGCCCATTGCAAGGATTGCAGCCTGGCCCCCCTCTGCCTGCCACTTTCTCTGAATATGGAAGACATGGATGCGCTGGATGAGATCGTCAAACGTGGTCGCCCGTTAAAAAAGGGTGAATTCCTGTTTCGCCAGGGCGATACGTTTGCATCCGTCTATGCAGTACGCTCCGGCGCCTTGAAAACCTTCAGCCTGAGCGACGGCGGCGAGGAGCAGCTCACTGGCTTCCACCTGCCCAGCGAACTGGTCGGGCTATCAGGCATGGACACCGAAGCCTACCCGGTCTCGGCGCAAGCGCTGGAAACCACCTCGGTCTGCGAAATCCCCTTCGAACGCCTCGACGAACTGGCCGTGCAACTGCCACAACTACGCCGCCAATTGATGCGCGTGATGAGCCGCGAGATTCGTGACGATCAGCAAATGATGCTGCTGCTCTCAAAGAAAACCGCCGACGAGCGCATCGCCACCTTCCTGGTCAACCTGTCGGCGCGTTTCCGCGCGCGTGGGTTCTCAGCCAATCAGTTCCGTTTGAGCATGTCGCGCAACGAAATCGGTAACTACCTGGGTCTGGCGGTGGAAACCGTGTCCCGGGTGTTCACTCGTTTCCAGCAAAACGAGTTGATCGCCGCCGAAGGTAAGGAAGTGCACATTCTCGATCCGATCCAGCTCTGCGCCCTGGCCGGTGGTTCGCTGGAAGGCTGATCCTGCCACCTTGCGGCCGAGCGAACGGGCTCGGTCGCGGCTATACTGCCGAGCTGCCCTTCCCCAGCTCGCCAGGACACTTCGACGATGGTCTTCGACTCCTTCGACATTAAATCCCTGATCCGCCCGGTGATCGACTTCCCCAAGCCTGGGGTGATCTTTCGCGATATCACGCCGCTGTTCCAGTCGCCTAAGGCCTTGCGCCTGGTCGCCGACAGCTTTGCCCATCGTTATGTCGAAGCCGACTTTACGCACATCGGCGCGATGGATGCCCGTGGCTTCCTGATCGGCTCGATCATCGCGTATCAGTTGAACAAACCGCTGATTCTGTTCCGCAAGCAAGGCAAATTGCCGGCCGAAGTACTTAGCGAGGGCTATCAGACTGAATACGGTGAAGCCTTCCTTGAAGTCCACGCCGACAGCCTGTGCGAAGGTGACTCGGTGCTGATGTTCGACGACCTGATCGCCACCGGCGGCACCCTGATTGCTGCGGCCAACCTGGTACGACGCATGGGCGCGCGGATTTTCGAAGCCGCGGCGATTATCGATCTGCCTGAACTGGGCGGCTCTCAGCGCCTGGAAGACATGGGCATACCGACCTTCTGCCTGACGCAGTTTGCGTTGACCGAAAGATAAGTCGGCGTCTTCACCGACGCCATCGCGAGCAGGGTCGCTCCCACATTGGATCTCCGGTATTTACAAAATCCCTGTGGGAGCGAGCCTGCTCGCGATAGCGTCAGCCGCAGCACCGCCTGATTCAAAGCCCCATCTGCTTGCTGATGATTTCGTTCATCACTTCACGGGTGCCGCCGCCGATGGAGAGGATGCGGTTGTCGCGGTACAACCGTTCGACCAGGCTTTCGCGCATGTAACCGAGGCCGCCGAGAATCTGCACCGCGTCGCTGGTAATGCGGTCAGCGGTGTCGGTGGCGAAGTTCTTGGCCATAGAGATCTCCTTGATCACGCTCTGCCCGGCAGCCATTTTCGCTGCCTGGCGGTAAGTGAACTCTCGGGACACCTCCAGCGCCGTGGCCATTTCGGCAAGGCGATGCTTGAGCACCTGGAATTTGCCGATGGGCTTGCCGAAGGCTTCACGCTGCCGGGCCCATTTCAGGCTTTCTTCCAGCGCCAGCTGTGCGGTCATGTTGGCCATCAGCGCCAAAGCCAGACGCTCGCTCTGGAAGTTACCCATGATGCAGGCGAAGCCCATGTTCTCGGCGCCGATCAGATTACCGACAGGGACATGGCAGTCATCGAAAAACAACTCGGCTGTATCGGAGGCCCACCAGCCCATTTTTTTCAACTGGCGGCCGACGGTGAAGCCCGGCGTGCCTTTCTCGATCAGTAACAGGCTGATGCCACCGAAACCGGGCTCGCCGGTACGTACCGCGACGGTATAAAAGTCCGCGCGAATGCCGCTGGTGATAAAGGTTTTGGAACCGCTCACGCGGTAAAAGTCGCCGTCACGCACGGCGCGGGTTTGCAGGTTGGCCACATCTGAACCACCGCTGGGTTCAGTGACCGCCAGAGCGCTGATCTTCTCGCCCGCCAGCACTTGCGGCACCACACGATCGCGAATCTGGGGGCGCCCCCACTTCAGAATTGGCGGCAGGCCGATGTCCAGCGACCCAAGACCTGCGACCAAGCCGCCGGAGCCACAGCGCATCAGCTCTTCGCTGGCGGCGATCTTGGCAAACACATCACCTTCATGGCTGCCACCCAGCGCTTCGGGATAACCGATACCCAGAATCCCCGCTGCTCCTGCCTTGAGGTACAGCTCACGGGGAAAGCTTTCGGCTTCCTCCCAGTGGTCGATGTCCGGAAGAATTTCCCGTTCGACAAAGCGCCGTACGCTGTCGCGGACCATCTGATGGCTAGGGTCGAAGTATTCCTGAAAGGCAGGCATCGGCGAGCTCCACTGAAGGTTCAGCGAACTTACCGAGCGCTTGCTTGGTTTTCAAGAGGTATGTGGGGAACCTGTGGGACCGATGCGCCTGAATCGCGGGCAAGCCTCGCTCCTACAAGAGCAGAGCGCCACATACCCTGTAGGAGCGAGGCTTGCCCGCGATGGCGGTGGGCCTGACACCATCACCTTAACTAATGACTACAAAGCGATCGGTTTACGCCCGGCAAACGAATGCGCCAGAGTACCGCCGTCCACCAGCTCCAGCTCACCGCCCAACGGCACGCCATGGGCGATGCGCGAGGTAATCAGGCCTTTGTTGGCCAGCAACTGCGCGATGTAATGGGCAGTTGCTTCACCTTCAACCGTTGGATTGGTGGCGAGAATGATCTCGGTGAAGCTGCCCTGTTCTTCGATTCGCGCCAGCAATTGCGGAATGCCAATGGCCTCTGGGCCGAGCCCGTCGAGCGGCGACAAATGGCCCTTGAGCACAAAGTAGCGTCCGCGAAAACCGGTCTGCTCCACCGCATACACGTCCATCGGCCCTTCGACCACACACAATATCGTGTCGTCGCGGCGCGGATCGGCGCATTGCGGGCAAAGATCGTCTTCAGTGAGCGTGCGGCACAAACGACAATGCCCGACCCCTTCCATGGCCTGGCTCAAGGCCTGGGCCAACCGCGAACCACCGCTGCGATCACGCTCAAGCAATTGCAGCGCCATACGCTGGGCAGTTTTCTGACCCACTCCCGGCAAAATGCGCAGGGCATCGATTAGTTGGCGAATCAGGGGGCTGAAGCTCATGGGCAAAGGTCCGACAAAACAACGAGACGCGGTTTATACCCGCGCCTCAGTTCACCGTCAAATACTCATCCACTGGTTATGCCACTGCCTACAAACAAAAATGCCAGGCTCAAGGCCTGGCATTTTTGTTGTGCATCCAACTCGCCAAAGCGACTTAGAACGGCAGCTTCATACCCGGTGGCAATTGCATGCCAGCGGTCATTCCGGACATTTTGTCCTGGCTGTTGGCTTCGATCTTGCGCACGGCGTCGTTGACGGCGGCGGCGAACAAGGCCTCCAGCATTTCCTTGTCATCTTCGCTCAGGCCTTCAACGATGCTTGGGTCGATGCTGACGCGTTTAACGTCGTGACGGCCGGTCATGACCACCGTCACCATGTCACCGCCGGACTTGCCGGTGACTTCGGCGTTGGCCAGTTCTTCCTGCATCTTGGCCATTTTTTCCTGCATCTGCTGCGCCTGCTTCATCAGGCCGGCCATGCCACCTTTCATCATGGGAATCACCTCAAAAGTACTTGGATAAAAACTGCGCCCGGCCCATCAGGCCAGACACCATTCAGTTATTAGCCCTGACTGACCAGAGCCTCGACAGGTTCAATAGTATCGTTACGGATCACCGCACCGAACTGTTGCATCATTTGCTGGATGAACGGATCACCGTGGATCGACTCTTCGGCCTCGCGCTGCCGCTCGCCGCGGCGCCGGGACGCTGCCTGGGCCGGGGTTTCCTGCTCGGGCTTGATCAGCTCGATGCTCACGGTCAGCGTGCGCTGGTGATACTGGTTCAGCGCATCATTCAGACGGCGCTGCTGGGTCGCGTTGAACAGTGCGCTGTGGGCCGGGTCCAGGTGCAGCAACCAGTGGTCGCCATCAACCGCAATCAAGGTGCAGTTGGCGGCGATGCTGCCAGTCATCCCGGAAATCGGCAATTTCGGGAACAGCTCCAGCCACTCCAGGGCCAAACCGGTCGCAGGTTGCAAAGCTGGCGCAGGTTCGGGTTCCGGAGCCGGTTCCGCGGCGTGTTCGCTGGCCAGCTCATCGAGATAGCTGTACGCCGAATCCATGTCCGGCTCGATGTAGTCCTCATCCAGCGGCGGCTCGTCATCCAGATCCATCCCTGGCGTGGCCGCATCGACCTCGGCAACAGAAGGTTCAGGAACGGACGCTGCCACCCACTCGGGCGCATCCGGCACCGCGCTGTCAGGCATCGGCACGGGCATTGGAGTCAATTCCGGCTGCTCGGCGGCGGTCTCAAGCACTGGCTCAACCGCCGGCTGTTGCTCGATCACCGGCTCTACCGGGTCGTTCCAGGGCAGATCCACCACTTCAGCGGCGACAACCGCAGGTTCCACAACCGGCGACGCGATTATCGGCTCCGGCGCCACGACAGGAGCAACCGGCTCTGGAGCTGGCGCTACAACCGCAGCAACAGGCTCGATTGGCGCAACAGCCACGGGCACCACAACTGGGGCAACCGCCAGCGCAACGACAGACGCTGCAGCCACGGAGTTTGCGGAATCAACTGTGGCCTGGCTGATCCCCACTGGCTTTAGCGGTTGCCTCGGCGCGTCTGCGGTGTCTGCCGGCCGGAAGGCAAGCATCCGCAGCAGAACCATTTCAAAACCACCACGCGGGTCGGGTGCCAGCGGTAAATCGCGGCGGCCGATCAGACCCATCTGGTAATAGAACTGCACATCTTCAGCCGGCAAGGCCTGAGCCAGCGCCAGCACCCGATCGCGGTCGCCCTGACCGTTGTCGACACCTTCAGGCAATGCCTGGGCAATAGCGACACGGTGCAGCACATTGAGGATTTCCGACAGCACGCCATTCCAGTCCGGGCCCTGCTCGGCCAGGTGACGCACGGCTTCAAGCAACGCCCTGGCATCGCCGTCGAGCAGCGAGTGCAGCACGTCATAGACCTGACCGTGATCAAGCGTACCGAGCATCGCCCGCACATCGGCAGCCATGACCTTGCCTTCACCGAAAGCGATCGCCTGGTCGGTCAGGCTCATGGCGTCGCGCATCGAACCATCGGCAGCGCGACCCAGCAGCCACAGAGCATCGTCTTCGAACGGTACGTTCTCGACACCGAGCACATGGGTCAAATGCTCGACCACACGCTCCGGCGTCATGTTTTTCAGGGAGAACTGCAAGCACCGCGACAAAATAGTTGCAGGAAGTTTCTGCGGATCAGTGGTCGCCAGGATGAATTTTACGTAGGGCGGCGGTTCTTCCAGCGTTTTCAGCAGCGCATTGAACGAATGGCTGGACAGCATGTGCACTTCGTCGATCAGGTAGACCTTGAAGCGCCCGCGGCTTGGCGCGTACTGCACGTTGTCCAGCAGCTCACGAGTGTCCTCGACCTTGGTCCGGCTTGCGGCGTCGATCTCGATCAGGTCGACAAAACGCCCTTCATCAATCTCCCGGCACACCGAGCAGGTACCGCACGGCGTCGAAGTGATACCTGTTTCACAGTTCAGACATTTGGCAATGATCCGCGCAATAGTGGTCTTACCCACCCCGCGCGTGCCGGTGAAAAGATAGGCGTGGTGCAGCCGCTGACTGTCCAAGGCATTGATCAGAGCCTTGAGCACATGGGTCTGGCCGACCATTTCGCGGAACGAGCGCGGACGCCATTTACGTGCAAGAACCTGATAACTCATCGAAAACCGTCGCAACTGGGAAGCGGAAGCCGGTAATGCTAGCGGAGCAAGGGCTAAATTGCATCCAGTGTGCTCGTCTAATCTGGCTAAGCTGGTCTTTGGGATGCTTTTATTGGCCCTCGTTGTAGTCTTGCGGGAGAGTTTATGCATTTAGCCTGGGGAGCTTTGATGCTTATTACCGCAAGCGGCTTTGCCGCAGAAGCGCCACTGCGTTTCGCGGTCACCGACAGCTGGGCCATGCCCATGGTGCAAATCGAAGGCGGTCAGCCGACCCAGGGTATTTTGCACGACATGATGCTGAGCCTGGCGACCCGGGTCGGCCACCCTGCCGAGTTTCACGTGCTGGCCCGTGGCCGGGTGCAAAGTGCCATGGAGCATGGCGATATCGATGTTCGTTGCTATGCCGCGCAATCCTGGCTACCCAACCCGTCAGGCGACTACATCTGGAGCATTGCGCTGCTGTTTCAGCGCGACCTGCTGGTCAGTACGCAAAGCCTGCCAGCGCGAGTGTTACCTGCAAGCCTGCCCTCACAACATATCGGCAACGGTGCTGGGCTACAGCTACCCAAGCCTGCAGCCGCTGTTCGACAACGGCCAACTGCAGCGCGACGATGCACGCAATCAAGAACAGGTTCTGGAAAAGCTCCTGGCCGGTCGCTATCACTATGCCGTGAGTAACCAATGGACCCTGGACTGGTTCAATCACAAGCTTATGCCAGACAAACAACTGCATGGCGTCGCGGTGTTGCAGGAGCAAAATGTTGGCTGCTACGTACGCAACGACCCCAAATTGCCGGTGCAACGCATCCTGCACACTCTCTTGGAGATGAAGATGTCCAGGGAAATCGATGACATCATCAAACTCTACACCGGCGCTGATGATCCGACGGGCGCTGCACAAAACCGTTCAGAAGCAGTGACCGTCAGACCACTTACTCCAGCACCTGCCATTGCACCGGCGCCTTGAAGGTCGCAACCCAGCCTGGCACTTCGCTGGCAGGCATCGGTCGGGCAATGAAATAGCCTTGAGCCACTTCGCAGCCCAGGCGCAGCAGTAACTCACCGTGTTCCAGGGTTTCCAGTCCCTCGGCGATCACCTCCCGACCGAAAGCCCGGGCCAGTCCAATCACGGCCGTAGTCAACGCCAGATCATCCTTGTCGCTGAGGATGTCGCGGACAAATGATTTGTCGATCTTGATGGTTTGCGTGCGCAAACGCTTGAGGTAGCTCAGCGAAGAGTGACCGGTGCCAAAATCACCAAGAGAGAACTGCACCCCCAACGCCTGACACTCTTCAAGGCAGGTACTGACATGCTGGATGTTCTCGATGGCTACTGACTCGACTATTTCCAGATCGAGCAGCTGCGGCGCCACCTGGGCATGCCGCTCGAGCACGCCCTTGAGCCGCTCGACAAAATCCGCCCGCTGAAAATGCCGGGCAGCGATGTTGATGCTGATCGGCCAGCTCTGCCCCAGCCGTTGCCATTGATGCAATTGCGTCATGACTTGATCCATCACCCATTCGCCGATGTCGACGATCAGATCCGTTTCCACCACCAGCGGCAAAAACTCCTTGGAAGGCACCATCCCGCATTGCGGATCTTCCCAATACAACAACGCCTCGAAGCCAACGACGGAACCGCAGCGCATATTGACCTTGGGTTGAAAGTGCAAACACAGCTCCCCCCTGACCAGAGCCTGACGCACCCGCTCGACGGTCTGATGGGTCACCTTGACCTCTCTGTCGCGGGACACGTCGAACAGGTGGAACCGATTTCGCCCCCCCTGCTTGGCCACGTACATGGCCTGATCGGCGTGACGCAAGAGGGTTTCGGCATCTTCGTTATCGACGGGGAACAGCGTGGCACCAATGCTCGCGAATACAGTGATCTCCTTGCCCTGTATCGAATAAGGCGCGGATATCGTTCCCAGCACCCGATGCAACGCAGCGCGCAATCCAGGGACATCGCGCACGTAGCGCAAAATCAGCACGAACTCGTCACCCGCCAACCGCGCCACCACATCCTCGCCGCGAATGATCGTGCGCAAACGCTTCGCCAATTCCACCAACAACAGATCACCGCTGGCGTGGCCGTAACCATCGTTGACGGCCTTGAAGCCGTCGAGGTCGAGCATGCACACCGCCAGCGGAATATTCTCCAGCCGGGAGAAGTCCAGGGCTTGATCGAGCAGCTCGGACAGGAAGGCACGATTGGGCAACCCAGTCAGCACATCATGACCGACCCGCCATTGCAGCGAATGCAGGAGCTGACGTTTCTCGCTGACGTCGAAGCGAATCGACACATACCTTTGCACCCGTCCAGTTTCATCGTCGAGCAGCGGCACCACGGTGCTGTCGACCCAATACAACGTGCCATCCTTGGCGCGGTTACAAATCTCGCCTTTCCAGACCTCGCCCAAGGCAATGGTGCGCCACATCGAGGTGAAAAAATCGGCGGGATGCAACCCGGAACTGAGCATTCGGTGGTTTTTGCCCAACAACTCCTCCCGGCCGTAGCCGGAAATCAGGCAAAACTGGTCGTTGACATGGGTAATCCGCCCCGCAAGATCGGTCTCGGAGAAAATGGCGGCCGCATCCACGGCCCTTCGGTATCGCTCATCCATGAGTCAGGCTCACTGTCGCTAGCGGTTGATCCGCTCGACCAGGGCGCACAACCCGGAAGAGATGCCTTGAGGCCCAGCGCCAAGGCCAATGGCATCGGTGGCGCCCATAAGCCGCTGCGAGTCAGCAAGAGCCTGTTTAACAGAAGTGACCGGCCAATTCAGACGCACGTTAAAACTCCATAGACAGCATTCGATATGCCCTGCCCCAGACTTGACTGGCGACCGGCTGATTCGCGTTTTCCCTGACTGCGCTGTACAACCGGCTTGATCGCCCGCTTGCTTGCAATGCAGCGTTTTACACGGCGTTTCGCCTTCAAATTGGCGAAGATCAACTAGGATTAATCAAGGCATCAGGCAACACTGGAGGGCGTAGTGTCGGCAGCGATTGACGAAACCCTTTCGCCTGCGCCAGCCCTGTTTTAAAGGAACAAAAGAAATGCAACGGGTTCCTGCTCCATAAAACGCGCCTTTTGAAACCAGATCACCAAATACCTGTCTGGAACGAAGATTCTACGAAATGCATCACATTTTGCAAAGCAAGGTGATGGATTATGGTGTTGTCTAATGCGAAGATTTGTCGTTAAGTTATTGATTCTAAATGGGAATTGAGCGATGCAAATTTCAAGTTTGGGTCCAGCCATCAGGCGCTACCGCAAGGTAGCAGGGCTTACTCAGGCTGAACTAGGTGAGAGAACCGGTTTTGACCCTAAAACCATAAGCCGCTTCGAAACCGGCACCTATACACCCAGCGTGGAAGCTCTGTTCTTGTTCGCCGATGTGCTGGGGGTAAAGCTGAAAGTCTTTTTCGCGGATCTGGGCGACGAAGACGAACAGCGAGCTTATTTGTTCGGTGTCATTCACAAAGCCACCCCGAAGGATCTGGGAAAGCTGATAGCAACGGTAGACCTAGCCTTGTCCAAGCCTTGAGAGCCGAGCAACAAAAAAGAGGAGGCAGACTTATCGATCCCGATAAATCCGCCTCCTCTTTCACAAACGACTCCTGACAGGAACTGACAGCGCGCACCACTAAATTTGAGCGCACAGCCCGGCGACCAGCACCCGTTGCCCTGGATTTCGGCTACACCTTCGTTGCGCTGGGTCCCGACAGGCATCGGTTGCGGGCATTTTCGCTCTTAAATACTGGGGCGAAACACGTCCCTGAAAGACGTCAAAAAATCGGGGTGTAGCCGGCACTGTCACACTTTGCTATCACCTATCGGTGTCATACCCGGCTTACCACTTGAACCGATAGCACAGGAACCAATACAAGCCCTTAAGGGGCTTATTGCCGAGAAAGCACGACTTGTACATACGTTTGGCGTGCTGGCGTGTGCTCGGCACATCAAAAGGAGTATTGCGCCATGGCGAGCGAGCACGCACTTCCCGATAATGGCTGGTAGCCGCCTGATTATTCCAGATCTGCCACGGTTTGTTGGCCCCAGCGTAATGCAGCAGGACGGTATCAGGTGGCGCCGGTCTTTCGTAATCATCGCGGCGGTGGCCGAGCTTGAACTGAGTATTGAAGCGAGCATCAATGAAGCGAGCCTTTCCCTGCAGAACCACGTTGAGTGCGTCCTGATCGGGCCATTTCAACTCGACGGCGCGCTTTTCGATTACCTCCAAAACCTGCTCGGTAACGCGCTCCCGATGCCAGGCCCGAATGTCGATCAACATTACGCCCGAATTGAAGTATTGCTTCGAGGCCATCCCAAGGCTGGAAGTGCGGCTTTGCTCAGCGAGCGGGCTATCGCGGACAACCGCCGCCACACAGTCAGCCCCCTCCAATTGGAGCCATATCGGGCTTAGCGGCTCAAGACAAACGATATCAGTATCCAGATACAAGACCTGCTGATGCTCCTCAAGAATGAACGGAGCCAAGAGGCGATAGTAAATCGACTTGGGGAACAGCCTCGATTGAGGCAGATTCTCGAATAGCGGCTCAGAGATGCGATGAAACGTGGCCTGGCAACGGCTTTCGGCAATGAGGTTTGCAGGTTAGCCAGTGCCCCAGACAAATCGGCGGTGCTGATGATGTGGAAGTGAAAAGACACATCCCGCTCACGCTCGATAACCGATTGCATTGCAATGGCGGCATGACTCAAGAATGCCTGATCGACGCCGAACACCACATGGAAGGTTGCCGCCTCGCTCGAGGGCGATGAAACAGAAAAAGATTGGTGAAAACGATTATGTTGCAGCAGTGCGGCGATTGACACGTTGCTCATCCAGAAATATGACCACGAGCGCAAAACACTCATTGGCGAAGCTCAAGGTTGCGCAGGTTTTAACATATTGCCCCCCCTGTTTTCCATGGACAGTTGGAGGCGGATTTGTAATCTGGTCAAACACGTTAACCTGGGGGGACCAGTCACAGTAAAAGACCAAGCGTTCGCGTCATGGAACAGCTGAAACAGATGCAGTAGCATGCCGTTTTATGATGCACCGCTTGGGTGTACCTAAACGCTGTCACACTTTGAGTTGAGATTTTTTACTGACAAATCCTTGTAGAATCAAGGATTTAGAGATAGGTGGTAACCCCACCAGCCACACCCCGGCACACAATGTCACCGCTGCGGCTGCTCCCTTCCAGGCCTGACCGGGTTCACGGCTGATCGTTGCGGGGGGACCGATGGGGTCACCATAACGACGCTCGCCAGTGGCGAGCCGCGCCATTGTACCGATCTGACGAGAAGTTACAACCGTTCGGCTGGATTAAAAAATATGAGCAAGGTCAAGGACCTGCGGTGTTCTTGAAAAGATCGTCCGAACGCCGAACCTGCGGCAGCTCCTATGCCTGCATCACCTCATCCGCCCGGCCACCCTCTTGCTGGATGACCAGATGAATAAAATGCAATTTGGCGATGACCGATGGCGACAGGACAAAAGGATAGAAATCCGCTTGGCCCATGCTGCGTGACAGTTCATTGAGCATCCCGGCCAGTTCGATCCAGGCGTTGACGAACGACAGGAATGCCGCGCCGCCAGGATGCTCTGGATCGTAGAGTGTGCTGAGGGGAAATGGCTGGTAGTCGAAATCCATCTCTCGGGCGCTCATGCCAAAGCTCAGTGCAGTGTCGACCGCGTCCACCATGTGCAGGTAGTGAGCCCAGGTTTCCGCCCAGTCTTCCCACGGGTGCATGGTGGCATAGGCACTGACATGACCTTGCTGCCAGTCGCCCGGCGCGCCCTGTTGGTAATGCCGCTCCAGGGCCTCGGTATAGCTGGCGCGCTCGTCGCCGAACAGGTTACGGAACGGTTCGAGCCAGTGACTATTAGCGATCAGCCGGTCCCAGTAGTAATGCCCTGTTTCATGACGAAAATGCCCGAGCAAGGTCCGATACGGTTCGTGCATTTGCACGCGGACCTGCTCCCGATGGGCGTCATCTGCCTCTTTGACATCGAGGGTGATCAGGCCTTTGGCGTGGCCGGTGGTCGGCGGTTTGCCATCAAGGTCTATACCGACGAAATCAAAAGCAATTCCTGTGTCTTCATCCTGGGTTTTCGGGATGACCTGTAAACCCAGGCTGACCAACTGCGCGACAAGGCGACGCTTGGCGGTTTCCACCTTGCGCCAGCGCTCGTGATTCTCGGGGATCGACAGGTCGGGGATGGTGCGATTCAGACTACAGGCAACGCAGAGAACACCTGCACTGTGAGCTGGCAGCAGCCAGTTGCACGCTGCCGGGGTATCGAGATTGGCACAGCGACGGAACAGGCCGGCTTGCGGATCAGCGTCGAGCTGCCAGGTATCCATTTGCCCCCCGGGCTGCAGCGATGACAAGCGGCTCAGCTCCGGCTGATACCCCAGCGCCGCCGAGCAGGCCAGGCACTGGCTGTTGCGAAAGAACAGCGACTGCCCGCAGCGACAATGCCAGACTTTGCTGTTGCGGCTGCCCTCCCCCATGAAAGGCGCGGCGATGCGTGAGCTCAGTTGTTCGAAGAAGCGGTACATGGCGATCTCTCCCTGGGGCCCGCGAAGATCAAAAGATCACAGCCTGCGGCAGCTCCTACAAGGGATTGCATACACCCACAACATTGCGGTTGTACTCGACCGGTGTAGGAGCTGTCGCAGGTTCGGGCCGCGTTCGGACGATCCTGGCAATTTCGCCAACACCGCAGCAGCACTGCAGAAACTCAGACTTCTATCCCGTGCTTACCCAGAAACGCGACAAACGCCTCTTCATCCAGCACCTTCAACCCCAGCTCATTAGCCTTGGCCAGTTTAGAGCCAGCCCCCGGCCCAGCCACCACGCAGTGGGTTTTCGCTGACACCGAGCCTGCCACCTTGGCGCCCAGACTTTCGAGCTTGTCCTTAGCAATGTCGCGGCTCATCAGTTCCAGGGAGCCGGTCAGCACCCATGTCTGGCCGGCGAGCGGCAGACCTTCCACGACTTTCTTTTCGCTCTGCCAGTGCATGCCAAACGCTTTCAACTGATTCTCGATCTCCAGCGCACGCTCGGCGTGCTCTGGGTTATCGAAGAACTCACGCACCGCTTTCGCTTGCTTCTCCGCCAGCGCCTGACGCATGTCCAGCCAGTCCGCCTTGATCACACCGTCCAGCGAACCGAACTTGTCGGCCAGCTTCTGCGCCCCGCCCGGGCCGACCGACGGAATATGCAACTTGTCGATCAAGCCACCCAGGGTCGTGCTGGCAGCGAACTCTGCACCCAGCTCGCCCTGATCCTGAATATCCAGACCACGCGCCAGCAGCTGCTCGATAACCGTGGTGTTATGCGGGTCCTCGAAGAAGCTGTGAATCTCGTAGGCCACTTCCAGACCCACATCCGGCAAGTACGTCAGCACTTCCGGCAATGCTTGCTGAACGCGCTCCAGAGACGCCAGAGAACGAGCGAGGACCTTGGCCGTCTCTTCGCCGACATCGGGAATACCCAACGCGTAGATAAAGCGAGCGAGGCTCGGTTTTTTGCTGTCAGCAATGGCGCTGAGCAGGTTTTTACTGGAGAGCTCGGCAAAACCTTCAAGGTCGACGATCTGTTCGAAGTTCAAGGTGTAGAGATCCGCCGGTGATGTCACCAGGCCTTCATCCACCAGTTGCTCGACGCTCTTTTCGCCCAGACCTTCAATGTCCATGGCACGCCGCGAGACGAAATGAATGATTGCCTGTTTGAGTTGCGCACCACAGGCCAAGCGGCCGACACAGCGATAGACCGCGCCTTCGGTAACGGTTTCACGCCCCTTACTGCGCTTGACCAGCTGCGTGCGCTCGACATGCGAACCGCACACCGGACAGTTTTCGGGAATCTGCACCGGCCGGGCGTTTTCCGGACGACGTTCGGTAACCACCTGCACCACTTGGGGGATCACATCCCCGGCGCGACGAATAATCACCGTGTCGCCGATCATCAGGCCGAGCCGGGCCACTTCATCCATGTTGTGCAACGTGGCATTGGAGACAGTAACGCCTGCGACCTTGACCGGCTTCAAGCGCGCAACCGGAGTCACGGCCCCGGTGCGACCCACCTGAAATTCCACGTCGAGCAGCTCTGTGAGCTCTTCCATCGCCGGGAATTTATGGGCAATCGCCCAACGAGGCTCACGGGCACGGAAGCCGAGTTCGCGCTGCGACGCCAGGCTGTTGACCTTGAACACCACCCCGTCGATTTCATAGGGCAGCGCATTACGGCGCTCACCGATATCGCGGTAGTAGTCCAGGCATTCTCCGATACCGTTGGCCAGTTTCAGTTCGCGACTGACCGGCATGCCCCACTTTTTCAGTTGCTGCAGATTGCCAATATGGGTATCGGCAAATTCGGCCGACACCTGTCCAAGGCCGTAGCAACAAAACTCCAATGGACGGCTAGCCGTGATCTTCGAGTCCAGCTGCCGCAGGCTGCCGGCAGCAGCGTTGCGCGGGTTGGCAAAGGTCTTGCCGCCGACTTCCAGTTGCGTGGCGTTGAGCCGCTCGAAACCGGCTTTGGACATAAAGACTTCACCGCGCACTTCCAGAGTTGCCGGCCAGCCGCTGCCTTGCAGCTTCAACGGGATATTGCGCACGGTTCGCACGTTGACACTGATGTCTTCGCCCGTGGTGCCGTCGCCACGGGTCGCGCCGCGTACCAGCACGCCATCCTGATACAGCAAGCTGACCGCCAGGCCATCGAGCTTCGGTTCGCAGCTATATTCCACCGCCGCGCCACCACCAAACAAATCGCCGACGGGCAGATCGAGGCCTTCGTTCACCCGGCGATCGAACTCGCGCATGTCGGTTTCTTCGAAGGCATTGCCGAGACTGAGCATCGGCACTTCGTGGCGCACCTGGGTGAATGCCGAGAGCGCGGCACTGCCGACTCGCTGGGTCGGCGAGTCGCTGGTGATCAGCTCGGGGTTCGCCGCCTCCAGCGCCTTGAGCTCATGGAACAGCCGGTCGTATTCGGCGTCCGGAATACTCGGCTCGTCGAGGACGTGGTAACGGTAGTTGTGCTGATCCAGCTCAGCGCGCAGCTCTAGAATGCGGTTTTCGGCGGCGGTCATGGATGTTCTCTCATAAAGCAAAAGAGCAGCCGAGGCTGCTCAATCTGTTAATACGGCACAAACTCATTGTAGGAGCACGGCTTGCCGGCGATGGCGTCCTTGAGATAGTCATCGCGAGCAAGCTCGGCTCCTACAGGGCGCAGGAGGCGCGGCGCGATCTCCTATAGGCTGTCTATTTCAACGCTTCTGGGTCAGGGCGCGACGTTCGAATTCGACGATGCGTTGACGGTAGTGCTCGATGGTTTGAGCGGTCAGCACGCTGCGCTGATCGTCCTTGAGTTCACCATTGAGCTCCTGGGACAGCTTGCGGGCTGCCGCAACCATCACGTCGAAAGCCTGTTTGGGATGACGCGGGCCTGGCAAGCCGAGGAAAAAGCTCACGGCTGGAGTGCTGAAGTGATCGATATCGTCCAGATCAAACACACCCGGCTTGACCGCATTCGCCATGGAGAACAGGACTTCGCCATTGCCTGCCATGCTTTCGTGGCGGTGGAAGATGTCCATCTCACCAAAACGCAAGCCGCTTTCCAAAATGTTCTGCAACAGCGCCGGGCCCTTAAAGCCGCCGGCGTCACGGCAGATCACGCTGATCACCAAGACTTCTTCCGCTTGCGGCTGTTCTTTGACCACAGCTGCACTCGAAGACCGGGTTTCATCCGGGAAGTCATCGTCACGACTGCTGAAGCTCGGACCACCATCCAGATCGAGGTTGAGATTCAAGTCACCCTGATGCGGTTCACCGCCACGCTTGCCACGCTTGGAACCCGATTCACGGGGTTCACGGGCAGGCATGCTCACCGACGGCAAATCATGCTCGTCGAGCTGCGGTTCTTTATGGTTATCCAGCACACGCGGCGGGCCCAGTAGCTCGGCAGCAGTGTCCTCGTCGGGCAAATTGGACAGGCTTCGGTCCAGACGAAATTTCAGCTTGCCCTTGCCACCGCGCATGCGGCGCCATCCATCAAAAAGAATACCGGCAATGACCACAATGCCGATGACTATCAGCCACTCGCGCAGACCGATTTCCATGTAATCCCGTGCCTCTATAAAAAATGCTGATGAATAAAGGGTTTAGCAAGCTGCAAACCCCTTTAAAACGTGGCGCCAACTCTATGTTCTGACAGGCGTTTTGCCCACGCATACGAAAAATTGACATTAAACTAGCACGACCATAGATAACTTTACACCGTCTGTCGCAATGGCTTCAGCCAATATGTCGATTGGCCAGCAAGTCGAGGAAGATAAAACGCTCTACACCCTGTAGAAAATCATCTTACGCACAACGACTTATGCGTCCACCATTGCCATCGCCTCCTCAACATCAACTGCCACAAGGCGTGAACAACCAGGCTCGTGCATCGTCACCCCCATCAACTGATCGGCCATTTCCATGGCGATCTTGTTGTGGGTGATATAGATGAACTGCACCGTCTGCGACATCTCTTTCACCAGTCGAGCGTAGCGTCCAACGTTAGCGTCATCCAGCGGGGCGTCAACTTCGTCGAGCATGCAGAATGGCGCCGGATTCAACTTGAAGATGGCAAATACCAGCGCCAGCGCGGTAAGAGCCTTCTCACCACCAGAGAGCAAATGGATGGTGCTGTTCTTCTTTCCGGGCGGACGCGCCATGATCGTTACCCCTGTATCGAGTAGATCTTCGCCCGTCAGTTCCAAATAAGCGCTGCCACCACCGAAAACTTTTGGAAATAGTGCCTGTAAACCACCGTTGATCTGATCAAAGGTATCTTTAAAGCGATTTCGGGTTTCTTTATCGATCTTGCGAATCACGTTTTCCAGCGTGTCGAGGGCTTCAACCAAGTCAGCATCCTGAGCATCCAGATAATGCTTACGCTCGGACTGTTGCTGATATTCGTCGATAGCCGCAAGGTTGATCGCGCCCAGACGCTGAATCCGCGCGGCAATACGCTCAAGCTCTTCTTCGGCTTCCTTTTCGTTGGCCTCGGTGGTGAGCGTAGCGAGGACGCCGTGCAAGTCGTAACCGTCTTCCAGCAATTGATCCTGCAAAGTCTTGCGGCGCACCGTCAGGGCCTGCCATTCCATACGCTGCTGTTCAAGCTGGCTGCGGATCAACTGCGATTGCTGCTCGGCCTGGCTACGGCGCTTCTCGGCGTCGCGCAGTTCACGGTCAGCATCTTCCAAAGCGATTTGCGCAGTCTTGAGCTCTTCATCGACGGTCATGCGCTTGTCGAGCAGCTCTTCGAGCTTCAGACGCAATTCTTCCAGCGGCGCTTCACCCTCCTCCAGATTGAGGCTGAGCTGCTCGCGTTTTTCGGTCAGACGCTCGGATTGCAACTCAAGCCTTTCAAGCGCCTGACGCGTTGAGTCGTGCTGAGCCTTGAGCGAACCCAGGCGCACCGCCAGTTGATGAGTGTGATCCTTATGCTGACGGGCTTCCTGACGCACACGGTCCAGTCGTTCACGCAGGCTGTCGCGCTGAGCCAGCAGTAACTCGCGCTGTTCGGTGTCGACTGCCATGCTGTCCAGAGCGTCCTGCAATTGCAGGCGTGCCTCGCCGACCTGTTCGTGCTCAAGCGCGCGTTGCTCAGCCAGCTCACCAAGCTCTTCATCCAGACGCGTACGGCGCAGGGTCAACTGCTCGACCTTGGCTTTACCGGCGGATAGCCGGGCTTTCAATTCACCCTGCTGGCGCGCTTCATCTTGCAGGCGACGACGCAGTTGTTCACGGGCGTCTTCTTGTGCAAGCTGTTGCTCGCGCAGGGTTTGCAGCTGCTCTTCAAAGGTCGCCAGGGTCGCTTCGCGCTCGTCGCGCTCGAGCCCCAGGCGTTGCAATTCCTGTCCTCGAGCGAGCACGCCACTTTCCGCTTCACTGGCACGACGCACCCGCAGAAAATATCGACCAACCCAATAACCATCACGGCTGATCAAGCTTTCACCGGCAGCCAATTGACCGCGCAAGGCCAAGGCCTGTTCAAGGCTTTCGACCGGCTTGACCTGACCCAACCAAGGCGACAGATCGATCTCGGATTCGACCTTGTCGAGCAAGCTGCCTGGCACGCGAATGCCATCACTGGCAGGACTCAGCAGGCGCAAATCGCCCTGCTCGAAGCCGGCCAGATCCAAGCCGCCAAAGTCGTCGACCAGCACCGCTTGCAGATCGGCGCCGAGCACGGTTTCCACCGCCAACTCCCAACCAGCGTCAACCCGCAGACCTTCTGCCAGACGCGGCCGCTCAGCCAGGTGCTGCTCGCGCAACCATTCGGCAGTACCGGTGCCCGGGTCGAGCGCGGCTTGCTGCAAGGCTTCCAGCGACGCTAGTCGGCCGTTGAGGCGCTGCAATTCACCCTGAGCCTGTTGCTGGCCCTGGTTGGCTTGCTGTAATTCGTGGCGCAATTGCTCAAGACGCTCGACCAGCTGTTCCTCGCTGGCCTGCAACTCTTCCAGGGTCATTTCGCGGGTGGCGAGTTGCTCACTGAGTTCGAGGATCGCTGCATCTTCAGGATCGGCGGCAAGCAACGTGCGCTCTTCAGCCAGACGCCTTTGGCGTTCGGCCAGGCGCTCCATGCTGGTTTCCAGTTGCTGGATCCGCGACTGCTGCACTTCGGCCTGACGACGCGGCTCGGCGGAGCGCAGGTTGAAACTGTCCCACTGCTCCTGCCAGCCATGCATCGTGGTTTCCGACTCTTCCAGCGCAGCGGCAGCCTCTTCTGCGGCGGCGCTGGTGACTTCCTGCTCGGGCTCAAGCGTGTACAGCTCTTCGCCGAGGGTCGCCAGCAAGGTGCGGTCGAGGCCCAGGTGGGATTCGGTTTCCAGCCGCGATCGCTCGGCTTCGCGCAAGTCGTCCTGTAACTGACGTAAACGCTGCTGGCCGTGCTGGATGCTCTGCTCGACCCGGGCGATGTCGCCGCCGACCGAATAAAAGCGCCCTTGCACCAGGTTGAAGCGCTCGGAGAGATCATGATGACCGTCACGCAGCCGCTCGATGCTGGCATCGGCATTACGCTGTTCGGCGACCAGGGCTTCGAAGCTGATTTCCTGGGTGCCGATGATCGATTCGCGCTGACCCACCTGCTCGTTCAACGCCTGCCAGCGCAACGCTGACAGCTGAGCCTTGAGCTGACGCTCCTCGCCTTTATATTCCTGATATTTCTCGGCAGCCTGAGCCTGACGGTGCAAACGTTCGAGCTGGCGTTCCAGTTCATCACGCAGGTCGGTCAGGCGGGCAAGGTTTTCGTGGGTGCGGCGGATGCGGTTTTCGGTCTCGCGCCGGCGCTCCTTGTACTTGGAGATCCCCGCCGCTTCTTCGATGAAGTTGCGCAAGTCTTCGGGCTTGGCCTCGATCAGCTTGGAGATCATCCCCTGCTCGATGATCGAGTAACTGCGCGGACCAAGGCCGGTGCCAAGGAAGATATCGGTGATGTCTCGACGGCGGCATTTGGTGCCGTTGAGGAAATAACTATTCTGGCTGTCGCGGGTCACTTTGCGGCGAATGGAGATTTCCGCATAGGCCGCGTATTCCCCGACCAGCGTACCGTCGGAGTTATCGAAGACCAGTTCGATGCTGGCCTGGCTGACCGGTTTACGGCTGGTGGAGCCGTTAAAGATGACGTCGGTCATCGACTCGCCGCGCAGGTTTTTTGCCGAGCTCTCGCCCATCACCCAGCGTACGGCGTCGATGATGTTCGACTTGCCGCAACCGTTGGGCCCGACCACCGCCGCCATATTACTGGGGAAGTTCACCGTGGTCGGGTCGACGAAGGATTTGAACCCCGCCAATTTGATGCACTTGAGCCGCACGCTTAGGCAGCCGTCAACGCAGACAGCACCAGATCGCAACTGCGCTGGGCATAGGCCGAGAGCACGACGCGAATCTGCGGCAGGTCGCGGGCCAGCACAGCGGCCAGCAGTTGCTCAAACAGGTCGAGGAACTCGCTCATTGATGCCTTGCGTTGCTCCAGCGCGAGGAAATATGCGCGGCTCATAGCCGGCTGAAGGTTCTCGACGGTTTCTTGCAGGTACGGATTGTTGGCAAAGGCATACGCAGCACGCATCACATTGAAACTGTCTTCGACGAAAGCACGAATGTCCTGACGTTCGTAGCTGGTGACCAACCGCTGCTGAATTTGCAGGAACGGCGCCATATCAGCCTGAACCTTCCAGTCGTTGGCCACAGAGTTGCCGAGCAGGATGTACAGCTCACTCATTAGCGTGCACAGGCTCTGCACCTTGTGCGCGGTGAGTTCGGTCACGTGGGCGCCGCGACGCGGCAGGATCGCGATCAGGTGACGACGCTCAAGGATCAACAACGCTTCGCGCACCGATCCGCGGCTGACATTGAGGGCCAGCGTGACCTTCTGTTCCTGGATGCGCTCCCCTGGCTTGAGGTCCCCGCTAATAATACGTTCGGCGAGGTGGTGAGCAATTTGCTCGGCGAGGCTGTCCGGCGCCTTGAACGTCATGGTTTTCCTTCAAAATCTTCGATCGGTACAAGCGGCGCAGTGTAGCGCACTTGCTACGTCATGGCGCAGGGCGCTGAAGTGTAATGGCGCAGCGCTGAATTTGGCACGAAATAAGCAAAAAGCACTGCATCCCGAGAGGGTCAATAATGAAGAAAGGTGTCGTTAATCGGTAAAACAGCATTTCCTGACCTTTAAGTCAGAAAATCATTGACCGAAAAGTCAGACATGACTAAATTCGGTTCAAGTCGGTTAACAACAATAATGAGTCTGCGAGGCCTTCCGTGATCCAGTTTTTACTAAACCAGGAACTCCGTAGTGAGCACGCCCTGGACCCGAACCTGACCGTGCTCAATTATCTGCGCGAGCACTTGGGCAAACCCGGCACTAAAGAAGGTTGCGCCAGCGGCGACTGTGGCGCCTGCACCGTAGTCGTCGGCGAATTGCAGGCGGACGATGACGGCCGCGAACATATTCGCTATCGCAGCCTCAACTCGTGCCTGACCTTTGTTTCTTCACTGCACGGCAAACAGCTGATCAGCGTCGAAGACCTCAAACACCAGGGCCAACTGCACAGCGTGCAAAAAGCCATGGTTGAGTGCCACGGCTCGCAATGCGGTTTCTGTACGCCGGGCTTCGTCATGTCGCTGTTCGCCTTGCAAAAGAACAGTGACCAGCCGGACTCCCATAAGGCCCACGAAGCCCTGGCAGGCAATCTCTGCCGCTGCACCGGCTATCGCCCTATCCTCGCGGCGGCTGAACAAGTCTGCTGCGGCAAACAGGCTGACCAGTTCGATTCGCGCGAAGCCGATACCATCGCCCGCCTGAAAGCCATCGCACCGACCGAAACCGGCGAACTCAATAGCGGTGACAAACGTTGCCTTGTGCCGATGACCGTCGCCGATCTGGCCGACCTTTACGATGCCTACCCACAAGCACGTTTGTTGGCCGGCGGTACCGATCTGGCGCTTGAAGTCACCCAATTCCACCGTACCCTGCCGGTGATGATCTACGTCGGCAATGTCGCTGAAATGAAGCGCGTCGAACGCTTGGACGATCGCCTGGAAATCGGCGCCGCCACCTCGCTGTCCGATTGCTATGAAGCGCTCAAGGCTGAGTACCCGGACTTCGGCGAACTGCTGCAACGCTTCGCCTCGCTGCAGATCCGCAACCAGGGCACCCTGGGCGGCAACATCGGCAACGCCTCACCAATCGGTGACTCGCCACCCCTGTTGATCGCTCTCGGCGCGCAGATCGTTCTGTGCAAAGGCGAGACCCGTCGCACACTGGCGCTGGAAGACTATTTCATCGATTACCGGGTGACTGCGCGCCAGGAAAGCGAGTTCATCGAAAAGATCATCGTGCCCCGCGCCACCGCCGAACAAATCTTCCGCGCCTACAAGGTTTCCAAGCGTCTGGACGACGATATTTCCGCGGTCTGTGCAGCCTTCAATCTGCGCATCGAAAACGGTGTGATCGCTGACGCCCGCGTCGCTTTCGGCGGCATGGCTGCGACGCCAAAACGTGCGAAAAGCTGTGAAGCCGCCCTGCTCGGTTCGCAGTGGAACTCGTCGACAGTGGAACGTGCCTGCGCCGCGTTGGGCGAAGACTTCACGCCGCTTTCGGATTTCCGCGCCAGCAAGGAATACCGCCTGCTCAGTGCGCAAAATCTGCTACGCAAATACTTCATCGAACTGCAAACACCGCACATCGAGACTCGGGTGACCGCTTATGTCTAATCATCATGCCGTCGAAAAAACTCAGGCCGAACTCGCCGAGTTGTTTGCCAAAGACCTGAGCACCGGTGTCGGCCGCAGCGTCAAGCACGACAGCGCTGACAAGCATGTGTCCGGCGAAGCGCAGTACATCGACGACCGCCTGGAATTTCCTAATCAGCTGCACCTGTACGCACGGCTGTCGGATCGTGCCCACGCGAAAATCATCAGCATCGACACAGCACCGTGCTACGCCTTCGAAGGCGTGCGCATCGTCATCACTCACAAGGATGTGCCAGGCCTGAAGGACATCGGTCCACTGTTGCCCGGCGACCCGTTGCTGGCCATCGATGATGTGCAGTTCGTCGGTCAAGTGGTGCTGGCGGTCGCCGCCAAAGATCTGGAAACCGCGCGCACAGCGGCCATGGCCGCCGTCATCGAATATGAAGACCTCGAGCCAGTGCTTGACGTGGTCGAAGCGCTGCGCAAACGCCATTTCGTGCTCGACAGCCACACTCATCAGCGGGGCGATTCGGCGACCGCGCTCTCTACCGCAGAGCATCGCATCCAGGGCACGCTGCACATCGGAGGCCAGGAACACTTTTATCTGGAAACCCAGATCTCTTCGGTGATGCCGACCGAAGACGGCGGGATGATCGTCTACTGCTCAACCCAGAACCCCACTGAAGTGCAGAAACTGGTGGCGGAAGTACTCGACGTATCGATGAACAAAATCGTCGTCGATATGCGCCGCATGGGCGGTGGTTTCGGTGGCAAGGAAACCCAGGCTGCGAGCCCGGCATGCCTCTGCGCCGTGGTTGCGCACCTGACCGGTCAGCCGACCAAAATGCGTCTGCCGCGCGTCGAAGACATGCTGATGACCGGCAAGCGTCACCCGTTCTACATCGAGTACGACGTCGGCTTTGACAGCACTGGGCGTCTGCACGGTATTCAACTGGAACTGGCGGGTAACTGCGGTTGTTCGCCGGACCTTTCGGCGTCGATCGTCGACCGTGCGATGTTCCACGCCGACAACTCCTACTACCTCGGCGATGCGACCATCAACGGTCACCGCTGCAAAACCAACACCGCGTCGAACACCGCTTATCGCGGCTTCGGTGGCCCGCAAGGGATGGTCGCCATCGAAGAAGTGATGGACGCCATCGCCCGCCATCTGGCCCTTGATCCACTGGCGGTGCGCAAGGCCAACTACTACGGCAAGACCGAGCGTAACGTCACCCATTACTACCAGACCGTCGAGCACAACATGCTCGAGGAAATGACCGCCGAGCTTGAAGAAAGCAGCCAGTACGCCGAGCGTCGTGAAGCGATCCGACGCTACAACGCCAACAGCCCGATCCTGAAAAAAGGCTTGGCGCTGACACCGGTGAAATTCGGTATTTCCTTCACCGCCAGCTTCCTCAACCAGGCCGGTGCTCTGATCCATATTTACACCGACGGCAGCATCCACCTGAACCACGGCGGCACGGAGATGGGTCAGGGTTTGAACATCAAAGTCGCGCAGGTCGTGGCCGAAGTGTTCCAGGTCGAAATCGATCGGGTGCAGATCACCGCAACCAACACCGACAAGGTCCCGAACACGTCGCCGACTGCAGCCTCAAGCGGTGCCGACCTGAACGGTAAAGCCGCGCAAAACGCCGCTGAAATCATCAAGCAACGCTTGGTGGAGTTCGCCGCGCGGCAGTACAAGGTCAGTGAAGAAGACGTTGAATTCCACAACGGTCATGTGCGGGTGCGCGATCACATCCTGACCTTCGAAGCGCTGATCCAACAGGCGTATTTCGCTCAGGTTTCGCTGTCCAGTACCGGCTTCTACAAGACCCCGAAAATCTTTTACGACCGCAGTCAGGCCCGTGGTCGACCGTTCTACTATTTCGCCTATGGCGCGGCCTGCGCCGAGGTGATCGTCGACACCCTGACCGGCGAATACAAGATGCTGCGTACCGACATCTTGCATGACGTTGGCGCCTCGCTGAACCCGGCCATCGACATCGGCCAGGTCGAAGGCGGCTTCATTCAGGGCATGGGTTGGCTGACCATGGAAGAGCTGGTGTGGAATGCCAAGGGCAAGCTGATGACCAACGGCCCGGCCAGCTACAAGATTCCGGCGGTTTCGGATATGCCGCTGGACCTGCGAGTGAAACTGGTGGAAAACCGCAAGAACCCGGAAGACACGGTGTTCCATTCCAAGGCTGTGGGCGAGCCGCCGTTCATGCTCGGTATCGCCGCCTGGTGCGCAATCAAGGATGCGGTGGCGAGCCTCGGCGATTACCGTCACCAGCCAAAAATTGACGCACCGGCAACACCGGAGCGCGTGTTGTGGGGCTGCGAGCAGATGCGCCAGTTGAAGGCGGTGAAAACCGTGGAAGCCGAGGTTGAGTTGGCTTCGCTCTAGACCGAGGTGCTGCCATCGCGGGTAAGCCTTGCTCCTACAAGGGCATGGCGCGGTCGCGATGGTGGCCGCCGCCCCCCTGTAGGAGCATGGCTTGCCAGCGATGACGGCCGAACAGACAACACAGATGTTGAGGTGAACATGTACAACTGGATCGACGCCCTCGCCGACCTGCAAACCCAGGGCGAACCCTGCGTGTTGGTGACCATCATCGAAGAGCTCGGTTCGACGCCGCGTAATGCCGGTTCGAAAATGGTCATCAGTGCCACGAAGACCTTCGACACCATCGGCGGCGGGCACCTGGAATACAAGGCAATGCAGGTCGCCCGGGAGATGCTTGCCAGCGGTAAACAAGACACCCATCTGGAGCGCTTCACCCTGGGCGCCAGCCTCGGCCAGTGCTGCGGCGGCGTGACCGTGTTGCTGTTTGAACCGATGGGCCAGGTTCAGGCACAGATCGCGGTATTTGGTGCCGGCCATGTCGGGCGGGCGCTGGTGCCGTTACTGGCCAGCCTGCCTTGCCGGGTACGCTGGATCGACTCGCGGGAGCAGGAGTTCCCCGAGCAGATCCCCCATGGCGTAAGCAAGATCGTCAGCGAAGAGCCGGTGGATGAAATCGATAACCTGCCCGCCGGCAGTTACTGCATCGTCATGACCCATAATCACCAGCTCGATCTGGAATTGACCGCCGCGATCCTCAAGCGCGCCGACTTCGCCTACTTCGGCCTGATCGGTTCGAAGACCAAGCGGGTCAAGTTCGAACATCGCTTGCGTGACCGTGGTTTCGACAGCGCGCTGCTGCAACGCATGCGCTGCCCGATGGGCATCGGCGAGGTCAAAGGCAAACTGCCTGTGGAAATCGCCATCTCCATCGCCGGCGAAATCATCGCCACCTATAACGCGAATTTTGGCCAGCACACCGCGAGCGCCGAACCCATTGCCAAATTGCTGCCAGCCTCGCGCCGCAGCCAAGCCACGAACTGAGAAACCTCATGCCTTTGACTCGCAAAGCCTACCGCGCCGCCATTCTGCACAGCATCGCCGACCCTGCTGAAGTGGGTATCGAAGCGTCCTATAAATATTTCGAAGATGGTTTGCTGGTCATCGATAACGGCAAGATCAGCGCCGTCGGTCATGCCACTGAATTGCTCGCCAGCCTGCCGGCCGATATCGAAGTCACCCATTATCAGGATGCGCTGATCACTCCCGGTTTCATCGACACCCACATCCACCTACCGCAGACCGGCATGGTCGGTGCCTACGGTGAGCAGCTGCTGGACTGGCTCAACACCTACACCTTCCCTTGTGAAAGCCAGTTCGCCGACAAGGCCCACGCCGAAGAGGTCGCGGGCATTTTCATCAAGGAGCTGCTGCGCAACGGCACCACCACCGCGCTGGTATTCGGCAGTGTGCACCCGCAATCGGTGACCTCGTTCTTCGAAGCCGCCGAACAGCTGGACCTGCGGATGATCGCCGGCAAGGTGATGATGGACCGCAACGCGCCGGACTACCTGACCGACACCGCTGAATCCAGCTACCTCGAAAGCAAAGCGCTGATCGAACGCTGGCACGGTAAGGGCCGCTTGCACTACGCGGTGACCCCGCGCTTTGCGCCAACCAGCACCCCGGAACAACTGACACTGGCCGGGCAATTGCTCAGCGAATACCCCGACCTGTACATGCAGACGCACATCAGTGAAAACCTGCAAGAAGTCGAATGGGTCAAGGAGTTGTTCCCGGAGCGCAGTGGCTATCTGGACGTGTACGACCACTACAAGCTGTTGGGTGAACGCTCGGTATTCGCCCACGGCGTGCATCTGTGCGACGACGAATGTGCGCGTCTGGCCGAAGCCGGTTCAGCAATCGCTTTCTGCCCGACGTCGAACTTCTTCCTCGGCAGCGGTCTGTTCAACCTGCCGATGGCCGAGAAGCACAAATTGAATGTCGGTCTGGGCACGGACGTCGGCGGCGGTACCAGTTTCTCGCTGCTGCAAACCTTGAACGAAGCCTACAAGGTTATGCAACTGCAAGGCGCTCGTCTGAGCCCATTCAAATCGCTGTACCTGGCGACCCTCGGCGGCGCCCGCGCCCTGCGCCTGGAAGACAAGATCGGCACCCTGCAACCGGGCACCGACGCGGACTTCCTGGTGCTCGACTACAACGCCACGCCGCTGCTCAGCTATCGCCTGAAACAGACCAATAACATTGCCGAGACGTTGTTTGTGCTGATGACGCTGGGGGATGACCGGACTGTGCTGCAGACCTATGCGGCGGGAAATCTGGTGCATCAGCGCTAAAGGCTGGAAACAAAAAATCCCCCGCAGCCATGAGTAGAGGCTGTGGGGGATTTTTTTGGTCTGTCAGGCCTCACATTCCTGTAGGAGCGAGGCTTGCCCGCGATCGAGCGCGCAGCGGTCGCAAATCCTGCAACCGAGCTATATCAGGTAGAACGAGTCGGCAGCATTACGACTGCTGCGCAGCCGATCGCGGGCAAGCCTCGCTCCTACAGGGGGGGGCGCGCTCTTCGCAATTTACAGTTTCGCCGCTGAACGCCCTGGCTTCTTGGTCTGCAACAGGTGCGAGAACACCGCGTGCAAATCGTCCGAAGCGCTTTCTTCGTCGAGGTTGAGTTTGCTGTCGATGTGATCCATGTGATGCATCATCAGGTGCACCGCCAACTCAGCGTCGCGAGCCTCGATGGCATCGATCAATTGAGTGTGTTCATCGTAGGAACAATGCGAGCGGTTGCCGCTTTCGTACTGGGCGATGATCAATGAAGTCTGGGACACCAGACTGCGCTGAAAGCTGATCAGCGGCGCATTCTTCGCCGCTTCAGCCAGCTTCAAGTGGAACTCGCCAGAAAGCCTGATACCCGCCCCACGATCGCCGCGCGAGAAGCTGTCGCGCTCGTCGTTGACCATCTGCCTTAGTTCCGCAAGCTCCTCGGCCGTCGCATGCTGCACCGCCAATTCGGTAATCGCCCGCTCAACCAGACGCCGTGCCAGGAACACCTGCCGGGCTTCCTCGACGCTCGGGCTGGCGACCACCGCCCCCCGATTGGGCCGCAGCAACACCACACCTTCATGAGCCAGACGCGACAAGGCGCGACGGATGATGGTGCGACTGACCCCGAAAATCTCCCCCAGCGCCTCTTCGCTCAACTTCGTGCCAGGCGCCAGACGCTGTTCCAGGATGGCCTCAAAGATATGCGCGTAGACAATATCGTCCTGGGTTCCGCTGCGGCCGGCTTTGCCTGCTCGCGGTTGTTTCTTGAGGGGCTGCAACTGTTCGTTCATGGGCACTCGAGTTGAGAAAACTGCGGCGAATTAACCGTGACTGTAGTACGACACAGCAGGTCGCGGGCAAGTATCGCGTAAAAAACATGACACATTGTACACAACCGGTTGTGCGAACACGACTGTACGGCTGTTTACAGCCACGGCTGTATTGCAATGGTCGGTTACGTTTGAGTTTAGGCTTGGGCACAGAATCTGAGGTTAACACCACCCCCTGTAGGAGCTGCCGCAGGTTCGGGCCGCGCTCGGACGATCTTTTCGGGAGCTCTGCACATCCCGAAAGATCAAAAGATCAAAAGATCGCAGCCTGCGGCAGCTCCTACGGTTAAGGCACCCCGGACATCTTCACCAGCACAAGGAACACCGCTTCATGACCGACGCTACTCCAGCGCTGTTACGCCCACTGGCCGACACTTCGCCATCAGCCATTGTCGCCGGCTTCATCGCGATGATGACCGGCTACACCAGCTCTTTGGTACTGATGTTTCAGGCAGGTCAGGCTGCCGGTTTAACCAGCGGGCAAATTTCGTCGTGGATCTGGGCGATCTCGATCGGTATGGCGGTGTGCAGCATCGGCCTGTCCCTGCGCTATCGCACGCCCATCACCATCGCCTGGTCGACCCCGGGCGCGGCGCTGTTGATCACAAGCCTGGGCGGCGTGACCTACGGCGAAGCCATCGGCGCCTATATAACCTGTGCGGTGCTGGTAACCATCTGCGGGCTGACTGGTAGTTTCGAACGCTTGGTCAAGCGTATTCCTGCCTCGCTGGCCGCAGCGTTGTTGGCCGGCATTTTGTTCAAGATCGGCAGCGAAATTTTCGTCGCCGCGCAACACCGCACAGCACTGGTGCTGGGGATGTTTTTCACCTACCTGATCATCAAGCGCCTGTCGCCCCGCTATGCAGTACTCGGTGCTCTACTGATCGGCACGGCGTTGTCCGGTCTGATGGGGTTATTGGACTTCAGCGGTTTCAGCCTGGAAGTGGCGACGCCGATCTGGACCACTCCGCATTTCTCTCTGGCCGCGACCATCAGCATCGGCATTCCGCTGTTTGTGGTGGCAATGACCTCGCAGAACATGCCGGGCATCGCTGTGTTGCGCGCCGACGGCTACAACGTTCCGGCCTCACCACTGATCACCACCACCGGCATCGCCTCGCTATTACTGGCGCCGTTCGGCTCCCACGGCATCAACCTTGCTGCGATCAGCGCCGCTATCTGCACCGGCCCTCATGCCCATGAAGATCGTAACAAGCGCTACACCGCTGCGGTCTGGTGTGGGATTTTCTACGGGATTGCCGGGGTGTTCGGCGCGACGCTGGCCGCGCTGTTCGCTGCGTTACCGAAAGAACTGGTGCTGTCGATTGCCGCACTGGCCCTCTTCGGCTCGATCATCAATGGCCTGAGCATCGCTATGTACGAAGTAAAAGAACGCGAAGCTGCGCTGATCACCTTCATGGTTACCGCATCGGGGCTGACGCTGTTTTCGATTGGTTCGGCGTTCTGGGGGATTGTGGCGGGGGTGTTGACGTTGGTGATTCTGAATTGGCGTAAGGCTTAGGTTATTCGAAACGCCAAGAACCAATCGCGAGCAAGCTCGCTCCCACATTTGATCTCTGCTGCTCACAAATAGTGTGCTCACAGAAGATCTAGGGTGGGAGCGAGCTTGCTCGCGATGGCGGCCTCATCGCCGACAATAATTCCGGGTATGACGAAATTTCCGACGCCCACACAAAATACCGGGAAACAGGCCCGAGGCATAAACAAATCAGAAGGGAAAAATAGAAAAGCTGCTACAGAGCAGCAACGAATCAGCGGCCCGAACGGGCCGCTGACTCATGACATCAGGCTACCGGATTGATTGGCTTTTCCGGGTACCAGACGTCCAACAGCGGGCTGACTTCAACGCTGGTCAGCTCGGTGCGGGTTTTGAGCCAGGCTTCAACCTGAGCGCGCTGCTCTTCGCTGACCGAACCACGTTTGATCAGGCAAACCAGACCGTAGTCATCGCCGCCAACATAGCCGAGGCCGTTGGCTTCCATCGCTTCATTCAGGAACGACTCGAGGAAAGCGTCAATAGCCTCATCAGCCAAATCTTCTTTGAAATCCAGGTTCAGCTCGAAACCCAGCTCTTGAAATTCATCTACGCACAGTTTTTTGCGCAGACGCTGGGAACGGTTAGTCGCCATGGAACAATCCTCATAAGTAATAACGGGCGGCACTTTAGCAGTTTAAGCAACCGATTGCCCGCTTCTATAGGGCCTTACGTCCGCCGTCTGTAAAAAAATAGCCGATTAGAGGCACAGGGCACGGCACAAGCCGCTATGCCTTGGGGCATAATGCCGACACTTTCATGACCACTGAGGGAATTTATCAACATGCCCTCGTCTTTTTCCCCCTCGGCTGTAGGGTTTTACTTCACATGATCAAATCTTTGCGTCCATTGCTGCTCGCCAGTCTTCTTCTGCCCCTGGCACTGCCAGTCTCCGCCGCCCCGATCAACACCGCTTTGTCACCTAAAGTTCAACAAGCGCTCAAAGCCAGCAAACTGCAGGACAACGCCCTGTCCCTGGTGATGATTCCGCTCAACGGCCCCGGCACGCCGACGATCTTCAACGCCGATGTGTCAGTCAACCCGGCCTCGACCATGAAACTGGTTACTACGTACGCCGCGCTGGAAATGCTCGGCCCGAACCATCAGTGGAAAACCGAGTTCTACACCGACGGCACCCTGAGTGGCGGCATCCTGCACGGCAATTTGTACCTCAAGGGTGGCGGCGATCCGAAGCTGAACATGGAAAAGCTCTGGTTGCTGATGCGTGACCTGCGGGCCAATGGCGTGCAGCAAGTCACCGGCGACCTGGTGCTGGACCGCAATTTCTTCGTGCAACCGCAATTGCCGGAGTTCAATGACGACGGCAATAACGAGAACAAACCGTTCCTGGTCAAACCCGACTCGCTGATGGTCAACCTCAAGGCGCTGCGCTTCGTCGCCCGCAACGACTCGGGTAAGGTGCTGATTTCCGTCGAGCCACCGATTGCCAGCATTCACATCGACAATCAGGTCAAAGCCGTCGACACCAAGCAGTGCACCGGCAACGTGCGTTACAGCCCTATCACCCAGGCCGACGGTGGCGTGAGCGTGACGGTCAACGGTCAGTTGGGCGACGGCTGCAGCTCGCAGACCTATCTGTCCCTGCTCGACCACGCGACCTACACCGCCGGCGCCGTGCGAGCGATCTGGCAGGAACTGGGCGGCAGCATTCAGGGTAAGGATCGTCTGGCCCCCGTACCCAAAGACGCCAAGGTTCTGGCCCGGGCGTTCTCACCGGATCTGGCTGAGATCATCCGCGACATCAACAAATACAGTAACAACACCATGGCCCAGCAGCTGTTCCTCAGCCTCGGCGCCCAATTTCGCAACGACGCCGACGCCGACGACGCCAAAGCCGCCCAACGCGTAGTACGCCAGTGGCTGGCGAAGAAAGGCATTACTGCGCCGCATCTGGTCATGGAAAACGGTTCCGGCCTGTCCCGCGCCGAACGAGTCAGCGCCCGGGAAATGGGCGCTATGCTGCAGGCGGCCTGGAGAAGCCCGTACTCGGCGGAGTTCATCAGTTCGATGCCAATTGCCGGCACGGACGGCACCATGCGCAAACGCCTGAAACGCACAGCCATGGCCGGTGAAGCGCATATCAAGACTGGCACCCTGAACACCGTACGCGCCATCGCCGGCTTCAGCCGCGACAGCAACGGCAACACTTGGGCGGTGGTGGCGATCCTCAATGATCCGAAGCCATTTGGCGCGTCTTCGGTGCTCGATCAGGTGCTGCTGGATCTTTACCGTCAGCCAAAATTGGCGGCGACTGCTTCGGCGCTTTAACCCTGCGGATCCATGTGGCGAGGGGGCTTGTCCCAATGCCTGTAGGAGCGAGCTTGCTCGCGATGGACGTTAACGATAACGCGTGTTTTCTGAGTAAACGCGTCGCCCTTGAGTCCATCGCGAGCAAGCTCGCTCCTACAGGGGGGGCAGCGTTAGGACAAGCCCCCTCGCCACATGGGATTGCGTGCAGCCCTACCTACTTCAACTCCGCCTCAACCCGATCCCGCCCCGCCTGCTTCGCCACGTACACCCCAGAATCAGCCCGCAACAGCAACGCATCAGCCCCTTCACCTGCCCGCCAACTGGCAATCCCGAAGCTCGCTGTCACTGTACCCACCCCATCAATCGGCGAACTGCGCAGCCCCTGCCAAAGCTCCACCGCAAGGATACAAGCCTGCTGCCCGTTGGTGTCCGGACAAAGCACCATGAACTCCTCGCCCCCTAAACGGCAGAACACATCGGTGCGCCGCAAGCGTTGGCCAATGCGCTGACAGACACTTTGCAGCACTCGATCACCCACGGCATGACCGTGCTGATCATTGATGCGCTTGAAGTGGTCGATATCGAGCATGATTACCGCCAGCTCTCCGACATTACGCTCAACCCGGGCCATTTCGGTTGTAAGGCGCTCCTGGAAATAACGCCGATTGTGAATCCCGGTCAGGGAGTCGGTAACCGAAAGCGCGCGCAGTTCTTCCTCAACCCGCTTCAGATCAGAAATATCCGAGATATAGCCGTGCCAGAGCACCCCGCCACCCGGCAACTCTTCCGGCGTCGCCTCACCACGCACCCAGCGCAGCCCTCGCTGCGGTAGCTGCACACGGTATTCCTCACGCCACGGGCTAAGCTTCTGGGCTGAAGAACGAATCGAGGCGCGGACTCTGGCCGAGTCTTGAGGATGGATTCGCTCGAAAATCGCCTCCGCGTTTTTTTGCAGCGCATCCGGCTCAAGCTCGTAAATTTCACGAATGCCGTCACTGGCATAGATGACACTGAACGTGCCGTCGGCCGCCATCTTGAATTGGTAAATCCCGCCCGGCACATGGGCGCTGAGTTTTTTCAGCAAACTGTCCCGAGCCGCCAGCGCTTCGTGTACCCGTTTGCGCTCGGTAACATCAATGCAAATCGCCAGATGCCCAACCCAAAGGCCCAGCTCATCGAGCACCGGCGCCACCAGCATATCCACCGTCAGATGGGTGCCATTTTGACGGACCAGCGTCCACTCGCGAGCTTCATGCCCCCCCTCTTCGTCGCCCTCGACAAGCATCGCCTGGCCCATCGGGATCGGTTTTCCATAACGCCGACTCAGTTCCGCCGCTCGCGCCTGCAGCTCAGTGGGCAGGTGCAGGCTTTCCAGCGTCATGTGTTCCAGCACATCGACACTTCGATAACCGAGCATTTGCTCGGCACCGGCATTGAAGGTGCTGATCACACCGCGCAAATCCGTCGCGATAATCGCCACCTGCGTCGCCGCATTCAACACACTGCGCAGTTGTCCATGAGCACCGCGCAGTTCCTGCTCGCGCAGGCGCAATTCACGGGTGCGTTGCTCAACCAGCGCCAAGGCCCGTTTTCGCTGGCTGACCAATACATAGAGTAAGGCGCTGAGCAGGACACTCAGCAGACTGCCCAACACCACCAGGCTGATGGCCGAAGAATGATTGGCCTGCAGGAATACCGCGCTGGGCCGGATATCCACCTGATAATCGTGGTCCGCAAAGCGCAGCAAACGCGTCGCCGACAACTCACTTTGCGCCGGCCGATTGTCCGACTCATAGAGCACTTCGTGTTCGTCGCCGGTGGACAGATCGAGAATGCGTACCGCCAGGTTGTCATGACTCGCCTCGGGCAAACCGTCAGCCACCAGCTGACGAATGCTGATCGCTGCCATGACGTAACCATAGGGTTCAGATGTCGGACTTGCGCTGGATGAGCGCATGCTGACCGGTGCGACTAACAGCACGCCGCGGGCATAGGCAGGCTCGATCCCAACCATATCCATCGGTTGCGAGACCGCTAGAGATCCGAGGTTGCGGGCACGCTCCAGGGTGGAGCGACGCAAAGGCTGGGCCAGCAAGTCATAGCCAAACGGTACGCCTAGAACACTTTGCGTCTGACCGAACAACACCGGCACGTACTCATCGCGCTCGGCAGCCAGTTGCAATTGGCCCGCAGCATTCAACTCACGAATGGAAAAATCCACCAACCCTTGCGCTCGCACCTTGCGCTCGAACAACGGGCGTTCTGCGCCAGTGACTCGCGGCGCCCAATAGTAGGATTGAGTTCGGCGTAACAATGGCTTGGCGTAGCCATCAAATTGCTGGCGGGTTACCGAATCAGAGCTGATGAAAAATCGCCGCAAACTGTCGAGGCGCTGCTCCTGATCGTCGAAACGATCTTCAAGCCGGCTGTAACGCTCGCTGACCAGCAGTTGGAAGCGCTGACGCAATTGCTGCTGATACAGATTGAGCGTCGCCCAGGCCAGCAATCCCGTCAGAATAGCTCCGGCTAGCAATACCAGTATCGCGACCAGCCAGACCGAAATATTTTCGCTGATGAATCCCAAAATTTTCGGGCGCACGGCATGCAACGACATAAGCAGAACTCATAACGCCAGCGAGCTTGGGCGTCACATGGGCTTTGACTGAGTTATAGCTATTAGCCAGTAATTTAACCAGTGCAAAAAGACCCAAGAGCCTTTAAAAATCAAGGCTCTATGGATCCAATCGGCATTTAGCGGGCGGTGATTTTCCAGGCGCGGTGGATCTTGCCGTTGCGCGCAAAATCCGGGTCGATGGTTTGAGCGGTGATTTCCTCAACGGCATAACGCGTGGTGAGGTTTTCCTCGAGCTGGAACTTGCGGAAGTTGTTGGAGAAATACAACACACCGCCAGGGGCAAGACGCGCCATCGCCAGATCGATCAATTGCACCTGGTCGCGTTGCACGTCGAAGATCCCTTCCATACGCTTGGAATTAGAGAAAGTCGGCGGGTCAATGAAGATCAGGTCGAACTCGTCGCGGAAGGTATCCAGCCAGGCCATTACGTCGCCCTGCTCCAGACGGTTCTTGTCGGAGAAACCATTGAGCGACAGGTTGCGCCGCGCCCAATCCAGATAGGTTTTCGACAAATCGACGCTGGTAGTGCTGCGCGCGCCGCCCTTGGCTGCGTGCACGCTGGCGGTCGCGGTGTAGCAATACAGATTGAGGAAACGCTTGCCGGCGGCCTCTTTCTGAATCCGCAGGCGCATTGGCCGGTGATCGAGGAACAGCCCGGTGTCGAGGTAGTCGGTCAGGTTGACCAGCAGTTTAACGCCGCCTTCATTGACCTCGGTGAACTTGCCCTGGGCGCTCTGACGTTCGTACTGCTTGGTGCCGCTCTGACGCTCGCGACGCTTGACGACCACGCGACTTTTATCAATGTTCAAGGCTTGGGGAATGGCCGCCAGGGCATCGAACATACGCGCCGAGGCTTTTTCCGGATCAATGGTTTTCGGCGCGGCGTATTCCTGGACGTGAACCCAATCGCTGTACAGATCGATGGCCATCGAGTATTCCGGCATATCGGCATCGTAGACGCGATAGCACTCGACACCTTCACGCTTGGCCCATTTACTCAGCAACTTCAAGTTTTTTTGCAGACGATTGGCGAACATCTGTCCGCCTTCGCTCAGGCGTGCCTGCTCGATGACCGGCGCAACCGGTTTGATCGGATTGCCGTTCTTGTTGTACTTCTCGTACTTGCCCGGCGCCTCGATGTTGTCCGCAACTTCTACGACCGCGGCTTGCTCGCGCTCGATCTGACGCTGTTCCGGGGTGCGACGCTCGCCAGTGACGAACTGGTCCGGCGTGACCTTGATCAGCAACAATTTGCACGGCAAGGCGCCGTTCCAGAACGAATACTGTTTGTGGCTGCGGATGCCCATGCGCTTGCCCAGGTCCGGCGCGCCGGTAAATACCGCCGCTTCCCAGTTCAGGCACGCCTGACGCAGGCGCTCGCCGAGGTTCTGGTAGAGATAGAGCAGGCTCGCCTCATCACCCAGACGCTCACCGTAGGGAGGGTTACAGATCACCAGACCTTTCTGGTTCTGGTCCGGACGCGGCTCGAAGGTCGCGACTTCGCCCTGGTAGACCTTGATCCAATCGCTCAGACCGGCACGTTCGATGTTGTTGCGACCCGGCTGAATCAGCCGTGGATCGGCTTCATAACCGCGAATCCACAGCGGTGGCTTGGCCAGACCGGCGGCGGAACGCTCCGTGGCTTCTTCATGGAGTTTCTTCCACAGCGCCGGCACGTGACCGAGCCAGGCGGTGAAGCCCCACTGCTCACGTCGCAGGTTCGGTGCCATGTCGGCGGCGATCATCGCCGCTTCCACCAGGAAGGTGCCCACACCGCACATCGGGTCAGCCAGCGCGCCGCCCTCAGCAGCAATGCGCGGCCAACCGGCGCGAATCAGAATCGCTGCCGCGAGGTTTTCCTTCAGCGGTGCCGCACCTTGCTGCAGACGGTAACCGCGCTGGTGCAAGCTGTGGCCAGACAGATCGAGAGACAGAATCGCTTCGCCACGGTCCAGACGCAGGTGAATGCGCAAATCCGGATTGATCTTGTCGATGGATGGACGCTCGCCCGACGGGGTGCGCAGCTTGTCGACAATCGCATCCTTGACCTTCAGGGCGCCAAAGTGGGTGTTGTCGATGCCCGAGCCGTGGCCGCTGAACTCTACCGCCAGGGTGCCGTCATTAAGCATATGGTCCTGCCACTCGACATCCAGCACGCCGTGGTAGAGGTCTTCGGCGTCCTTCATCGGGAAGCGTTTGAGGACCAGCAACACCCGGTTAGCCAGACGCGACCACAGGCACAGGCGATAAGCCGTTTCCATGTCGGCCATGCCGCGCACGGCCGAGGTGTGCTCGCGCGCTTCCTCAAGGCCAAGCCCGATGGCTTCCTCGATAAGCAGGCCTTCGAGGCCTTTGGGGCAAGTGAGGAAGAGTTCGTAACGATCCGACATGGGAGTTCCAGGGCCTTTAAGAGCAGTAGTGAACGGGCAACGCATTGTCCGTTCGGTTTTCAATCAAGCGCTTTTCTTGAAGAGCGCTCGCGTGGCACGAAAGTGTGCCGTCCCACCCCGGCTGCTCCGCCAACCAAGAGGTTAAATGAGCTTAGATGCAGAGGCAGATAAAAAATTCGGTGCAACAAAATGTCATATTTCGACCCTTCGTCGAATAATACCCGACGACAACAGGTCGACATTCGCACTAGAGAATTAACCTCATCATCTAGTGGGAGCCTGATCATAGCGGGCTTTGCTCAAAAAGCAGGTCGCGAAACCCGTCTTACTTATGGCCTTAACACCATTATCGTTACGTCCTTATGACAAAACGATCATTCCCTCGATGTGACGCATTGGTTAGAACTCAATACAGGTTGGCGCCGCAATGACGTCAACACCTTGGCTCGCCACGCCGGCAGCGAGCCGCCAACGGCAGAAAATTTCTGCCCGACCTCGATTGAGGTCGACGGGACATTACACAGTCAACAAGTGAGGGAAACACCCTATGAGAAGACTTAAGCGTGATCCGTTGGAAAGAGCATTTTTACGCGGATATCAATATGGCGTTGGTGGCAAATCCCGTGAGCTTTGCCCATTTACTCTACCGTCGGTACGTCAAGCCTGGATTAACGGCTGGCGAGAAGGACGCGGCGACAACTGGGACGGTATGACCGGCACTGCGGGAATCCATAGACTCAACGAACTTCACGCCGTCGGCTAAACGGGGCACACATTCCGACACCACAATCTGAATACGCAACGACTTAACCATGCACGTCCCATCCGGGCGGCGGGCTACGGCCCAGGGGCTCCTTCAAGGAGCCCTTTTTTATTCCTGCTCACTTTGTAAGCCATCACGCAATCCTACAAAGACTTAACGCAGCGCTGCAATCGCATCCACCGATTGACGAATCAGCGCCGGTCCCTTGTAGATAAAGCCCGAATACAACTGCACCAGGCTCGCGCCAGCGGCGATTTTTTCAGCCGCGTGCTTGCCTTCGGTGATACCGCCCACGGCGATGATCGGCAAGCGGCCGGCCAATTCACCAGCCAGTACCTTGACGGTGTGGGTGCTCTTGTCGCGAACCGGCGCGCCGGACAGACCGCCCGCCTCGTCGCCATGCTCCATACCCTCGACGCCAACGCGGCTCAGCGTGGTGTTGGTGGCGATCACTGCATCCATGCCCGTCTCGATCAACGCTTGCGCCACCTGCACGGTTTCTTCATCGGTCATGTCCGGAGCGATCTTGATCGCCAGCGGCACTCGCTTGCCATAACGCTGCGTCAGGTCTTCCTGGCGCTGACGCAGGGCTTCGAGCAGTTGCTTGAGCGAGTCGCCAAATTGCAGGCTGCGCAAGCCCGGGGTGTTCGGCGAGCTGACGTTGACTGTCACATAGCTGGCATGGGCGTAAACTTTATCCAGGCAGATCAGGTAATCATCAACCGCGCGTTCAACCGGGGTGTCGAAATTCTTGCCGATATTGATGCCCAGGATGCCCTTGTACTTGGCCGCTGCCACCCGCGCGAGCAAGTGATCGACGCCGAGGTTGTTGAAGCCCATGCGGTTGATGATCGCCAGGGCTTGCGGCAAGCGGAAAATCCGCGGTTTCGGGTTACCCGGTTGTGGACGCGGGGTGATGGTGCCGATCTCGACGAAGCCGAAACCCAACTGGGCAAAACCATCGATGGCCGCGCCGTTCTTGTCCAGGCCTGCCGCCAAACCGACCGGGTTGGGGAAATCCAACCCCATGACATTCACCGGCATCCGCGCTGGCGCCTTGCACAACAAGCCATTGAGGCCCAAACGCCCGCCCGCGCCGATCAGGTCCAGGGACAGATCGTGGGAGGTTTCCGGGGAGAGTTTGAACAACAGCTGACGGGCCAGGGTGTACATGGGCGGGCTTGACTCGGTTGGCGGCGAAATGAGCCGGCGATTATAGCCGGGCAACGGGGCCGCAAGCGAGGTACGCGATGAAATCAACGGTGAATGGCATATGCCTTGCACCATCGATTGCATCAGCACTCATGCCAACGGCGGGATGAGTCCCACGTTGTTATTGAAAAGGACAACGGCGTCGTCACCCGCTTTTGCTTTGGCAAGGGACCTGGGTACGACGCTTTTTTATGGAGGGTGCACACCTGATGAATGAATTTCCTGCAGGCCCCTTGGCCTGGGTCAACGGCAGCGATGCCCCGGAAAAAAGCGCGATCAACCTTGGCTTCATGGCCCTGAGCGATTGCGCTTCGGTGGTGGTCGCCGCCACTCAGGGCTTCGCCCAACCCTACGGCCTGACCCTTAATCTCAAGCGCCAGTCATCCTGGGCGAACCTGCGGGACAAGCTGGTCAGCGGCGAACTGGATGCCGCCCACAGCCTGTATGGTTTGATCTACGCCGTGCACCTGGGCATCGGCGGCGTCGCAGCCACCAATATGGCCGTGCTCATGGGCCTGAACCAAAACGGCCAAAGCATCAACCTGTCCCACGGCCTGCAAGCTCTTGGCGTGACCAGTCCTGAAGCGCTTCACCAGCACGTGCACCAAAGTCGCGCAAAGCTGACCTTCGCCCAGACCTTCCCCACGGGTACCCACGCCATGTGGCTCTATTACTGGCTCGCCAGCCAAGGCATCCATCCGTTGCAGGATGTCGACAGCGTAGTGGTGCCACCGCCGCAGATGGTCGCGCACCTGCAGGCCGGGCGCATCGACGGTTTTTGTGTCGGCGAGCCGTGGTGCGCCAGCGCGGTAAAGCAGGATCTGGGATTCACCATGGCCACCACTCAAACCATCTGGCCCAATCATCCTGAAAAGGTTCTGGGCTGCACGCGTGCGTTTGTCGAGCAGTACCCCAATACCGCCCGCGCACTGGTCATGGCGATCCTCGAAGCCAGCCGCTTTATCGACCAGAGCACCGAGAACCGCCGAAGCACCGCGCAACTGTTGAGCGCACGCGAGTATCTGGACGCGCCTGTGGACTGCATCCAGCCGCGGCTGCTCGGCGACTATGCCGACGGCCTGGGCAATCGCTGGCAAGACCCTTATGCGCTGCGCTTCCATGGTGCGGGCGAGGTCAACCTGCCGTACCTCTGCGATGGCATGTGGTTCATGACCCAGTTCCGCCGCTGGGGGTTATTGCGCGACGACCCGGACTATCTCGGCGTCGCCCGTCAGGTTCAGCAATTGGAGCTGTATCGCGAGGCCGCCAGCGCCGTCGGTGTCAGTCACTCTGGCGAGGCGATGCGCAGCAGCCAATTGATCGACGGCAAGATCTGGGACGGTTCGGACCCGGCCGGCTATGCCCGCAGCTTCACACTGCACGCTATGAACGCCCCCTCCGCCCTTCTCGCCAGCCGCTGACAGGAGCCTGCGAACATGTTGCGTATCCTGCTGATCAACGACACGGCAAAGAAAGTCGGACGGCTCAAAGCTGCCCTGACCGAGGCCGGATTTGACGTAATCGACGAATCCGGGCTGACCATCGATCTGCCGGCGCGCGTCGAAACGGTGCGTCCGGATGTGATTTTGATCGATACCGAGTCACCGAGCCGCGATGTGATGGAACAAGTGGTGCTGGTCAGCCGCGACCAGCCACGGCCGATCGTGATGTTTACCGACGAACATGACCCGGACGTAATGCGCCAGGCGATCAAGTCCGGGGTCAGCGCCTACATCGTCGAAGGCATCCTCGCCTCGCGCCTGCAACCGATCCTCGACGTCGCCATGGCCCGCTTCGAAAGCGACCAGGCCTTGCGCGCACAGCTCCAGGCCCGCGACCAGCAACTCGCCGAGCGCAAGCGCATCGAACTGGCCAAAGGCTTGCTGATGAAGATGAAGGACTGCAAAGAGGAAGAGGCCTACACCCTGATGCGCCGCCAGGCCATGAGCCGCCAGCAGAAGCTGATTCAAGTGGCTGAACAGATCATTGCCATGAGTGAGTTGCTTGGCTGAAGTTCTGTTGCGTCTGTGAGGGCGTCTTCGCGAGCAGGCTCGCTCCCACAGGGGAATTGCGTCGTACATAAATCAACTGTGGGAGCGAGCCTGCTCGCGATTGGCCGCAACTCGGTTTCACCTGTTGGCACAGATCTCGCTATGTAAACCACACAGGTAACCAACGGCGGTTGCCCCACCTACGACAAAGACGTCGCACACCCCTTCGCGAAAGCGCATCGGGTTGCGGCGTTTTTTCGTTTTGGCCCCATAGCCCGGGGCCGGTGGCGCGGCCGTTACGGGCGCCCCACCTGAAAGCTCACGACTCCTTTCGAGACTCTTCACAGCTGAGGTGCGCGATGAAATCAAGCTTCTGGAAATCCGGCCATACCCCGACATTGTTCGCGGCCTTCCTCTATTTCGACCTGAGCTTCATGGTCTGGTACCTGCTCGGCCCTTTGGCGGTGCAAATCGCTACCGACCTGCAACTGACCACCCAACAACGCGGGCTGGTGGTCGCCACGCCGATTCTGGCGGGGGCCTTTCTGCGCTTTGTGATGGGCTTGCTGGCGGATCGCCTGTCACCGAAAACCGCCGGACTGATCGGTCAGGTCATCGTCATCTGCGCGCTGTTCGGCGCCTGGAAGCTGGGTATTCACAGCTATGAACAAGCACTGGTGCTCGGCCTGTTTCTCGGCATGGCCGGTGCGTCGTTCGCTGTCGCGCTGCCTCTGGCCTCGCAGTGGTATCCACCGCAGCATCAAGGCAAGGCCATGGGCATTGCCGGTGCGGGCAACTCCGGCACGGTGTTCGCGGCGTTGATTGCCCCCGTACTGGCGGCAGCTTTTGGCTGGAGCAACGTGTTCGGTTTCGCCCTGATTCCGCTGATCCTGACCCTGATAGTTTTTGCCTGGCTGGCCAAAAACGCCCCTGAGCGGCCAAAACCAAAATCCATGGCTGACTACTTCAAGGCACTGGGCGATCGCGACAGTTGGTGGTTCATGTTTTTCTACAGTGTGACCTTCGGTGGTTTTATCGGCCTGGCCAGCTCCCTGCCCGGCTACTTCAACGACCAGTACGGCCTGAGCCCGGTAACCGCTGGCTATTACACCGCTGCCTGCGTGTTCGGTGGCAGCCTGATGCGCCCGCTGGGTGGCGCCCTGGCGGATCGCTTCGGTGGCATTCGCACGTTGCTTGGCATGTACACTTTGGCGGCGATCTGCATGACCGCGGTGGGCTTCAACTTGCCAAGCTCCTACGCCGCCCTCGCCCTTTTCGTCTGCACCATGCTCGGTCTTGGTGCCGGTAATGGCGCGGTCTTCCAATTGGTACCGCAGCGTTTTCGTCGGGAGATCGGCGTGATGACTGGCCTGATCGGCATGGCTGGTGGCATCGGTGGCTTCGCACTGGCGGCCGGCATGGGCGCGATCAAACAGAGCACCGGCAGCTATCAACTGGCGCTTTGGTTTTTCGCCAGTCTCGGTGTGCTGGCCTGGTTCGGCCTGCACGGGGTCAAACGTCGCTGGAGAACCACGTGGGGTTCGGCGGCCGTGACCGCTGCGCGGGTCTAAGCGCTTAATGAGCCTGCAACTGACTTTCGCCCAGGCCAGCGCCATCGGCCCACGCGATGAAAATCAGGACGCTCTGCGCCTGGTCACCCCAGCCCCTGCGCTGGCGGCCAGTAAGGGCTATTTGTTCGCCATCGCTGATGGCGTCAGCCAGTGCGCCGACGGCGGCCTCGCCGCTCGTTCGACCTTGCAGGCTTTGGCACTGGACTACTACGCCACGCCGGAAACCTGGGGCGTGGCTCAGGCCCTCGATCGGTTGTTGCTGGCACAGAATCGCTGGCTACAGGCCAACGGTGGCGGGCAGCCATTGCTCACCACCGTCAGCGCGTTGGTGCTGCGTGGCCGGCGTTTTACCCTTGCCCATGTCGGCGACTGCCGGGTCTATCGGTGGTGCGCCGGGGAGTTGCAGCGCATTACTGAGGATCATGTCTGGGAGCAACCGGGCATGCAGCATGTACTCAAGCGCGCATTGGGTCTGGATCAGCATCTGGTGCTGGATTTTCTCGACAGTGAACTGCGCCTGGGTGAGAGCTTCGTGCTGCTCAGCGACGGCATCTGGGCAGTCCTTGGCGACATGGCGATCACCGCGATCCTGCGTGACCAGCCCGACCTCGACAGCGCCGCGCAGACGCTGGTCAACGCCGCGCACCTGGCAGGCAGCCAGGACAATGCCAGCGCCTTGTTGGTGCGGGTCGATGCCCTCGGTGAAGCGAACATCGGTGATGCGCTGATCCATTTACAGCAATGGCCGTTGCCGCCCGCGCTGAAGCCGGGTCAGTCGTTCGAAGGCTGGCAGGTCGAGGCATTACTCGGGCAGAGCCAGCAGTCTCTGCTCTACCGCGTTCGCGATGCCCAACAGCAACCCTGGCTGCTGAAAACCTTACCGGCCCACCTGCATGACGATAACCAGGCCGGGCAAGGTCTGCTGTCTGAAGAATGGTTTCTGCGGCGGGTCGCCGGTCGACACTTCCCCGAAGTGCATGCCGCCAGTCAGCGTCAGCATTTGTACTACGTGATGCGCGAATACCCAGGTTTGACCCTGGCCGAGCTGTTCGCACAAAACGGTCCGCTGCCACTGGCTCAATGGCAGGAACTGGCCGAACGCCTGTTGCGGACGGTGGGCATGCTGCATCGACGGCAGATCCTGCACCGGGATATCAAACCGGAAAACCTGTTGCTGGGTGAGGACGGCGAATTGCGTCTGCTGGATTTCGGTCTGGCGTATTGCCCTGGGCTCTCGGAGGACCAGGCGCACTTGCTTCCTGGAACGCCTAGCTACATTGCCCCGGAAGCCTTCAATGGCAACACGCCAACGCCGCAACAGGATCTGTATGCGGTGGGCGTGACCTTATATTTCCTGCTGACCGGGCAATATCCCTTCGGGGAAATCGAAGCCTTTCAACGACCACGCTTCGGGGTGCCAGTCAGCGCCAATCGCTATCGGCCGGACCTTCCGGATTGGCTGGAGCAAAGCCTGGAGCGTTCGGTTTCAGTCAATCCCGCTCAGCGTTTTGAAACGGCAGAGGAATGGTTGCTGCTATTGGAACAGGGAGAAAGACGCAGTTTGAGCGTTCGGCCCAAGCCGCTACTGGAACGAGAGCCACTGAAGGTTTGGCGGACCTTGGCACTGGTGTCGTTGCTGATCAATCTGGTGCTGCTGTATTGGGTGTTTCATGGTTGAGCACGCGCTTTTCGTAGCAGCTGGCGAAGCCTGCGTTCGGCTCGGTCCGCGTTCGGGCGAAGCGGTCGTAAAAAGCCATACCGCGTTTTTGGCAAAAAAATGGAGTCGCCTGGATTGCGACTGCTTCGCAGCCGAACGCAGCCTGGCGGCAGCTGCTACAGGATTTTGCGCTCCACTAGCGTGCGCGATGCCTTGAATCGGTGCATAAAACTCAAACCAAACGCTGAATCACGGCTCAACGCCCAATAAAACCACTCTGCGTACAACTTGGCACAACCGCTGCATTACCTCCTTCAACAGACATAAAGCGCAGCCTTCAACGACGAAGGCTGTGCTTCCCGAGAGAACGGGATCAGGACAAAGGCGTCCTCGCTAGGTAACTAGCGGGACGCCTTTTTTTGTTTGCGCAAAATTTGTCGAGCCAGTCCGACCGCCCTGATGAGGCAGGACTGAGCTCCCCCGGAGATTCTTATGAAAAAACTCAAACTGGTGATGATCGGCAACGGCATGGCGGGGGTTCGCACCCTCGAAGAATTGCTCAAGCTGAGTAACGAGCTGTACGACATCACGGTCTTCGGCGCCGAACCCCACACCAACTACAACCGCATTCTGCTATCGCCGGTGCTAGCCGGTGAGCAGACGTTCGAAGAGATCGTGCTCAACGATTTGAGCTGGTACCTGGACAACAACGTCAAACTGCTGCTCAACCGCAAAGTGGTGCAGATCGACCGGGTCAAACGCCGAGTGATTGCCGAAGATGGCACCGAAGCTGAATACGACCGTTTGCTGATCGCCACCGGCTCAACGCCGTTCATTCTGCCGATTCCTGGCAACACCTTGCAGGGCGTCATCGGCTACCGCGATATCGCCGACACCCAGGCCATGATCGACACCGCCAAAACCCACACGCACGCGGTGGTCATCGGCGGCGGCCTGCTTGGCCTGGAAGCCGCCAACGGGCTAATGCTGCGGGGCATGCACGTAACCGTGGTGCACATCGGCGAATGGCTGATGGAACGGCAACTGGACAAAACCAGTGGTGAACTGCTGCAAAACGCCCTGGAAAGTCGCGGTTTGAACTTTCGCCTGTGCGAACAGACCCAAGCCTTGCACGACGCCGGTAACGGCCGGGTCGGCTCGGTGCAATTCAAGAATGGCGACGTAATTCCTGCGGACCTGGTGGTGATGGCCGCCGGTATCCGACCGAACACCGAACTCGCAGAAAAATCCGGCATTCCCTGCAACCGCGGGATCCTGGTCAACGACACCCTGCAAACCTACGACCCACGGATCTATGCGATCGGCGAATGCGCCAGTCACCGCGGCATCGCCTATGGCCTGGTCGCGCCTCTGTTCGAACAAGCCAAAGTCTGCGCCAACCACCTCGCGCAACTGGGCTTCGCCCGCTATCAAGGCTCGGTCACCTCGACCAAATTGAAAGTCACCGGTATCGACCTGTTCTCCGCCGGCGATTTCATGGGCGGCGAAGGTACCGAAACCATCACCCTTTCCGACCCTATCGGCGGTGTCTACAAGAAGCTGGTGATCAAGGATGACGTGCTGGTCGGCGCCTGCCTGTATGGCGACACCGCCGACGGCGGTTGGTATTTCCGGCAAATCCGCGAAAACCACGGCATCGGCGAAATCCGCGACCACCTGATGTTCGGCGAAAACGCGATCGGCGATGTAGGACATCAGGGTCAGGACAAAGCCATGGGCATGGCCGACACCGCTGAAGTCTGCGGTTGCAATGGCGTATGCAAAGGCACCATCGTCAAGGCGATTCAGGAACACGGCCTGTTCAGCGTCGATGAGGTCAAGAAGCACACCAAAGCCGCCAGCTCCTGCGGCTCCTGTGCCGGGTTGGTGGAGCAGATCCTGATCAACACCGTCGGTGGCGCGGCAGACGTCAAACCAAAAAGCGAAAAAGCCATCTGTGGCTGCAGCGACCTCAATCACGGGCAAATCCGCCAGGCGATCCGCGAGCAGCATTTGCTGACCATCGCCGGGACCATGAGCTACCTGAACTGGCGCACGCCCAACGGCTGCGCCACCTGCCGTCCGGCGCTGAACTACTACCTGATTTCCGCCTGGCCGGGGGAAGCCAAGGACGACCCGCAATCGCGCCTGATCAACGAACGGGCCCACGCCAATATCCAGAAAGACGGCACTTACTCGGTGGTTCCACGGATGTGGGGCGGCGTGACCAACCCTTCCGAGCTGCGGCGCATCGCGGATGTGGCGGACAAATACAACGTGCCGATGGTCAAGGTCACCGGCGGTCAGCGTATCGACTTGCTGGGAATCAAGAAGCAAGACTTGCCGGGTGTCTGGAAAGACCTCGACATGCCGTCCGGCCACGCCTACGGCAAATCCATCCGTACCGTGAAGACCTGCGTCGGCAGCGAGTTCTGCCGCTTCGGTACGCAAAACTCCACCCAACTGGGTATCGAGCTGGAACATGACCTGTTCAACATGTGGTCGCCGCACAAGGTCAAGCTGGCGGTCTCCGGCTGCCCACGCAACTGCTCGGAAGCCGGAATCAAGGACGTCGGCATCATCGGTGTGGATTCGGGCTGGGAGATGTACATCGGCGGCAACGGCGGGATCAAAACCGAAGTTGCAGAGTTCTTCGTCAAGCTGAAAACCGCCGACGAAGTGCGCGAGTACAACGGCGCTTTCCTACAGCTTTACCGCGAAGAAGCCTTCTACCTGGAACGCACCGTGCACTACCTGCAACGGGTCGGCATGGAGCACATCAAGAAAGCCGTGCTGGAAGACCCGCAGAGACGCAAGGCACTGAATGATCGTCTGCAATTCTCCCTGTCGTTCGAGCAAGACCCGTGGAAAGAGCGCCTGGAACAGCCGCTGCTGAAGAAGGAATTCGACACCATCACCGTGAAACAGCTTGAGGTATCGCTATGAACTGGCTGGATATCTGCGCACTGGAAGAAATCAACACCCTCGGCTCGCGCATCATCAATGGCCCAAAAGGTGATATCGCGATCTTTCGTACAAGTGACAATGAAGTTTTCGCCCTCGATGATCGCTGCCCACACAAAGGTGGCCCGCTCTCACAAGGCCTGATCTACGGCAAGCGCGTTGCCTGCCCGCTGCACAACTGGCAGATCGACCTGGAATCCGGCGAAGCCCAAGCGCCGGACATTGGCTGCGCGCACCACCATCCGGCACGCGTGGAGAATGGTCGGGTCATGCTGGCACTGCGGGACGCAGGCTGATGAACCGCCAGACGACCGCCTCGACCTGCTGTTATTGCGGGGTCGGTTGCGGCGTACTGATCGAGCATGATGGCGAGCACATCCTCGGCGTCAGCGGCGATCCGACGCACCCGGCCAACTTCGGCAAGCTGTGCAGCAAAGGCGCCAGCCTGCACCTGACGGGCGACCTCGCGGCGCGGGCGCTGTACCCGGAACTGCGGCTGAGCAAAAGCCTGGCCCGCAGCCGCACCGATTGGGACACCGCGCTGGATCACGCAGCCAATGTGTTTGCCGACACCATCACCGAGCACGGCCCGGACAGCGTGGCGTTCTACATTTCCGGGCAACTGCTGACCGAGGACTACTACACCTTCAACAAGCTGGCACGAGCGCTGGTCGGCACCAATAACATCGACAGCAATTCACGGCTGTGCATGTCTTCGGCGGTGGTTGGCTACAAACGCAGCCTCGGTGCCGACGCCCCGCCGTGCAGCTATGAAGACCTTGAGCTGAGCGACTGCGTGATGATCGTCGGCAGCAACATGGCCTACGCCCACCCGGTGCTGTTTCGTCGCCTGGAAGAAGCCAAAAGTCGCCGGCCGCAGATGAAAGTCATCGTCATCGACCCGCGACGCACCGATACCTGCGATCTGGCGGACCTGCACATGGCCATTCTGCCGGGCACCGATGTCGCGCTGTTTCATGGGATTTTGCACCTGCTGCTGTGGGAAGACTGGGTCGACCGTGAGTTCATCAAGGCCCACACCGAAGGCTTGGCCGAACTGAAAAACCTGGTGCGCGATTACACCCCGCAAATGGTCGCGCAGCTGTGCGGGATCAGTGTCGAGCAGCTGCAGCAATGTGCGGAGTGGATTGGCACCTCGCCAAGCTTTCTGTCGCTGTGGTGCATGGGGCTCAACCAGTCCACGGCCGGCAGTGCGAAAAACAGCGCGCTGATCAACTTGCACCTGGCCACCGGGCAAATCGGCCGACCTGGTGCCGGCCCCTTCTCCCTGACGGGTCAGCCGAATGCCATGGGCGGTCGCGAAACCGGCAGCCTGTCGAACTTGCTGCCGGGCCACCGCGAGGCCGCCAACCCTGAACACCGGGCAGAAGTCGCAGCCTATTGGGGTGTCGAGCGCTTGCCCGAAAGCACCGGACTGACCGCCATCGAGCTCTTCGAGCAAGTCCAGAGCGGCAAGATCAAAGCCCTGTGGATCGCTTGCACCAACCCGGCTCAATCGCTGCCGGATCAGAATGCGGTGCGCGAGGCCTTGAAGGCTTGTCCGTTCGTTGTCCTGCAGGAAGCCTTTCGCACGACGGAAACCGCGCCGTTTGCCGACCTGTTGTTGCCCGCCGCCAGCTGGGGCGAGAAGGAAGGCACGGTCACCAATTCGGAACGGCGTATTTCCCACGTTCGCCGCGCCATTACCGCACCCGCAGAAGCCCGGGCAGACTGGGCGATCACCGTGGATTTCGCTCAGCGCCTGGAACAGCGCCTGCGCCCTGGACAGCCAAGCCTGTTCGCCTTCAACGATCCGGCACAGGTGTTCGATGAATACAAAGAGCTGACCCGCGACCGTGACCTCGATCTGTCCGGCATCAGCCATGCCCTGCTCGACCAAATCGGCCCGCAACAATGGCCCTTCCCTCGAGGAGCACAACGCGGCACGGTGCGTTTGTATGGCGACGGTATCTTTCCGACACCCAGCGGTCGGGCGAGCTTCGTTGCTGACCCCTACCGCGCCGCCAAGGAGCAGCGCGACGCCCGCTTCCCACTGACGCTGATCACCGGGCGCCTGCGCGATCAATGGCACGGCATGAGCCGCACCGGCACGGCTGCTCAACTGTTCGGACACGTCAGCGAAGCCGTTCTGAGCCTGCACCCTGACGAGTTGCGCCGACACAGGCTACAAACCGGGGATCTGGTCAGCCTGAAAAGCCGTCGGGGCAGCCTGATCGTCGCGGTGGATAGCGATGACAGCGTGCGCCCAGGTCAAGCCTTCCTGCCCATGCACTGGGGCGATCGCTTCCTCAAGGGCGGTATCAATACCGTCACGCAACCGGCATTCGACCCACTGTCCAAACAACCGGAACTCAAACACAGCGGCGTGCGCATTGAGCCGGTGCAGTTGCCATGGCATCTGTTCGCCTTGATCGAAGGCGATGTGCAGAAGCATTTCGAGGCCCTGAGACCGCTCTGTGAGGGCTTTGCCTACGTCAGCCTCAGCCTGACCGGCCGCGAGCGTCCGGCGCTGTTGATTCGTGCTGCAAGCGCTCAGGCACCCGATCCGCAGATGCTCAGGGACATTGATCAACTGTTGGGGCTCAACGACGGACCGGTATTGGCCTATGACGACCCGCGGCGCTCCATTGGTAAACGGGTCCGGATCGAGAATGGGCGAATCACTGCCATTCGCCTGGCCGGAGAAACCCTTGCCCGGCATTGGCTACAAAACCTGTGGCTCGAGGGGAGCGCCGACGAGCAATTGCGTCGCTGGCTACTGGCGCCGCTAAGCACCCCGCCAGGCAACGCCAGCAGCTCCGCCTCCAGTAGTAAAACCTTATGCAACTGCAAAAACGTCAGCGAAAGAGCGGTGTGTGCCGGCATCAGCCGCGGCCTGGATTTGAATGGTTTGAAACAAGAATTGGGCTGCGGCACTCAATGCGGCTCCTGCGTACCGGAAATCAAGCGTCTGTTGGCTGTCACCGCCCAACCGATAGCCATCACTTCGTGAGGAATTGAACATGAGCGCAAAAGTCTGGCTGGTGGGTGCAGGTCCTGGCGACCCCGAGTTGCTGACCCTCAAAGCCGTGCGGGCACTGGGGGACGCCGATGTGGTGCTGATCGATGATCTGGTGAACGACGCCGTCCTGGTTCATTGCCCAACGGCTCGCATCATCCCCGTGGGTAAACGCGGGGGCTGTCGCTCCACGCCGCAAGCGTTCATTCATCGCTTGATGCTGCGCTATGCCCGCCAAGGCAAATGCGTGGTGCGGCTCAAGGGCGGTGATCCGTGCATTTTCGGACGCGGCGGTGAAGAAGCGCAGTGGCTGAGAACCCATGGAATAGAGGTCGAACTGGTCAATGGCATCACCGCAGGTCTTGCCGGTGCCACACAATGCGATATCTCGTTGACGCTGCGCGGCATCAGCCGTGGTGTGACCCTGGTGACCGCCCACACTCAGGATGACAGCAGCCTGAACTGGCAGGCTTTGGCCCAAAGCGGCACGACGCTGGTGATTTACATGGGCGTTGCCAAGTTGGGCGAAATTCGCGACCAATTGCTAGCCGGTGGTCTTGCGGCGGATACACCCGTGGCGATGATCGAAAACGCTTCGCTACCCCAGCAAAGGGAATGTCGGAGCGATCTGACAGCCATGCAGGAAGATGCCCTCGCCTTCCAGCTCAAAAGCCCTGCCATTCTGGTGATTGGAGCGGTGGCGGCCTATGAAGACGCCAAAAGATCGCAGCCTACAGCTTGGCGTTCAGAGGCGGCCCTGTAGGAGCTGCCGCAGGTTCGGGCCGCGTTCGGACGATCTGTTGATCTTGATCTTCGGTACTCCCTGCACCGTCAAAAGATCGCAGGCTGCGCCAGCTTCTACTCCGATCGCATACCTCCGCCATTGCCGAACGAACGCCAATCTCCTACAAGCCAAATCACCAAATCGCAGACAAAGAAAAGCCCGGCCTAAGCCGGGCTTTTCAGAGCTGCAAGCTAATTACTGAGCTTGAGCTTCTACCTTCGCTTCTACGCGACGGTTAACAGCGCGACCAGCTTCAGTTGCGTTATCAGCAACTGGGCGGGATTTGCCGTAGCCAACAGACTGAACGCGGGACGGTGCAACACCATACTGGTTGGTCAGAACCTGTTTAACGGCGCTAGCGCGACGCTCGGACAGTTTCTGGTTGTAAGCGTCAGGACCGACGGAGTCAGTGTGACCTTCAACAGTAGTAGTGGTGCTTGGGTACTGTTTCATGAAGTCAGCGAGGTTTTTGATGTCGCCGTAGCTGTTAGGCTTGACTACCGACTTGTTGAAGTCGAACTTCACGTCCAGCTCAACACGAACAACTTCAGCAACCGGAGCTTCTGGTGCTGGCTCAGCTACTGGAGCTGGAGCTGGAACTGGTGCAGGAGCAGGCTTGTTGCCGCCACCGAAGTTAACACCCAGACCGATCACAGGAGCGTAGTCCCAACGACCGTTGTCCAGCTTGTAGTCGGCTTCAACGCCAGCACGAGCGTACAGGTTGTCAGTGATGTACCACTTGGCGCCAGCGCCAGTGGTCAGGAAGGTGGACTTGTCACGACCAGTGTGACCGTCAGCAGCGACGTTGGTCATGCTGCCGTGGGATACACCGCCTTCAACGTAAGGACGCACTGGGCTGCCAACTGGCAGGAAGTGGTACTGGGCTTTCAGACCGAAGTGATCGCCTTTGATCTTCTGGCTGCCAGTGTCGTTGTTCGAACGAGTGTAATCGTCTTTCTCGTAAGTAGCGTTGACCGAAACGTCGTCGGTCAGGAAGTAACCGATCGAAACGCCTGGACGGCGACCGTCTTCAACGTCGTTGATGCTGTCGTTGTACTGCTTCTTGTAGAAAGCCTCACCCTCGACCGCGCCTTGGCCTTGTGCCAGAGCGCCGAACGAAGTAGCGGCAATAAGAGAACCAATGGCAAAGCCCAAGGTGTTTTTCAGTTTCATCCGTTAAATCCCCATCTGGTGATTGTAAAGCAGTCCCGCAAACCGGGGGACAACTCGGCGGCAAGTCTAACAGAACTTGCCTGAACGTAAGAGATATTTGCGCCGAACTAAGTTTCAGCAATGCTTGCAAATTTCTCACGCAATTTATCAAGAGCACGCTTGTAACGCATTTTTGTTGCACTCAAACCCATGTGCATTATGTCTGCGATCTCCTGAAATTCCAGCTCTGCGACAAATCGTAGCACCAGAATTTCCCGATCGATCGGGTTCACATACACTAACCAGCGATCAAGTCCACCCTTATCCTCAGGTTTCGGCATCTTCTCTTCAGATGCTTCCTCGAGGGGGTCAAGACTCAAAGCGTCCATCAAGCGACGCTTTCGCCGTTCCTTCCGATACTGCGTGATGCATTCGTTGTACGTGATGCTGTACAGCCATGTCTTGAACTTCGATTTTCCCTCGAAGTTCTTCAAGCCGTACAACACCTTCAACATCACTTCCTGACAGACATCATCTGCGTCACGATCGTTCCCTAAATATCGTGCACAAACGTTGAATAGGGTTCTCTGATAGCGCCGCATCAACTCTTCATAGGCGCGTGTTACGTGAAACAGCTCCCCATGCGAACGCTCAACCAACTCCTCATCGGAGAGTTCTCGGGGGTCGTAGCGCATGGATAGCGATTGGGCTTTATTCAAAACGAGTCGGGCCGACAGTCAGGTCAATGTCCGCCGCTGCCTGTGTTAGCGGGCATTTTGCGGCGGCATACAGTAGCAGGGTTTGCCGGGTTAGCGGCTACTTACATGCTGTTCCAGCAGAATCCGGTTGGAGAGAGAGACTAGCTCACCCTCATCCGTCAGCAATGTAGTTTTAACCGTGCCGATCTCTTCGATCTGACCTTCGACCTCGCCAACACGTACTTGTTGCCCAACCTGATACAACTCACGCACATAAATTCCCGCAAGAATTTGCCCGGCAATTTCCCTGCTTCCCAACCCCATGGCCAAGGCAACTGCCAGACCAACGGTTATCAACACAATCACGATCACATGGTTGAGCAGGTCAGTTTTGACCTCCAACTGGCTGATCGCGACCGAAATACTGATGATGATCACCAAGCCTTGAGCAATACGCCCAAGACCTGCGGCGTAATCCAGGCCTACGCCTTCTGCCGCGCCACGCACCAGCCCATTGGCCAGCTGCGCCAGCAACACCCCTACCAACAGCACCAGCGCGGCGCCGAATACTTTCGGCACATACAGCGCCAACATATCGAGCGTAGCCGAAACTCGCTCAAGACCAAGTGATTCTGCGGCAGAAACCAGAAAAATCAGCAAGACGAACCAATAAACGATCTTGCCGATCAATGTCGAGATCGGAACCTGAAGGCCCGCACGGGACAGCAACTTGGTCAAACCGGTACCGCCCATCAGGCGATCGAGGCCCAGTTTGGCCAGTAATTTGGAGAGTAAGGTGTCGAGCAGCTTGGCCACGACAAAACCCAACAGCAGCACAACCAGTGCGCCGAACAGGTTAGGAATGAAGTTCGCTACCTTGGTCCACAACGCAGTCATCGCAGTGACGAGGCTCTGAGTCCAGAGATCAAGTTCCATATTCAATCAGCCTTATCAGCAGTGCGGGCGTTAGGTTTAGGGCGACGGGAAACCGGCAAGACGTGGGCCGAACCGTTATTGAGGGCAATCATCAGCGCCGGCAACCAGCGCCCCAGCAAACTGAACAGATCACCCGCTCCCACCTGACGGTTGGCGGTTTTCAGTACGCGGCCCAGGCAAGCATCGTCGTCACGGTTGGACACCGTCGCGTTAAGCATGTCACGCAAAGACTGTTCGAACGGATCGTGCATACGCACCTCTCGGGATGTCTGTGAAAGACGCGATCAAAATTCTTCAGGTCACATGCCAAAACATCAGACCCATCGTAAACGCCGGAATAACCACCATTGACCCAGAGCCACGGAGACCATCATCAGACAGGCGATGACGAAGCCGTACGGGTTCCCTGAGAAGGGCACGCCACCGACATTTATCCCTAGCAAACCGGTCAAAAAACTCATCGGCAGAAAGATCCCGGTGATGATTCCGAAGCGGTACATCGTGCGATTCATCCGCACGTTCAGACGCCGATCGTCGGTCTCCAGCACAAGCCCCACGCGCTCTCTGGTCAATTCCAGCTCTTCCAGGTAGCGCGTCAGGCTGTTGTTCAATTCGTTCCAGTAGTCGCCATCGTCATCGACGAACCACGGTAATTTGATCCGGGAAAGCTGACCAAAAATATCCCGCTGCGGAGCCAGGAAACGTTTCAGCCCGGCAGCCCGCCGACGGATCTGCAAAACGGATCCATGCTCCGGCGCATACCGTTCGTCGGAATCCAGCTTTTCTTCTTCATCGTCGACGATTTCCGAGAGATCGCTGACCAGATCCTGGACCTTGTGCGTCAGGTACTGAGCCATATAAAGGATGAGTTCAGAAGCCGTTTTCGGTCCTTTTCCTTCGGTCAGCTGTACCAGCAGCTCATCAGTGGCCCGCAAGGGGCGCAAGCGCAATGAAATGACGCGTTGAGCTGAAGCGAAAATCCGTACCGAGACCATATCTTCCGGCTCGGCCCCGGGATTGAGGTTAATCCCGCGCAAAAATAGCAGCAGTTCGCTGTCCGGCAACGGCAGCAGCCGTGGTCGGGTATTTTCTTCAAGCAGCAAATCGCAGCTGAACTCACTCAGACCACTGGATTTACGCAGCCAGGTCTGGGTTTGCGGGTGACTGCGATCCCAATGCAGCCAAAGGCTTTCATGGGGATGCAGTTGCAGGTCATCCAGTTCAGTCCGGGCAATCGAACGCGCACTGCCTTTACCATCCAGCACCAGGGCATGAACCAGCCCCCACTGCGCGTTTTCTTCCTCGAACATCCTTACCCCTTTATTAAAAATCGACGGCTGCTCGACGCTTTACTCAGGCATCTTCAGCGGGCTTGGCGAGATGATCACGCCGTTATTGTCCGCATAGATGTACTCGCCTGGACGAAACGTCACGCCGGCAAAGGTCACAGCAACGTTGAGATCACCAACGCCGCGCCTGTCGGTCTTCATCGGGTGACTGGCGAGGGCCTGCACGCCCAGATCGGTTTGCGCAATGACGTCGACATCACGGATGCAGCCGTAGATCACCAGCCCTTCCCAACCGTTTTTCGCGGCTTTCTCGGCCAGCATGTCGCCCAACAACGCACGGCGCAGTGAACCACCGCCATCGACCACCAGTACCTTGCCGTTCCCTTTGAGTTCGACCTGCTCCTTAACCAGCGAGTTGTCTTCGAAGCACTTGATGGTCACGATTTCGCCGCCGAAGGAATCACGACCACCAAAATTGCTGAACATCGGTTCGAGCACCTGTACCAGTTCCGGGTAGGCGTCGCACAGATCGGGAGTAAGGTAATGGTTCATCGAGAAACTCCTGTAAGGGAAAAAACACGATAGAGAGAGCCGAAAATCGCAGGGGTTACGCTAATAAAACGAGCTCCGGCGACGGATGTTCAAGGCCTGAGCTTAGACGTCGACCCCAATGCGGTCACCATCATAGACCAGTTTCAGCATGTTCAAACCCGGACAGGACGGCTGCAAGGCACGCCCGCTGGGCAATTGAAACTCAATGCCATGGCGCATGCAGCGCAGCACATTGCCGCTCAGCGTGCCCGCCGACAGCAGCGCACCTTGATGGGGGCAGCTGTCTTCGAACAGTAATGGCTGATTATCCAGCACCAGCAAAAGCACGCTACGTCCACCGACCTGAAAAGTCCGTCGGTAACCTTCTTCCAGATTGATCAGACGCTCAAGCGATACGAACATAAATGCTGACTCAGTAACTGAAAGTGACCAAAACAGCCCAGTGCGTCATATCTTAGCCGTTAGTCGAGCAGAGCGAAATGCCCTTGTTAGAGCGGCTGGCTCAGACTGCAGCGGCCAGATTCGACTCTTGAGTCAGTAACGGTGTTCCCTGATCTTTCAACCAGCGCTCCACCAGCGGCCAGACTTGCGCCTGGGCACTTTTGCTGACCAGCATCTCCACATGGCCGAAATTGTCGCTAAAACCCTGCTCACGGCCCAGACAAATGAACTGCCGCTGTTCTGAGCCAAATTGATCGAAGAGTTTGCGGCACGCCCATGTCGGGTCTTGATGATCACCCTCCGCACTCACCGCCAGCACTGGCACCTGAACCTGCGCCAGCCCCGACCACCAATCTTTATCAGCATCACCAAAACGGCCGAACAGACCGTACCAACGCATACCTTCCAGGGCCAGGCCAATCGGCTCGTCCTCGGGGCCACGCTTGAGCCGGGAACCCGATATCTGAGCAAAGCGCTTCAAAATGAAACGTCCACTCCACTCCACTGGCGGGATTTTCAAAGGCCAGTAAGTCCGGCTGACCTGGCTACCGAAAAACGCTGCAGACGCAACGGCAGGCGAGCCCAGATACTCGCCGCCCAACGCCGCCGCCAGAGTGATGCCGCCCAGTGAATGGCCCAACCAATGGGGAATCTGGCCACTTTGCTCACGAACGAACGCGGCAATCGCCGGCAGATCGTAGCGGGCATAGTCGGCAACGCGATTCTTGCGGTAGTTCTGATTGCGCTGGGACAAACCGTGACCACGCATCTCAGGAATCCACACATCAAAACCGGCCCGCGCCAGATAAGCGCCCAGCCCCAGACCTTTGGGTGAATACCAGAAACGCCGATTGGAAAAACTGCCGTGAAGCAACACGACCGGAACGCCGCGGACCTCAGGCCCATCGGCCATGCCCAGCCGGGTGACGGCCAGTTCAACGGTGCCGTCGGGGCTGTTACCCGGCTTCAAGCGATAGACGTCCTCGCTCAGATCGCCACGACGCTCGGCGCTGATCAAGGCGACAGGAAATAGATTGCTGCTGCTTTGCATAATGCTCTTGCACAAAAAAGGGCGGCATCCATGGAGCCCGCCCTACTTCTACCCTAAAAGGGCCGATCATTGATCGGCCCTTCACTCAACGACTCAGACCGCAGCCTGACCTTCAGCCAGGAAGAACCAGGTTTCCAGTACGGAATCGGGGTTCAATGAAACGCTTTCGATACCCTGCTCCATCAGCCACTTGGCCAGATCCGGGTGGTCGGAAGGACCCTGACCGCAAATACCGATGTATTTGCCAGCCTTGTTGCACGCCTGAATAGCATTGGCCAACAGCTTTTTGACCGCCGGATTACGCTCGTCGAACAGGTGGGCGATGATCCCGGAGTCCCGGTCCAGGCCCAGCGTCAACTGGGTCAGATCGTTCGAGCCGATGGAGAAGCCGTCGAAGAACTCAAGGAACTCTTCGGCCAGAATGGCGTTGGACGGCAGTTCGCACATCATGATGATGCGCAGGCCATTTTCGCCCCGCGCCAGACCGTTCTCTGCCAACAGGTCGATGACCTGGCTCGCTTCGCCCAGGGTACGGACGAACGGCACCATGATTTCGACGTTGGTCAGGCCCATCTCGTTGCGCACACGCTTGAGAGCGCGGCATTCGAGTTCGAAGCAGTCACGGAACGATTCGCTGATGTAACGCGAAGCGCCACGAAAACCCAGCATCGGGTTTTCTTCTTCCGGCTCGTAGAGCCTGCCGCCGATCAGGTTGGCGTATTCATTGGACTTGAAGTCCGACAGGCGCACGATGACCTTTTTCGGCCAGAACGCAGCGGCCAGGGTACTGATGCCTTCGACCAGCTTCTCGACATAGAAACCGACCGGATCGTCGTAGCCGGCGATGCGCTTGTCGACGCTGTCCTTGATGTCCTGCGGCAGCCCGGCGTAGTTCAGCAGCGCCTTAGGGTGCACGCCGATCATGCGGTTGATGATGAATTCCAGACGGGCCAGGCCCACACCGGCGTTCGGCAACTGCGCGAAATCGAAGGCACGGTCCGGGTTACCGACGTTCATCATGATCTTGAACGGCAGATCAGGCATGGCGTCGACGGAGTTCTTCTTGATATCGAAGCCCAGTTCGCCTTCGAAGATGAAACCAGTGTCGCCTTCAGCGCAGGACACGGTAACGCCCTGTCCGTCTTTCAACAGTTGGGTGGCGTTGCCGCAACCCACTACGGCCGGGATGCCCAACTCACGAGCGATGATCGCCGCGTGACAAGTACGTCCGCCACGGTTGGTGACGATGGCGCTGGCGCGCTTCATGACCGGTTCCCAGTCCGGGTCGGTCATGTCGGAAACAAGAACGTCGCCCGGCTGAACCTTGTCCATCTCGGAAACGTCTTTGATGATCCGCACCTTGCCGGCGCCGATGCGCTGACCGATGGCGCGACCTTCTACCAGCACAGTGCCGGTTTCTTTGAGCAGGTAGCGCTCCATGACGTTGGCGGAGGTACGGCTTTTCACGGTTTCAGGACGGGCCTGAACGATGTACAGCTTGCCATCGTCGCCATCTTTGGCCCACTCGATGTCCATCGGGCACTTGTAGTGCTTCTCGATGATCATCGCCTGCTTGGCCAGCTCGCTGACTTCAGCATCGCTGAGGCAGAAACGTGCGCGATCAGCCTTGTCGACATCGATGGTCTTGACCGACTTGCCGGCTTTGGCTTCATCGCCGTAGATCATCTTGATGGCTTTGCTGCCCAGGTTGCGGCGCAAAATGGCCGGGCGACCGGCTGCCAGCGTGTGCTTGTGAACGTAGAATTCGTCGGGGTTTACCGCGCCTTGTACGACGGTTTCACCCAGGCCGTAGGCGCCGGTGATGAACACCACGTCACGGAAACCCGATTCGGTGTCGAGGGTGAACATCACGCCGGCAGTGCCGGTTTCCGAACGCACCATGCGCTGCACACCGGCAGACAAGGCAACCAGTTTGTGGTCGAAACCCTGGTGTACGCGGTAGGAAATCGCACGGTCATTGAACAGCGAAGCGAACACTTCCTTGGCGGCACGAATGACGTTCTCGACGCCACGGATGTTCAGGAAGGTTTCCTGCTGGCCGGCGAAGGAAGCGTCCGGCAAGTCTTCAGCAGTGGCCGAAGAGCGCACGGCCACGGCCATGTCAGGGTTGCCGGCCGACAGCGCGGCGAACGCGGTGCGGATCTCGGCGTTGAGTTTCTCGGGGAATTCGGCGCCCATGATCCATTGACGGATTTGCGCGCCGGTTTTGGCCAGGGCATTCACGTCATCGATGTCCAGCGCATCGAGGGCGGCGTGGATCTGATTGTTCAGACCACTTAGTTCAAGGAAATCACGGTAAGCCTGAGCCGTTGTAGCAAAGCCACCAGGAACCGATACACCGGCACCTGCAAGGTTACTGATCATCTCGCCCAGGGATGCGTTCTTGCCCCCCACATGCTCTACATCATGGACGCCGAGCTTATCGAGGGAAACTACGTACTCTACCAAGGTGATCTCTCCACTAACTGTGTTGGAAAAGCTCAGGACACTGGCTGCTCGAAGGGAGCGTTTGCCAGCGATATGGCCTGGACCTGGAAAATAAGTGAGAATGCGGGCCATTCGAGGCCGACAAATCGCGCCTATCATATCCAAGAATCGTCACTAGCTTAAGGCCCAAGGCGCAAATGAAACGATCTGCTTTCTTTATCTCCGACGGCACGGGCATTACAGCCGAAACTCTCGGCCAAAGCCTGTTGGCGCAGTTCGAAAATATTACCTTCAGCAAAGTCATACGACCGTACATCGACAACGTGGACAAAGCGCGGGCCATGGTACAACAAATCAACATAGCCGCCGAAAAGGACGGATTTCGTCCGATCATCTTCGACACGATCGTCAACCAGGATATTCGTGAGATCCTCGCAACCTCCAATGGTTTCATGATCGATATTTTCTCGACTTTCCTCGCGCCACTGGAGCAAGAGTTGAGCGAGCATTCGTCGTATTCGGTCGGCAAGTCCCATTCCATTGGTCACAACTCCAACTATATGGAGCGTATCGAGGCGGTGAACTTCGCCCTCGACAACGACGACGGTGCCCGAACGCACTATTACGACAAGGCCGATCTGATCCTGGTGGGTGTCTCGCGCTGCGGCAAGACCCCGACCTGCCTGTACATGGCCATGCAATTCGGCATCCGCGCGGCCAACTACCCACTGACCGAAGACGACATGGAGCGCCTGCAACTGCCCACAGCCCTGCGCGCCCATCAGAACAAGCTGTTCGGCCTGACCATCGACCCGGACCGCCTCACCGCGATCCGTAATGAGCGCAAGCCCAACAGCCGCTATTCGAGCTATGCCCAGTGCGAATTCGAAGTGCGGGAAGTGGAGAATCTGTTCCGCCGCGAAAACATCGCGCACATCAACTCCACTCATTTTTCGGTGGAAGAAATTTCGGCGAAGATTCTGGTGGAGAAAGGCGTGGAGCGGCGGTTCAAGTAATTGTTGTATCGCCTGTCAGACCGCTATCGCGAGCAAGGACTGGGCGTCCCCCCTGCTCCTACAGGATGAATGCGATCCATGTAGGAGCAGGGGGGACGCCCAGTCCTTGCCCGCGATGAACGATGACGCGGTGGTACTTTAAGCGCGTAAAGCCGTCGCCAGTGCCTCGAAGCCTTCGCGCAGCAATTGATCATCATCCGAAGTGTTGCAAACACTCGCCCGAATGAATTGCGGCACGGCGGCATGCCCCACCGCAAAGGCCTCAGCAGTGGCTATCAGATAATTATTACGCTTGAGCTCAGCCTCGATTTCCGAAGCACGCCAAGGCTCGGGGACTTCGATCCAGAAATGCGGGCTGTTGGGCTGGGTTTTGTATTCAAGCCCCGTCAATAACCCTGTAACCAGCGCCTTGCGTCGACTGATTTCTGCAACCTGCTGCCATAACAGCTGCTCTGCGATGCCATTCTCGATCCATGATGTGGCCAACTCCAGGGTCAGCGGGGTGGCCATCCAACAGGTTGATCGCACCGCCGCAGACAGCCGACTGACCAGCGCCTGGGGCACATGCAGGTAACCTACCCGTAAACCTGCAGCCACCGCCTTGCTCAAGCTGCTGATCAGGATCGTGCGTTCCGGGGCGAAATAGCTGAGCGGTAGCGGGCGATCCTCTACCAGTACTGCATGGGCCTCGTCTTCCAGAATCAGCAGATTGTGCTCGCGGCAGACCTTGGCTATGGCCTCCCGTCGCGGGACCGACAGCACCGCCGTTGTAGGATTCTGGATCGTTGGCGTGCAGTACAGCGCCGACACCCGATGGATCCGACAGACCTCATCCAGGGCGGACGGCAACAGCCCTTCGTCATCCATCGCAACACCGATCAACTTTATGCCCAGCATGCGCGCGACGGTGATCAGCCCCGGATAGGTCAGTTGCTCGGTCACCAGGGTATCGCCCGCTTTAAGCAGCGCCATCAACGTACACAACAAGCCATGCTGGCCGCCATTGACGCAAATAACCTGCTCAGGATCCGGCGCAAAATCCTTGTGCGCCATCCAGCGCGCGCCCGCCGAGCGATACCGAAGCAACCCCACGTCTGCGGTATAGCCGCTAATGCCCTGCAAAACATTTCGATTGCCGGCCAGAGCCTGAAGACTCTGCGCCATAAAGACGGTCTCCTGCCCAGGGATATGCATGTTACGACTCATGTCGAAACGTTGACGAGGTTCATCGCTGACGTTGCGAAAACCTTGGTCGCGCTGGCGCTCCATACCGCGCTGACGAACGTAGGTGCCGTCACCGACCCGTGCAACCACCAACCCCAAGCGCTCAAGCTCACCGTAGGCACGACTGATGGTGCCAATGGTGACGCCCAGGCTGTCCGACAGCAGGCGATGGGGAGGCAGCTTGCAACCGGGTTCTATCGCCCCCTCCTGTATGCCCTTTTCGATGGCCTCGGCCAGGCGTTTGTACTTTGCACCCAGCCCGCCGGAGAGCCCGCCACGCATGATTGACACCATGGCAATACTTACTTTGACAGCCATCATCTTCCCTAATAGCGTGCTTTAACAGGTTCACTTACCGGATGAAGACTTTCAATATAGAGGTCAATTCCGGATCACGGAAGGAATGTCAGGATGTCCGCCACCAGCGCTATCGAAACCACCGAAACAGTCCAAAAGCAGTGGCTGACAGGTCTGGTCACCAGCCTCCTGTTCCTCATCGTTTGCCTGAGTTGGGGCACTACCTGGCTGGGCATCAAGATCGCCGTTGAAAGCGTGCCGCCACTGACCTCCGCGGGCCTGCGTTTTCTGATCGCCTTCCCGTTGTTTCTGAGTTTTGCCTTGCTGCGACGCGAACCGGTGTTGTTTCCCAGAGAGAGTCGCTGGTTTTTCGTATTCGTCACGCTGTCCTACTTCAGCGTGCCGTACTACCTGCTCAACTACGGCGAACTGCACGTTTCCTCTGGCCTGACGGCGCTGCTGTTCAGTTGCATGCCGGTATTCATCCTGATTTTTTCCGCGCTGTTTCTGCGTGAAAGAATCTACTTCTCGCAGGTGGTCGGCATCGCCATCGGCTTTGCCAGCTTGTACATGATTATCCGCAGCCAGGGCTTGCATCTGGATCACGCAGAGCTCTTTGGTGTGCTGGCGATTCTCGCGGCCGCCGTGCTGCATGCGCTGTGCTACGTGATCACCAAGAAAAAAGGCAGCGCCATCAGCGTCATTACCTACAACACCCTGCCCATCGGTATTGCCGGATTGATGCTGTTCGTGGCCGGATTGTGGTTCGAGGCGCCGGTATTTAATGCGATTACCCTGCGCTCGTGGAGCGCCCTGCTCTACCTGGGCCTGGTGGCGTCAGTCGGCGGATTCATCGTCTACTTCATGCTGCTCAAGCGACTCAGCCCGATCATCCTGTCTTTCGTGTTCATTATTTTCCCGGTGTTCGCCGTGATCATCGGTGCCTGGTACGAAGGCCAGGCGATTTCCCGGGAGCTGATGATGTACTCCGCGATCCTGTTGGCCGGCTTCGCCATTACCAAGCTGCCGGTGAAAAGGTAGGAACGATCAGCGTCAGATCACGAACAAGTCGACGAACCGGTGGACCGGCGTCGCTTCAAGCTTCGCCTGATCCTTGCACAGGGCAAAGATTTCAGCGGTGCGCTGAGCGGTGAACCGGGTTGCCAGGTTGGCCTTGAACTTGTCCTCCAGCAGCGGGATACCATCGGTGCGCCGACGACGGTGGCCGATCGGGTACTCAACCACCACCTGCTCGGTGCTCGATCCGTCCTTGAAAAACACTTGCAAGGCGTTGGCGATGGAACGCTTGTCGGCTTCCAGGTACTCGCGGGTGTAACGCGGGTCTTCGACGATGACCATCTTCTCGCGCAGTTCGTCGATGACTGGATGGGCGGCGTGGAAGTCGTCTTCGTAATGCTCGGCCACCAGATTGCCGAAGGCCAGCGGCACGGCAGTCATGTACTGAATACAGTGGTCGCGGTCAGCGGCGTTGGCCAGGTTGCCGACTTTGGAGATGATGCGGATCGCCGACTCGTGAGTGGTGATGACGATCTTATCGATGTCGTGCAGACGATCCTTGACCTGAGCGTGCAGGGTCACGGCGGCTTCACAGGCGGTTTGCGCGTGGAACTCGGCCGGGAAGCTGATTTTGAACAGCACGTTTTCCATCACGTAGGTGCCGAATTTCTGCGAGAAGCAGAATTGGCGCTTGTTTTCAGGCTTGAGCGCCAAATCCTTATTGGTGTGGCTGAACAGCACGTCGTAAAAGCCCCACTGCTTTGCTGTCAGCACGCCCGGAATGCCCATTTCACCACGCATGGCGATGTCTGCCAGACGCACGCCACGGCTGGACGCATCGCCCGCCGCCCAGGATTTACGCGAACCGGCGTTCGGCGCGTGACGATAGGTGCGCAGCGCCTGACCATCGGCGAATGCGTGGGACAGCGCGGACAACAGTTGCTCACGGTTGGCGCCCATCAGTTTCGCGGTGACGGCGGTGGACGCGACTTTCACCAGAATCACGTGGTCCAGGCCGACGCGGTTGAAGGAGTTTTCCAGCGCGATCACACCCTGGATCTCGTGGGCCATGACCATCGCGTCCAGCACAGCGCGAACAGTCAACGGCGCATCACCATTGGCCACGCGCTTCTGCGACAAATGATCAGCTACCGCGAGGATGCCACCGAGGTTGTCGGACGGATGGCCCCACTCGGCGGCCAGCCAGGTGTCGTTGTAATCGAGCCAGCGAACGATACAGCCGATGTCCCAGGCAGCCTTGACCGGATCGAGGCGAAAAGGGGTGCCCGGTACGCGGGCGCCGAACGGAACCACAGTGCCTTCGACGATGGGCCCCAGGTGCTTGGTGCACTCAGGAAAACGCAGCGCCAGCAGGCCGCAACCAAGGGTGTCCATCAGACAGTTGCGGGCGGTGTCCAGGGCTTCTTTGGACCCTATCTTGAAGTTCAGGACGTAGTCGGCAATGTCCTGCAGGACAGTGTCGTAGTCAGGGCGGTTGTTCAGGTCGACGTTAGCGCTCATCTTTGATTCCCTCGGTTAAGTGCGGGAACAATTGTCTTGGTCTTCTGAGAGAACGGGGCGCCGCCATCGCGAGCAAGCCCGCTCCCACACTGGATCGGTGCCCTGCACACAATTGTGCTCACACCGAAAATCTAATGTGGGAGCGGGCTTGCTCGCGATGCAGGCGCCGCGGTGTGCCAGGCGCACCGCCTTATCATTCACCGGAGAGCAAGCCAGCCTTAGAAAGCATCACCCGGCACGCGCACCCAACCTTCCATCAGCACCCGGGCGCTGCGGCTCATGATGGCTTTTTTCACTGTCCATTCACCGTTGACCTGGCTGGCTTCAGCGCCCACCCGCAGGGTGCCCGAGGGGTGGCCGAAGCGCACCGCGTTGCGCGCAGTGCCGCCGGCCGCGAGGTTCACCAGTGTGCCCGGAATCGCCGCAGCGGTGCCGATGGCCACGGCGGCCGTGCCCATCATGGCATGGTGCAGCTTGCCCATGGACAGTGCGCGTACGAGCAGGTCTACGTCACCCGCGCAAATCGATTTGCCGCTGGAGGCGAGGTAATCGGCTGGTCTGGCGACGAAGGCGACCTTGGGCGTGTGTTGACGCTTGGCGGCTTCATCGATGTGCTGAATCAGGCCCATGCGAAGGGCGCCGTGTGCGCGAATAGTTTCGAACATCGCCAGCGCCTTGGGGTCGCCGTTGATGTCGCCCTGCAACTCGGTGCCGGTGTAGCCGATGTCCTGGGCATTGACGAAGATGGTCGGAATACCGGCATTGATCATCGTCACATTGAGCGTGCCAAGGCCTGGCACCTCCAGATCATCAACCAGGTTGCCGGTTGGGAACATCGAGCCGCCCGCGCCCTCTTCTTCAGCGGCCGGGTCCATGAATTCGAGCTGGACTTCGGCGGCAGGAAAGGTAACGCCGTCGAGCTCGAAGTCACCGGTTTCCTGCACGGCGCCGTCAGTGATGGGCACGTGGGCGATGATGGTCTTGCCGATGTTGGCCTGCCAGATGCGCACGATGGCTACGCCGTTGCGCGGAATGCGGCCAGTGTCCACCAGGCCACTGCTGATGGCGAATGCGCCGACCGCAGCGGAGAGGTTGCCGCAGTTGCCGCTCCAGTCAACGAAGGGCTTGTCGATGGAGACCTGACCGAACAGGTAATCGACGTCGTGGTCCGCCTTTGTGCTTTTGGACAGGATGACCGTTTTGCTGGTGCTCGAGGTCGCCGCGCCCATGCCGTCGATCTGCTTGTCGTAAGGGTCGGGACTGCCGATCACCCGCAGCAACAGTGCATCGCGGGCCGCGCCTGGGACCTGAGCGGATTCGGGAAGGTCTTGCAGGCTGAAGAACACGCCTTTGCTGGTGCCGCCTCGCATGTAGGTGGCGGGAATCTTGATTTGCGGTACGTGGGCCATGGGAATGTTTTTCCTTATAAGCTGCGGCGGGACGTTGGCATCCCGCCGCCGCATATCGCGTTAGACAGCAACAGCCGATTCGAGGAAGTCCTGGGCGAAACGCTGCAGTACACCACCGGCCTCGTAGATCGACACCTCTTCGGCGGTATCGAGACGGCAGGTGACCGGCACTTCGACACGCTCGCCGTTCTTGCGGTTGATCACCAAGGTCAGCGTGCTACGCGGAATACGCTCGCCGATTACGTCGAAGGTTTCACTGCCATCGATGCCCAGGGTCTTGCGATCAGTGCCCGCTTTGAACTCCAGCGGCAGCACGCCCATGCCCACCAGGTTGGTGCGGTGGATGCGTTCGAAGCCTTCGGCGGCAATGGCTTCGACACCGGCCAGGCGCACGCCCTTGGCAGCCCAGTCACGGGAGGAACCCTGACCGTAGTCAGCACCGGCGATGATGATCAGCGGCTGCTTGCGCTCCATGTAAGTCTCGATGGCTTCCCACATGCGCATGACTTTGCCTTCTGGCTCGACGCGGGCCAGCGAACCCTGTTTGACCTTGCCGTTTTCCTGGACCATTTCGTTGAACAGTTTCGGGTTGGCGAAAGTGGCGCGCTGCGCGGTCAAGTGGTCGCCGCGGTGGGTAGCGTAAGAGTTGAAGTCCACCTCTGGCAGGCCCATTTTGGCAAGGTATTCACCGGCCGCGCTGTCGAGCATGATGGCGTTCGACGGCGACAAGTGGTCGGTGGTGATGTTATCCGGCAGCACGGCCAGAGGGCGCATGCCCTTGAGCGGACGAGCGCCAGCCAGTGCGCCTTCCCAGTACGGCGGACGGCGGATATAGGTACTCATCTCGCGCCAGTCGTACAGCGGTTTGACCTTGGGACCGGTGTCTTCCTGGATGGCGAACATCGGGATGTAGACCTGGCGGAACTGCTCCGGTTTCACCGAGGCCTTGACCACCGCGTCGATCTCTTCGTCGCATGGCCAGATGTCCTTCAGACGAATTTCCTTGCCTTCGGCATCCAGGCCCAGCACATCCTTCTCGATATCGAAGCGGATGGTCCCGGCAATGGCGTAGGCCACTACCAGTGGCGGCGATGCGAGGAACGCTTGCTTGGCGTACGGGTGGATTCGACCGTCGAAGTTGCGGTTGCCCGACAGCACAGCAGTGGCGTACAGGTCGCGGTCGATGATTTCTTGCTGGATCACCGGATCCAGCGCGCCGGACATGCCGTTGCAGGTGGTGCAGGCGAAGGCCACGATGCCGAAACCGAGTTGCTCCAGTTCGCTGGTCAGGCCGGCTTCGTCCAGGTACAGCGCCACGGTTTTCGAACCCGGCGCCAGGGACGACTTGACCCACGGCTTGCGGGTCAGCCCCAGCTTGTTGGCATTGCGCGCCAGCAGGCCGGCGGCGATGACGTTGCGCGGGTTGCTGGTGTTGGTGCAACTGGTGATGGCAGCGATGATCACCGCACCGTCCGGCATCTGACCGGGAACGTCGTCCCACTGGCCAGAGATACCTTGAGCCGCGAGTTCCGAAGTAGCTACACGGGCGTGGGGATTGCTCGGGCCCGCCATGTTGCGCACCACCGAAGACAGATCAAAGCGCAGCCCACGCTCGTATTGCGCGCCCGTCAGGCTTTCGGCCCAGAGGCCGGTCTGTTTGGCGTAACTCTCGACCAGTTTCACCTGCTCGTCTTCACGGCCAGTGAGCTTGAGGTAGTCGATGGTCTGCTGGTCGATATAGAACATCGCCGCGGTGGCACCGTATTCCGGAGCCATGTTGGAGATGGTCGCGCGATCGCCCAGGGTCAGGGCCGAGGCACCTTCACCGAAAAACTCCAGCCAAGCCCCGACCACCTTTTGCTGGCGCAGGAACTCGGTCAGTGCCAGCACCATGTCAGTGGCGGTGATGCCCGGCTGCAACTTGCCGGTGAGTTCGACACCGACGATTTCCGGCAGGCGCATCCAGGAAGCGCGGCCGAGCATGACGCTTTCTGCTTCAAGGCCACCGACACCGATGGCGATCACCCCAAGGGCATCGACGTGCGGGGTATGACTGTCGGTGCCCACGCAGGTATCGGGGAAGGCCACGCCATCACGCACCTGGATCACCGGAGACATTTTCTCCAGGTTGATCTGGTGCATGATCCCGTTGCCCGGTGGGATCACATCGACGTTCTTGAAGGCTTTTTTGGTCCAGTTGATGAAGTGGAAGCGGTCTTCGTTGCGACGGTCTTCGATGGCGCGGTTCTTTTCGAACGCCTCAGGATCGAAGCCGCCAGACTCAACGGCCAGGGAGTGGTCGACGATCAGTTGGGTCGGCACCACCGGGTTCACTTGCGCAGGATCACCACCTTGCAGCGCGATGGCGTCACGCAGGCCGGCGAGGTCGACCAGCGCGGTCTGGCCGAGAATATCGTGGCACACCACGCGAGCCGGGAACCAGGGGAAGTCGAGATCGCGCTTGCGCTCGATCAGCTGTTTCAGGGAGTCGGTCAGGGTGGCCGGGTCGCAACGGCGCACCAGGTTTTCGGCCAGCACACGGGAGGTATAAGGCAGTGTGTCGTAGGCACCGGGCTTGATCCCATCGACCGCCGCACGGACGTCGAAGTAATCCAGATGGCTGCCAGGCAGCGGTTTGCGGAATTCAGTGTTCATCGTCAGGACTCGATCACGGTAGGTTCAAAGGGGGGTGCCTGGCACCGGTAAACCGCACCTCTGTAGGAGCCGAGCTTGCTCGCGATAGCGGTATAACTGTCGACATCAATGTTGAATGTCAGTCCGTTATCGCGAGCAAGCTCGGCTCCTACAGGGTTCTCGGTTTCAGTGCCGGCTCCCACCGGTCAGCGTTGTTCGATTGGCACGAACTTGCGCTGTTCGACGCCGACGTACTCGGCGCTCGGGCGAATGATGCGGTTGTTGGCACGCTGCTCGAACACATGTGCAGCCCAGCCGGTCAGGCGTGAGCAGACAAAAATCGGCGTGAACAGTTTGGTCGGAATGCCCATGAAGTGGTACGTCGAGGCATGGTAGAAGTCGGCGTTCGGGAACAATTTCTTCTGTTCCCACATGGTCTTGTCGATGGCTTCGGAGACCGGGAACAGGACCTTGTCACCCACTTCGTCGGCGAGCTTCTTCGACCAGCCCTTGATCACTTCGTTACGCGGATCGTTGTCTTTGTAGATCGCGTGGCCGAAGCCCATGATCTTGTCTTTACGCTCAAGCATGCCGAGGGTGCCTTTGATGGCCTCCTCCGGAGACTTGAAGCGCTGAATCATTTCCATCGCCGCTTCGTTGGCACCGCCGTGCAGCGGGCCGCGCAGGGTACCGATGGCTGCCGTCACGCACGAGAACATGTCCGACAAGGTCGAAGCACACACCCGGGCGGCGAAGGTCGAGGCGTTGAATTCGTGTTCCGCGTAGAGGATCAGCGAAACGTCCATCACCTTGCGGTGCAGTTCGCTCGGCTTTTTGCCGTGCAGCAGGTGCAGGAAGTGCCCGCCGATGGATTCTTCATCGGTGACGCAGTTGATCCGCATGCCTTCATGGCTGAAGCGATACCAGTAGCACATGATCGCCGGGAACGCGCCCAGCATGCGGTCAGTAACGTCGTGTTGCTGGGAGAAGTCTTTCTCTGGCTCGATGTTTCCCAGGAACGAAGCGCCAGTGCGCATCACGTCCATCGGATGGGCCTGGGCAGGAATGCGCTCAAGCACTTCCTTCAAGGCTTGCGGCAGGTCACGCAGTTTGCTCAGTTTGCCCATGTAGGCGGCCAGTTGCTCTTTGTTCGGCAGATCGCCGTACAGCAGCAGGTAAGCCACTTCTTCAAAACGCGCGTCGGCGGCCAGTTCGCGAACGTCATAACCGCGATAGGTCAGCCCGGCGCCCTCCTGCCCAACGGTGGACAGTGCGGTTTGCCCGGCAACCTGGCCCCGTAGCCCGGCGCCACTCAGTACTTTTGCTTCGGCCATTGCTGTCTCCAATCTTGAATTTGTTAGGGAATCGGCACGCTTCTAAACGGCTATCTCACTTTCGTAGCAGCTGTCGAGCCTGCGAGGCTGCGTCCGGTTTGGGCGGCATTCCGACGCAGCAGTCGTAAACCCCGACGACGCGGTTCATCTGGAAAACTGCGTCGTCTGACTGGCGAGTCCTTCGGCCTCGAACGCAGCCTCGCGGGCTCGGCAGCTGCTACGGGTCCTACTATTTCTTCGACGCAAACAACGCATCAAGCTTCTGCTCGAACACGTGGTAATCGATGGCGTCGTACAGTTCCATGCGGGTTTGCATGGTATCGATCACATTCTGCTGCGTACCGTCGCGGCGGATGGCGGTGTAGACGTTTTCTGCCGCTTTGTTCATGGCGCGGAACGCCGACAGCGGGTACAGCACCAGCGAAACATCGGCAGCTCTCAGTTGCTCGACGGTGTACAGCGGCGTCGCGCCGAACTCGGTGATGTTGGCCAGGATCGGCGCCTTCACGCGACTGGCGAACAGTTTGTACATTTCAAGCTCAGTGATGGCTTCCGGGAAGACCATGTCGGCGCCGGCCTCAATACAGGCTGCGGCGCGATCGAGCGCCGACTCCAGACCTTCCACCGCTAGCGCATCGGTACGCGCCATGATCACAAAGCTGTCATCGGTACGGGCATCGACGGCGGCCTTGATGCGGTCGACCATTTCCTGCTGGGAAACGATTTCCTTGTTGGGGCGGTGACCGCAGCGCTTGGCGCCGACCTGGTCTTCGATGTGAATCGCCGCCGCGCCGAACTTGATCATCGACTTGACGGTACGCGCCACGTTGAACGCCGAGGAACCGAAACCGGTGTCCACGTCCACCAGCAGCGGCAGGTCGCAAACATCAGTGATCCGGCGTACGTCGGTCAACACGTCATCCAGACCGGTAATGCCCAGGTCCGGCACGCCGAGAGAGCCGGCAGCCACCCCGCCACCGGACAGGTAGATCGCCTTGAAACCGGCGCGCTTGGCCAGCAACGCGTGGTTGGCGTTGATCGCGCCGACCACTTGCAACGGTTGTTCACTGGCGACCGCATCGCGGAAACGCTGACCTGGAGTGCTTTTGTTGAAACTCATGACTCACCTCGTGGAGTGGCTGTCTGATTGGCGCTGTCCTGGTAATGACGCGCGATATTACGTTTGGAAGCGCCGATGTGACGGCGCATCAACAACTCGGCCAGTTCGCCGTCGCGATCAGCAATCGCGTCGAGAATCCGGTGATGTTCAGCGAACGCCTGACGTGGGCGGTTAGGCGTAGCGGAAAACTGTATGCGGTACATGCGCACCAACTGGTACAACTCACCGCAAAGCATCTGAGTCAGGGTGCGATTGCCGCTGCCCTGAATGATTCGGTAGTGAAAGTCGAAATCGCCTTCCTGCTGGTAATAGCCGACGCCAGCCTGGAATGCCGCGTCGCGCTCATGGGTCTCGAGTACCCGACGCAGCTCGTCGATTTCTTCGACGCTCATCCGCTCAGCGGCCAAACGACAGGCCATGCCTTCCAGGGATTCGCGAATTTCATAGAGCTCGATCAGCTCGGCGTGGCTCAGAGATACCACCCGTGCACCGACATGGGGGATGCGCACCAGCAGCCGCTGGCCTTCCAGACGATGGATCGCCTCGCGCAATGGTCCGCGGCTGATGCCGTAGGTTCGCGCCAGTTCCGGCTCGGAAATCTTGCTGCCCGGGGCGATATCTCCCTTGACGATGGCCGCCTGGATACGCCGAAAGACGTTCTCGGAAAGTGTTTCCGAATCGTCCTGCACTGTCACTGGGGGATCGAGTTGATCCAGCATATTGTCGACACCTTGAAAGCTAATGCGACAAAAACTAGCGAATTAAGCGCATTCAGTCAAAGGAAAAATATGCATTGTCGACAATCATCTAATAACCATCTGCACCATAACGACGCAAACCCCTCTGTTTATAGCCGCCCTCGAGCGCTGGCGCCATAAGACCAGCATGCTAGAATGCCGCCCGCATTTGCCTGTCATCTTTTTATGGTAGGCATACGAGGGGGTTTGCGCAGCAATGCCAGTCGCCTCGAATTGAAGATCGCACTGCGACGCCCCAGGATTTATGAGACTCAAGCCCGTCCCCACATTGCTTTGCCTACTCTGCCTGCCCGGCGTGAGTGCCGCCGCCGAGAAGACCGTATACGGCCTGAATGAATACGCTGCGCTTGCCGGGATCGATCTGGAAGTCGCAGCCAAACTCGACACCGGCGCCAAAACCGCCTCCCTCAGTGCTCGCGACATCAAGCGCTTCAAACGCAATGGCGAGTCCTGGGTGCGTTTCTATCTGGCTATCGACGCCGCACATTCACACCCGATTGAACGTCCACTGGCGCGAGTCAGCAAGATCAAGCGCCGCGCCGGCGATTACGACCCTTATGAAGACAAGAACTACACCGCCCGCCCGGTAATTGCTTTGGATATCTGCATGGGCAGCGCTTTACGCAGCATTGAAGTGAACTTGACCGACCGAAGTGCATTCCAATACCCGCTTTTGATCGGATCCGAAGCACTGAAACGCTTTGATGCGCTGGTCGACCCCAGCCTTAAATACGCTGCTGGCAAACCTGCCTGCGCCACCGACGCTCATACCGCAGAGTAATTCCAATGCGTGCTCTTACCCTCCATCTGAAAATCCTGATCGCCATCCTGGTGGCGTTGGGTATTTCAGTCACGGCCTATCAGATTTTCGTGCTCGGTATTCCCGTGACCGAAGACGCCACCGACGACTTGTGGAACATTGACGCCAAGGTCCAGTTCGTCGCCAATGCCAAAGATCCGATCAAGATCCAGATGTTCGTACCGCCACTGAGCCGCGACTACGTCAGCCTCAATGAAAGTTTTATCTCCAATAACTACGGCGTGGCCGTCAACCGCGTCGACGGTAACCGCAAGGTCACCTGGTCCGCACGCCGTGCCAAGGGCAATCAGACTCTTTATTACCGCCTGGTGCTGACCAAGCGTTACAGCAGTGAAAAACCCAAGATCAAAGGCCCGACCTTCCGTGACAGCATTGGCGTCGAAGGCCCGGAGAAACTCGCCGCCGAGGCCCTGCTCGCGCCGATTCGCCAGCACTCGGCGGATGTCGAAACGTTCATCGGCGAAGCCATCAAACGCGTCAATAACCTCAACGACGACAACGTCAAACTGCTGCTGGGCGGCGATCCGTCGACGCCGCACAAGGCAAAAATCGTCGAACTGTTGCTGTCCATCGCCCATGTGCCAGTGGAAAAGGTCCATACCATTCGTCTGGTGGCGGATCAGCAACAAACCCCGGAACTGTGGCTGCGCAGCTTCAACGGTAACGACTGGCTGTACTTCAACCCGGACACCGGCGAACAGGGCCTGCCCACCGACCGCCTGTTGTGGTGGACCGGAGATGACAACCTGATCACCGTCGATGGCGGCAAGAAAGCCACCGTTACCTTCAGCATGAACAACAGCGAAATGAACGCCATTCGCCTGGCTAAGCTGACCGACGAGAACTCTAACGCTAACGTCCTCGATTACTCGTTGTACGGGCTGCCGCTGCAAACCCAGCAGACGTTCATGATCATGGTGATGATTCCGATCGGCGTGCTGGTGATCCTGATCCTGCGCAACCTGATCGGTCTGCAGACCCTCGGCACATTCACCCCGGTACTGATCGCCCTGGCCTTTCGCGAGACGCAGTTGGGCTTCGGCATTGTGCTGTTCACCGTCATTACCGCGCTGGGCTTGTCGCTGCGCTCCTACCTTGAACACTTGAAGCTGCAAATGCTGCCAAGGTTATCGGTGGTATTGACCTTCGTGGTGGTACTGATCGCCGCCATCAGCCTCTTCAGCCACAAGCTGGGCCTGGAGCGTGGGCTGTCGGTCGCGCTGTTCCCGATGGTGATTCTGACCATGACCATCGAACGCCTGTCGATCACCTGGGAAGAACGCGGTGCCGGGAATGCGCTGAAAGTCGCGATCGGCACACTGTTCGCCGCTTCCCTGGCACACGTGATCATGAGCGTGCCGGAACTGATCTACTTCGTGTTCACCTTCCCGGCGATTCTGTTGATTATGGTGGGCTTCATGCTGGCCATGGGTCGCTATCGCGGCTACCGCCTGACCGAGCTGGTGCGGTTCAAAGCCTTCCTCAAGGCTGACTCGTAATGTTCGGTCTCTGGAAGACCTGGAAAGCCCTGGAAGCCCGGGGCGTCATGGGAATCAATCGGCGTAACGCGGACTACGTGCTCAAGTACAACAAGCGCAGCCTGTACCCGATTGTCGATGACAAGATCATCACCAAGGAACGTGCGATCAAGGCCGGCATTCACGTACCCGAAATGTACGGAGTGATCTCCACCGAAAAGGAGATCGACAAGCTCGATGAGATCATCGGCGGGCGCAAAGACTTCGTCATCAAGCCGGCCCAGGGAGCCGGTGGTGACGGCATCCTGGTCATCGTCGACCGCTTCGAGGGCCGCTATCGCACGGTGTCCGGGAAGATCATCAGCCATGAAGAAATCGAACATCAGATTTCCAGCATCCTGACCGGCCTGTATTCCCTGGGCGGTCACCGTGACCGGGCGCTGATCGAATACCGCGTAACACCGGACCAGATCTTCAAAAGCATCAGCTACGAAGGTGTGCCGGATATCCGCGTCATTGTGCTGATGGGTTACCCGGTAATGGCCATGTTGCGCTTGCCAACCCGTCAATCGAGCGGCAAGGCCAACCTGCACCAGGGCGCCATCGGTGTCGGCGTCGACATGGCCACCGGCCTGACTCTGCGCGGTACCTGGTTGAACAGCATCATCACCAAACACCCCGACACCACCAACGCGGTGGACGGCGTGCAGTTGCCCAACTGGGACGGCTTCATGAAGCTGGCGGCCGGTTGCTATGAACTCTGCGGACTAGGCTATATCGGCGTCGACATGGTGCTCGACCAGGAAAAAGGCCCGCTGATTCTCGAACTCAACGCCCGCCCTGGCCTGAACATCCAGATTGCCAACGATTGCGGTCTGACCCTGCGCACCCATGCCGTGGAAGCCCGCCTGGAAGAACTGAAGGCCAAAGGCATCACCGAAACCGCTGAAGAGCGTGTGAAATTCGCTCAAGAGTTATTTGGGCATATTCCAGTGGTTGAAGAGCTCAGCAAGCACGCCTCACGCAAGGTCAGGGAATACACCCCGTGACGCTCTGCGTCACAGGCGATCAATCCTCGACATCCCCTCTAGGAGCAAATCCTGCAGGGGACTACAATCGCCAGCCGCGCACCGATGACTGATCTGCCCCGCATGTTGACCTGCTCCGTACACCCGCTCCCTTATCGCGCCAACCCTGCCGAGTATTTCGCGGCGATTCGTCATGCCCCAGGCGCCGTGCTGCTCGACAGCGGTCGCCCGAGCGCCGAACGCGGACGCTATGACCTGCTCAGCGCCTGGCCGCTTGATCAGCTCGCGGTTTTGCCGAATGAAAGCGGCAGTGGTTTTCTTCAACGCCTGCGCAGCAGTCTTGGCCAACTGGGTCACGCAAACCTGCCAGAGTCTTATGAACTACCGTTCGCCGGCGGTCTGATCGGCTACCTCAGCTATGACTTCGGCCGCCATCTGGAAACACTGCCGAGCCATGCCCGCGACGATCTGCAGCTACCCGATGCGCGGCTGGGCCTGTACAACTGGGCGCTGATCAGCGATCACCTGCTGAGCACCAGCCAACTGGTGTTTCACCCAAGCCTGGCCAATGCGGAGCGTCAGCGGCTGATCGAGTTGTTCAGCCAGCCTGCGAGCTCGATACCCGGCCCGTTCAAACTGAACGGCGAGATGAGCCCTGACCTCAGCCCCGGCGACTATCAGCAAGCCTTTGTGCGCATCCAGCAGTACATCCAGGCCGGTGACTGTTATCAGGTCAACTTTGCCCAACGCTTCCGCGCGCAATGCCAGGGCGACCCATGGACGGCATATTGCGCGCTACGGGCGGCTTGCCCGACACCTTTCTCCGGCTATCAAAGCCTGCCCGACGGCGGCGCGGTGCTGAGCCTGTCGCCAGAGCGCTTCGTGAAAGTCAGTGACGGCCACGTGGAAACCCGTCCGATCAAAGGCACCCGACCACGTGGCAAAGACGCTGCCGAGGACGCGGCCAACGCCACCGAACTGCTGGCCAGCGCCAAAGATCGCGCGGAAAACCTGATGATCGTCGACCTGCTGCGCAACGATCTGGGCCGCACCTGCCGCATCGGCTCGGTGCGGGTGCCGGAGTTGTTCAGTCTGGAAAGCTACCCGAACGTGCACCACCTGGTCAGCAGCGTCACTGGCGAGTTGGCGGACGATAAAGATGCCCTGGACCTGATCGCCGGCAGCTTCCCCGGTGGCTCGATCACCGGCGCACCGAAAATCCGGGCAATGCAAATCATTGATGAGCTTGAGCCAACGCGGCGCGGGCTGTATTGCGGCTCGTTGCTGTATCTGGATGTACGCGGGGAAATGGACAGCTCCATCGCCATCCGCAGCTTGCTGGTCAAAGATGGGCAGGTCTGCTGCTGGGGCGGTGGCGGGATCGTCGCGGACTCGGACTGGCAGGCCGAATATCAGGAATCCATCACCAAAGTGAAGGTGTTGCTGGAAACCCTACAAAATCTGTAGGAGCTCGCGTAGCCTGCGATTTTTTGATCTTGGGCTTCCCGCTAGACTGGGTCGCCTGATTTAAAAGATCGTCCGAACGCGGCCCGAACCTACGGCAGCTCCTACGAGGTATTTACAGGCTCAGATCGCGATTCGAAGCCTTGAGAAACTCCTGCTTAAGTTCGACAAAGGTATGCACCGCCGGGAATTGCGGGAACTCGCGAATCACATTCTCTGGCGCATGGAACAAAATCCCTGCGTCGGCCTCGCCCAGCATCGTGGTGTCGTTGTATGAATCACCGGCCGCGATCACTCGGTAGTACAGGCTCTTGAACGCCAGCACCGATTGGCGCTTGGGGTCTTTCTGGCGAAGTTGATAGCCGCTCACTCGACCCGTCTCGTCGGTGATCAAGCGATGACAAAGCAATGTCGGGAAGCCCAGCTGACGCATCAGCGGCTGGGAAAATTCATAGAAAGTGTCCGAAAGAATCACCACCTGAAACCGCTCCCGCAGCCAGTTGACGAACTCGATGGCGCCGTCCAGCGGCTTGAGGGTGGCGATCACTTCCTGGATATCGGACAGTTTCAAGCCGTGTTCATCAAGAATCCGCAGACGCTGCTTCATCAGTACGTCGTAATCGGGAATATCCCGAGTGGTTGCCTTGAGGGATTCAATACCGGTTTTTTCGGCAAAGGCGATCCAGATTTCCGGGACCAGCACACCTTCCAGGTCGAGACAGGCAATTTCCACAAGACACTCCCATTTGTATTGATTATTGAGTTGAGCAAGTAAAAGGACAGCCGAACTCTAGCGACTCGCTCTGACCGACGCAACGCAGAGGAGCAGGCAAGCTGCCGCAAGTTTTTGATACTATCGAGCCTATATAGAGCGCTTAGCGCCACCGACCTGTAGGAAACCGCCCTGATGAGCCAATCGTTCGACGTCGCTGAACTCGCCACGACCTATGCCAACAAGTCCGCCCAGGACATTCTTAAACTGGCCTTCGCCCAGTTCGGTGACGACCTGTGGATTTCCTTCAGCGGCGCGGAAGACGTGGTGCTGGTGGACATGGCCTGGAAACTGAACAAGAACGTCAAGGTCTTCAGCCTCGACACCGGCCGTTTGCATCCAGAAACCTATCGGTTCATCGAGCAAGTCCGTGAGCACTACAAGATCCAGATCGAACTGGTATCGCCGGATCAAAGCAAGCTTGAACCCTTTGTGAAGGAAAAAGGCCTGTTCAGTTTCTACAAGGATGGCCATGGCGAATGCTGCGGCATCCGCAAGATCGAACCACTGCGCCGCAAACTCTCCACCGTCAGCGCCTGGGCAACCGGCCAACGCCGCGACCAGAGCCCCGGCACCCGCAGCCAGGTCGCCGTGCTGGAAATCGACAGCGCCTTCTCCACTCCGGAACGTACCCTCTACAAGTTCAACCCGCTGGCGCAAATGACCAGCGAAGAGATTTGGGGCTACATCCGCATGCTTGAGCTGCCTTACAACAGCCTGCACGAACGCGGCTTTATCAGCATCGGCTGTGAGCCGTGCACCCGCCCTGTCCTGCCGAACCAACACGAGCGCGAAGGCCGCTGGTGGTGGGAAGAAGCCACACAGAAAGAATGCGGGCTGCATGCCGGGAATATCATCAGCAAAGCGTAACCCCTGTGGGAGCGGGCTTGTGTGGGAGCGTGGCTTGCCCGCGAAGCGAACACCGCGGTTTTTCAGGCACTGTGCGTAATCGTTCTTCGCGGGCAAGCCCGCTCCCACACTATCTGCACTCCGACATAAATTCTTGTACACACGAATGTCACCATCGGTGCCATTCATGTGTGCACTTTCTATTTCAGCGCCCCAAAAAGTTACACCCTCATTCCCTGACTTCCTCAGTCGACACTTCCAAAAAAACCCACTGAAAAATAAATACCTGTTCAAACGGTCAATTTATATCGTCTTTATTTCATACACTTAGCTATTAAGCATACAAAAACGAAATTAAACACAAATCCCATAGACCGAAATCTGGCACAAAAGTGGCTTAGGTAGATTTATGTTTTGTATACAATAAATTCAAAACATACATACACTTTATATCCGCAAGCCTGTCACGGTTAATCCTCCGTCTGGCTGCAGATGCCCCGAACCCAGTGATTCCTGGAACTACCGACGAAGATTGCCGAGCCTCGCGCTCATGCACAGTCACCGTCGAGCCGGGATCAGGAGCCTGCCGGAATGCGTACAAGTCTTTTTAATAACATCGCACTGGATTTGCCCTCCTCCACCCACAACCGCCTTCAATCCAATACCGATCAGACGCTTGAAACAACGCCACCGCTGACCCTCAGCCCGCGCCTGCACAACAAGGACCTGGCACCGACCAAAATCGAAGGCCGACGCTGGGGTCGCTACAGCATCTTTGCCCTGTGGACCAACGACGTGCACAACATCGCCAACTATTCCTTCGCCATCGGCCTGTATGCCCTGGGCCTGGGGGGTTGGCAAATTCTGTTGTCGCTGGGGATCGGCGCGGCGCTGGTGTACTTCTTCATGAACCTGTCCGGCTACATGGGCCAGAAGACCGGCGTGCCATTCCCGGTCATCAGTCGCATTAGTTTCGGCATCCATGGCGCGCAAATTCCGGCGCTGATCCGCGCGATCATCGCCATTGCCTGGTTCGGTATCCAGACGTACCTCGCCTCGGTGGTGTTTCGCGTGTTGCTGACCGCAGTCCACCCGAGTTTCGCCGAGTACGATCACAACTCGATCCTCGGATTGTCGAGCCTGGGCTGGGTATGTTTCGTGGCGATCTGGCTCGTGCAACTGGCGATTCTCGCCTACGGCATGGAGACGGTCCGGCGTTATGAGGCGTTTGCCGGGCCGATCATTTTGCTGACCGTGGCAGCGCTTGCTGCGTGGATGTACACCCAAGCCAACGCGACCATTGCCTGGTCGATCCGCGAGCCGCTGAGTGGGCCAGAGATGTGGCGCAACATCTTTGCCGGCGGCGCATTGTGGCTGGCGATCTATGGCACGCTGATCCTCAACTTCTGCGATTTCGCCCGCTCTTCACCGTGCCGCAAGAGCATCAAGGTTGGCAATTTCTGGGGTCTGCCGGTGAATATTCTGGTGTTCGCCAGCATCACCGTGCTGCTGTGCGGTGCGCAGTTCCAGATCAATGGAAGAGTCATCGAAAGCCCGACCGAAATCATCGCCTCGATTCCCAATACGTTCTTTCTGGTACTCGGCTGCCTGGCGTTCCTGATCGTCACCGTGGCGGTGAACATTATGGCCAACTTCGTCGCCCCGGCCTTCGTCCTCAGCAACCTGGCGCCCAAGTACCTGAACTTTCGTCGTGCCGGGTTGATCAGCGCGACCATTGCGGTGCTGATCCTGCCGTGGAATCTCTATAACAGCCCGCTGGTGATCGTGTACTTTCTGTCTGGACTCGGCGCCCTATTGGGACCACTGTACGGAGTGATCATGGTCGACTACTGGCTGGTGCGCAAAGGCCAGGTGAATGTACCCGAGCTCTACAGCGAAGACCCCAAAGGTGCTTATTACTACAGCCGCGGCGTGAATCTGCGGGCCGTTGCAGCCTTTGTTCCTGCGGCACTGATTGCGATCATCCTGGCGCTGGTTCCGGGTTTTGCCAGCGTATCGCCGTTCTCCTGGTTGATTGGCGCCGGTATCGCAGGTCTTCTTTATCTGATCATCGCCAAGCAACAACCGCACTACGCGGATGTCAGCGGTGAAGCCATCGCCGTTGATAACGTCAGCCACTAACCCCAAAGCGGCCCGCTCAACCCGGGCCGCTGAATGACCCCGTTATAAGGACACCCTATGCGAATTCTTGTGGTCAACGTCAACACCACCGAGTCCATCACCCAGGCCATCGCACGGCAGGCCCAAGCCGTGGCCTCGCCCGGCACCGAGATCATCGGCCTGACACCGTACTTTGGCGCAGAGTCCATCGAAGGCAATTTCGAAAGCTACCTGGCGGCGATCGCCGTCATGGATCGCGTGCTGTCATACGACCAGCCCTACGACGCGGTCATCCAGGCCGGTTACGGCGAGCATGGCCGCGAAGGCCTGCAGGAGTTGCTCAACGTGCCGGTGGTGGATATCACCGATGCGGGCGCGAGCACCGCGATGTTTCTTGGCCACGCCTATTCGGTGGTCACCACACTGGACCGCACCGTGCCGCTGATTGAGGACCGTCTCAAGCTTTCCGGCCTCTATGACCGCTGCGCCTCGGTTCGGGCCAGTGGCCTGGCGGTGCTGGAGCTGGAAGAAGATCCAGAGCGTGCCCTTGAAGCCATCGTCCGCCAGGCGGAACTGGCGGTGAGTGAGGACAAGGCTGAGGTGATCTGCCTGGGCTGCGGTGGGATGGCCGGGCTGGATGAACAGATTCGTCGGCGCACCGGCGTGCCAGTGGTGGATGGCGTGACGGCGGCGGTGACCATTGCTGAATCGCTGGTGCGGCTGGGGCTTTCCACGTCCAAGGTACGGACCTATGCCACGCCACGGCCGAAGACCATTATTGGTTGGCCGGGGCGGTTTGGGCGCTGAGTTCGGCTTTAGACCGCGTTATCGTTCAATCGCGAGCAAGCTCGCTCCTACATTAGATCTGCATTTGCCATGGATTCGCGCCTGGCACGGTCCAGTGTAGGAGCGAGCTTGCTCGCGATGGCTGCGACTCGGTCTAAAGACCTGCTCACAGGGCACTAAACCGCTGCCCCAATTGCTGCTCGGCAAAATGCTCAATGATGAAGTCGACAAACGCCCGGGTCTTGCCCGGCAGCAACTTATGCTCGGCGTAGTAGATCGAGATATTCCCATCGTCGACATACCAATCTGGCAACACCCGCTGCAAGGTGCCCGCATTCAAGTAGTTCACGGCGAACGGCATGCTCACCAAGGCGATACCCAATCCCTGCGTGGCGGTGGCGCAGGCGGCTTCTGAATCGCTCATGGTCATCCGCGCCGTGAGCGTCAACGGGCTGTGTTGCTGGCTGCGACTGGTCAGTTGCCAGGAGCGCACACGCCCGGTTTGCGGTGAGCGAATCAGAATCCCGTCGCAATGGCGCAAGTCATCTGGCTCGACAATCGCCTCGCGCTGCAACAGATAATCCTCGGAGGCCACCAGCACCCTATGGGCCGGCGTCAGCTTGCGCGCCACCACCCCTTGGGGCAGTTCAAAACCACCACCAATCGCGGCATCGAAGCCCTGGCCGATCAGGTCGACCTGACGATTATCGAAATGCCAATCCGGGTTGATCGCCGGAAAGCGCCGCAGGAATTCCCCCAGTAACGGCACGATATACAACCGCCCGAACACCGTGCCCATGCTGACTTTCAGCGTCCCCGCCGGGCGCCCTTCGGCGCTGGCCAGATTGGCCACGGCGTTTTGAATGGTATGAAGGCTGGTGCTGACTTCACCGAGAAACAGCTGACCGGCCTCGGTCAGGGTCAGGCTGCGGGTGCTGCGTTGGAACAGTCGTACGCCCAGTCGCGCCTCCAGCTTGGCGACACTCTTGCCCACCGCTGCCGGGGTCAGACTCAAGCGCCGCGCGGCCTCGGCAAAGCTGCCGACCTCGGCGCTACGGACGAAGCATTCGATACTGCTGAAGGTTTCCATAGCTGCCACTATAAACTTTTTGTTTACACAGACTATAGCAATTACCCTCTATTCAGTAGGTAATCCGAGGTCGATACTCGACTCCAACAACAAGGCAGCCCGCCTTGAACTTTGGAGAACGACATGACCACTCAAAACCTCAGCGGCAAAGTAGCTCTGATCCAGGGCGGCTCCCGCGGTATCGGCGCCGCCATCGTCAAACGTCTGGCCGCTCAAGGTGCAGCCGTTGCCTTCACTTATGTCAGCTCGATGGCCAAGGCTGAAGAATTGCAGAACAGCATCACCTCGGCCGGTGGCAAAGCCTTGGCCATCAAGGCCGACAGCGCCGACGCAGTCGCCATCCGCAACGCCGTGAACAGCACCGTCGAAACCTTTGGCCGGCTGGATATCCTGGTCAACAATGCCGGCGTGCTGGCTATAGCGCCGCTGGAAGATTTCAAACTGGAAGACTTCGACCAAACCCTGGCCATCAACGTACGCAGCGTGTTCATCGCCACTCAAGAAGCCGCCAAACACATGACCGAGGGCGGTCGCATCATCAACATCGGCAGCACCAACGCCGACCGCATGCCCTTCGCCGGTGGTGGCCCGTACGCTATGAGCAAAGCCGCGCTGGTCGGCCTGGTCAAAGGCCTGGCCCGCGACCTCGGCCCACGTGGCATCACCATCAACAACGTGCAGCCCGGCCCGATCGACACCGACATGAACCCGGCCGACAGCGATTTTGCTGAAACCCTGATCCCTTACATGGCTGTCGGCCGCTACGGCAAGGTCGAAGAAATCGCCAGCTTCGTCGCCTACCTGGCAGGTCCGGAAACCGGCTACATCACCGGCGCCAGCCTGACCATCGACGGTGGCTTTGGCGCCTGATTCACGGCAATAAAAAACGCCGGGCAACGTTTGATCACGTTGCCCGGCGTTTTGCTGTGTCAGCGATTACCCTTTCCCGATCACGCCCATTCCAGTACAGGTAAACCACACACACCGGGCTGAAAAGCCTTCAACGTCCGAATAATCACGTCAGCGTGGGCGTACTTTGCGTCCGCCATTGCCACATCGGGTACCGCAATCGCTGTCATCCCCGCCGCTTTCGCTGCCGTGACGCCAAACGGTGAATCTTCGAACACCAAGCAATCTTGCGGCGCCACACCCAGCCGCCGTGCAGCCGTCAGGAAGATATCCGGTGCAGGTTTGGCGGCGCCCACTTCCGGATCGTCCGCCGTGACGATGGTGTCGAACAGTGCGAACCAGTCGCCGTGCAACGTGGTTTTCTGCCCAAAAGACTGCCGCGAAGAACTGGTGCCCACCGCAATCGGGACGTTATTGGCCTTCAAATGTCGAACCAGCTCCTGGGCACCCGGCATCGCCAGCGCACTCGGAAAACGTTCGCGCATCAGCGGCTCACGCACCCGCAAAAACTCCTCGGCGGTGATCGGCAAATCCAGCGCCTCGACGACATACCGCGCCAGATCACCGGCCCCACGGCCGATGATGTTCTGCTTGATGCTCCAGTCGAAGGTCCGGCCATAACGGTCGGCAATGATTTGCGTGACCTCGGTGTAAATCCCCTCGGTATCCAGCAACAAACCATCCATATCGAAAATCACGGCCTTGATCGGGCCCAACGCATTCAACGGTGCATTCATCGCATCTGATCCGTTATCAAAATACATCCCAGGGGCTAGTGGCCTGTACGGCTAGTTCGTTAGCTCAAATTCGGATGCCAGAAGTCCATAGCCAAGGCGCTGTGACGAGTCATAGCCCGCTATGGCGAGGAACAGCAACGCAGAATATGGGCTTCTGGCGCCGAAGTTGACTAACAGAACTAGCCGTACAGGCCACTAGGTACGGCCAGTGTGTTGATCGATTAAAGGATTCAGCAGGATAACGAGCACGGTCCACATGCGGCAACTGTTCTGGAAACGAACCCGCGGGGCGAGGATTTACACTCTCAAGCGGATCGCTATGTGGGAGGTGCCAATGGCTTATGCATAGGCGTCGCCATGAGCCCGGCGACGGTGAAGGTTTCAGCCGATTGCCGGTACCCCAACCGTGCATAAAAATCCAGGCTGGTGCGGTTACTGGTGAGAAGTGCCTTCGTCCATCCCTTCCCGCTCAACCAGGCTTCGAGATCGCGCACCAAGGCCAGCCCGGCACCGCGACGAAACCACTCGGGCTGGACATAACAGAAGGTTATCCGGCCCGAGGCTGCCGCCATGCCGACCCCGATCGGTTTGTCGTGAAGCAGTGCGATATTCAGGTACCGACGCTGGTCCGTCAGCCAGGGAAGCACATGATCGATGGTCTTGTTGCGAGTCCAGGCCGCGACAATCTGCGGGTTATTGCGGTGATCGACGGCACAACCCAGCTTGATGGAACGTTCGAGTATCCGGCTGATAATTCCGGCGTCGGCAGGCTGCGCCTTGCAGATTTCTATCGGTACATCCATAGCGCTATAACCTCAATCCATTGAGTCTGGCCGCGAGGACAATAACGCCGCACGGACCGCGATAGCCAATGCAGAGAAGTTACATTTCTTGTTTAAACAGGCTGCAATGGCATGGTCAGCTCGACCAGCAGGCCGTCAGGTCGGCTGTCGAAATGCAGGACGCAGCCACAACGCTGAACAATCGCCTGCACAATCGCCAGACCAAGGCCGCAACCGGTACTCGTGCCATTGCGCCAGAACCGTTGGGTCAGGTGTTGCAGGTCTTCTTGCGCAATGCCGGGGCCATGGTCACGCACTTGAAAGCGCACGCGATTGCCGATGGTTTCCAGGGTCAGCTCGACCGAAGCATCACTCGGGGTATGGCGCAAGGCGTTGTCCAACAGGTTGCGCAAGGCGGCAATCGACAGCACGGACGGCATTTCGACCGGTGCCGAAGAAAAATGCTCCGGCAAGCGCAGCTCAATGCGTCGACGATCACCACTGGCCGCATCCTGAATGGCCAGACGCGCCACCTGCTCAGCGTTGCACTGCACACCGTCATCGAACGACAGGCTGCCTTCGACCCGGGACAACAGCAACAGCTGCTCAAGGGTTCGATGCAAACGGTCAGCGCCTTCCTCGGCCCGGGCCAGAGACTGATCCCGCGCCGCGCCCTCGGTCATCCGCGCCACTTGCAGGTGGGTCTTGATCGCCGTCAGAGGGCTACGCAGTTCGTGGGCAGCATCGCCGGTCAGACGACGCTCGCGTTCGATGGTTTTGCCGATCCGCTGAAACAGCTGATTCTGGGTGTCGAGCAAAGGTTGCAGCTCACTGGGCAGCGGCTGAATCTGCAAGGGCTCGAGAGAATCGGCACTGCGCCGCATCAAGGCATCGCGCATGCGGTTCAGCGGCGCCAGGCCCTGACCGATGCCCAGCCAGAGCAGGCACAGGCAGCCCAACAACGCTACGCCCACCGGCACCGACGCCGCGAGCAGCACCGAGAGGTTCAGCGCCTCACGCTCGACTTGACGATCCGCAGTGGTAATACGTAAATCGCCTCTGGCCAGGGTGAAACTGCGCCAGCGTGCGCCGTCGATCATCTGGTCATGGAAACCCATTTTCTCGGCTTCCAGCTTCTGGTCCGGAGTGCTGTGGCTACGGGCGAGAATTTCGCCGCGCAAAGAGCTGACCTGACAGGCCATGCCCCCGGGGATACTAAGTTGTTCGGCACTAAAATGCGTGCCCTCGCCATTGCTCGGTAACGCCGGCAGTTGTTCCAGCAGCCCGGCGACCATACGTGCCGAAGCCACCAGACGCTGATCGAGGGAAAACATCATCTGATTGCGCAGGTCACTGAGCATCCAGGCGGCAGCCAAGGCCCAGATCAGGGCGAAGGCCACACCGAGGGTCAGGCTCAAACGCAAACGCAAACTCATCACGGTTATTGCTCCTCGCCATCCGCCGGCCCCAGGCGATAACCCAGACCCCGTACGGTTTCGACGATACCGCTACCGAGTTTGCGCCGCAGGTGGTGGATATGCACGTTGAGGGCGTTGCTTTCCAATTCATCGTTGAAGCCATAGACGCTGTCTTTCAACTGCTCGCTGGACAGCACTCGACCACGATTGTGCAATAACGCCTGCAACAGCGACTGCTCACGCCGCGACAGGTCCACCGGGTGGCCAGCCAAAAAGGTTTCCCGGCTACTGGGGTTGTAAGTCAGGCACCCATGTTCGATCAGATTGACGCTGCGCCCGGCCACCCGGCGCAGCAGAGTGTGCAGGCGAGCGGCCAGCTCGCGCAGGTCAAACGGTTTGAGCAAGTAGTCATCGGCACCTGCCTGTAAACCGTTGACACGGTCAGTCACCGAATCGCGCGCGGTAAGGATCAACACCGGCAGCTCCAGCCCTTGATGGCGCAACTGCTGCAACAGTTTCAGACCGTCCTCGTCCGGCAAGCCGAGGTCGAGCACCATGACATCGAACTCTGCTACCTTCAGCATCGCCCGGGCAGCCGCCGCAGTGGCGACGTGTTCCACCGTCAGGCCCTGGGCCGTGAGACCGGCAACAATGCCACTGGCTATCAGCTCATCATCTTCACAGACAAGTACGTGCATGGTGAGACCTGCAGAAAAGCGTCGATTAAGACGGCACTGGATTAAGCGGACATTATGCCCTGAGCCCTGCAAACATCAGGAAAAGTCATACGAGTCAATGATAGACGGGTTAATCATCGGTTAATCGCCGACATCCATTGTGCTCACCAACTGCACTGGTTTAAGGCTTTACCCATGCGTCGACTGTTTATTTTCTTTTTTTTACTCCTCTCGGGCTTGGCCCACGCTCAGCCCGGCTCGAATCCATTCGAGACCAAAGCGGATTTTCTTCCTGTCGGTAAAGCCTTTGTTTTCAGCTCCGAACGCCTGGAATCAGGGGAAACCCAGCTGTATTGGCGTATCGCCGAGGGCTATTACCTCTACCAGCAGCGGCTGAAGTTCGACGGATTGGCCGACACGGATAAACCGTCGTTGCCTGAAGGCGAGGCCCATAACGATGAGTTCTTCGGTGCCCAACAGGTCTACCGCCAGGGCCTTGAACTACGGATTCCTGCTGGTGCCAGCGGTCAAGTCAAGTTGGGGTGGCAGGGCTGTGCCGATGCAGGCCTGTGTTATCCGCCGCAAACACTGGTAGTCGACCTTGGCGGTAGCGCTGGCGCTGCAACCCTGGGTGAAGCACCGGATCAGGCATTGGCCAGCGGCCTGCAACAACGCGCCCTGGGCTGGAGCCTGCTGGTGTTTTTCGGCCTGGGACTGTTGCTGGCATTCACGCCTTGTTCGTTGCCAATGTTGCCGATTCTCGCCGGGTTGATTGTCGGCAGTGGCGCAAGCCCTAGGCGCGGCTTCGCGTTGGCCGGGAGTTATGTGGTCTGCATGGCGCTGGTATACGCCGCCCTTGGTGTACTCGCCGCCCTGCTCGGCGCCAACTTGCCAGCGCTGTTGCAGCAACCGTGGTTGTTGGGCAGTTTCGCCACGGTGTTCGTGCTGCTGTCTTTGCCGATGTTCGGCTTCTTTGAACTGCAACTGCCTGTCGCGGTACGTGATCGCCTGGAGAACGTTGGGCGCACACGTCGCGGTGGCAGTCTGATCGGCGCCGGGGTACTGGGTGCCTTATCCGGCTTGCTGGTAGGCCCGTGCATGACTGCGCCACTGGCCGGTGCCTTGCTGTACATCGCCCAGAGCGGCAACGCGCTGCATGGCGGGTTGATCTTGTTCGCCATGGGCATGGGCATCGGCGTGCCGCTGTTACTGCTGGTCACTGTCGGCAATCGCTTTCTGCCCAAGCCCGGAACCTGGATGAACCTGCTCAAGGGGATCTTCGGCTTCCTGTTCCTGGGCACCGCCATCCTGATGATTCGCCCGGTGCTCGATGAATCGCTGTGGATCGGTTTGTGGGGCGCGTTGTTGCTGATCATGGCCTATGCCGGCTGGCGACAAACCGGAGGCTACGGTCGCGCCGCTCATGTGTTTGGCGCAAGTTCGGTGCTGTTTGGGCTGTGGGGCAGCGTATTGTTGATCGGTGCCGCTGGCGGTAGCGAAGACCTGTGGAAACCGTTGCAGGTCTATAGCCCCTCGCGTTCAGTCAGTGTCGCCGGTGCGACGGCACACGAGGCTTTCATCACCGTCAAAGACCCTGCGGCCCTGCAAAGCCAACTGGACACTGCCAAGGCGCAAGGCCAATGGGTGTTGCTCGACTACTACGCGGACTGGTGCGTGTCGTGCAAAATCATGGAAAAACAGGTATTCGCCAAGACTCAAGTATTGGACGCATTGAAAGACGTGCACCTGTTGCGCCTGGACGTCACCGCCGATAACGCCGCCAGTCGCGAATTGCTCAGCCGCTATAAAGTGCCGGGGCCACCGAGCCTGTTATGGATCGGCCCGAATGGCGAAGAACGCCGCAGCCAGCGCATTACTGGCGAAGTCGATGCCACAGCCTTTCTCCAACGCTGGAACATCACCCGGGATGCCCGTTGATGCTGACGTTTACCATCGGCACTTTTGCCATCGCGCTCAATCACCTGCTGCTGATTAGTGCCCTGGCACTGGCCATGCTGGTCGGTTGGCGAGTCGCCAAGCGCGGCGGTGAAAATCCAGAGTCGGCGCTGTTCAGCCTGTTTCTGTTGGGGATGTTGGCCGCTCGGGTGGGTTTCGTTCTCGCCTACTGGGCTCACTATCGCGATGACCTGTGGCAGATCATCGATCTTCGCGACGGCGGTTTCCTGGCCTGCCCGGGCGTCATTGTCCTGCTGCTCAGCGCAGTGGTTTGGTGCTGGCGACGGCCGGCACTTCGGCGGCCACTGGGCGCAGGTGTCGGCACCGGTCTGCTGTTCTGGCTGCTGGCAAGCCTGTCCTTGAACCTCTACGAGCAAGGCACCCGGTTACCCGACGTCGCCCTGCGCAATGCCAATGGCGAAACCGTGCAACTGACCGACTATCAGGGCGGGCCCTTGGTGATCAACCTGTGGGCCACCTGGTGCCCACCCTGCCGGCGGGAAATGCCAGTGCTGGAGAACGCCCAGCAGCAACGCCCGGACCTGACCTTCCTGTTCGTCAACCAGGCCGAAAGCATGCAAAGCGTCAGCACCTTCCTCGCGACCCAAGGCCTGAGCCTGACGAACGTGCTGTTCGATGGCGGCGGCCGACTAGGCCAGGCCGTCGGCTCCATGGCGTTACCGACTACGCTGTTCTACAGCGCCGACGGTCGCCTGCTCGCCAGCCATTTGGGCGAGTTGTCGGAAGCCAGCCTGGCTCGCGCCCTGGAACATTTTGATAACCCGAATTTGACCACGGCCACGCAGGCCGCCCCCTCAAGGAAACTGCCATGCCTCGCATCCGCAACCTGCTGACCCTGACGCTGGGCGCAGTCTTGCTGCAAACCCCGCTGCTTCAGGCCGAGGAACTGCCCGCAGCAATCCGCAAGATCGAAGAAAAAGGTGCAAAAATCATCGGCAGCTTCGACGCCCCGGATGGCTTGCGAGGCTATGCCGCGCAATACCAAAACCGTGGCATGGCGTTGTACCTGACCCCGGATGGCAAGCATGTGATGGTCGGCAACCTATACGACGCCGACGGCAAAGACTTGAGCCAGGCACCGCTGCAAAAACTGGTTTACGCACCCATGGCCAAGGAGGTCTGGGCCAAGATGGAAGGCAGCAACTGGATCGCCGACGGCAGCAAAGATGCACCGCGCATCGTCTACCTGTTCAGCGACCCCAATTGCCCTTACTGCAACATGTTCTGGGAGCAGGCCAGGCCTTGGGTGAAAGCCGGCAAGGTCCAGCTGCGGCACATCATGGTCGGCATCATCCGCGAAGACAGCCCGGGTAAATCCGCCGCACTGCTGGCCAGTAAAGACCCGCAGAAAGCCCTGGAAGAACACGAAAAGGCCGGTAAAGAAAGCGCGCTGAAACCGCTGACCACCGTCCCCGCCGCGATCCAGGCCAAGCTCGCGGCCAACATGCAATTGATGGAGGATCTTGAGCTGTCTGCCACCCCGGCGATTTTCTACATGGACGACAAAGGCGAGCTGCAACAGCAACAAGGGGCTCCGTCACCGGACAAGTTGTTGCAGATTCTTGGGCCGAAGTGAAAGACAGATCAAAAATAGTCGTCGCCTGAGCGGATGCAATCGCGAGCAAACGAACGTCGCCCGGCCCTTCCCACATTAGATATGTGTTGCTCCACACATTGGCGCCACACCATCAATCCAGTGTGGGAAGGGCCGGGCGACGTTCGCTTGCTCGCGATGAGGCCCTTACCGACGCAGCGAAGCCCATGTTTTACAACCCCTCCAGCTCCGCCATCAGGTCATTCAATCGATCAACCTTCTCCTCGTTGATTTCATTGGCGCCCAAGCCGTGACGTCTTCAAATAATCAGTCCGCATCCTCCGGTAAGAACCACGGGCTAAGGCCTGTGAGTGAGCCCCCCTTTTCACCCTGCACCGCCTAGGTCATTAATTTCACCCCTCAATTGACAATAGTTATCATTCAACATAATTTGTTGTTCGATGCGTAGGACGGCTCGGTCCCCTGGCCGTCCCACTAACTACTTGCAGCAAGGTGATTTCCATGACGGAACAAATATCCACAGGTAAGTGCGATTCACCGTTACTCCAGGCATTCGTCGATAACCATCTGATCCTGGTCAAGATCGCGGCCCGTATAACCGGCTGCCGATCGCGCGCTGAAGACGTGGTGCAGGACGCATTTTTCCGACTGCAATCGGCGCCTCAGATCACATTGTCAATCAAGGCCCAGCTCAGCTATCTGTTCCAGATCGTGCGCAATCTGGCGATTGATCACTACCGCAAGCAGGCTCTGGAGCAGAGGTATTCGGGTACGGAAGCGGAAGGCTTGAATGTGGTCATTCATGGGGCGTCACCAGAAACCTCGCACATCAATTTTTCAACGCTGGAGAATATCGCTGACGCGCTGACCGAACTCCCTGGCCGCACCCGCTACGCCTTTGAGATGTATCGCCTGCACGGCGTGCCGCAAAAGGACATCGCCAAGGAACTTGGCGTCTCGCCGACTCTGGTGAACTTCATGATTCGCGATGCCCTGGTGCATTGCCGCAAGGTCGTAGCAGCTGCTACATACCGTGTAAAAGCTTAACTGACTGGCATTGGGCCCACAGGTTCGACGCAGGCCATACAGGTGCGGTTCGCGATGGCGTTCAAGGCGCTATTTCAGGTTTTCGTCATCGACATGACGGTGATCTTGTAGGGGTCGAAAATCTTCAGCATCTGACCGTTGTCGCGCAGACCTTGCAGCAGCTTGCCGAACGTTTCACCAGTAATCGGTGCCGTCGGACGAATCAGCGCGTAGTGGTGATACACCTGATCAATACGTTCGGATACCAGCAACTGATCCGCCACCTTTTTATTACGCCGCAGGTAGTCGCTCAAATATGAACGAGTCACCAGCGCAATGTCCGCCCTACCCCGAAGCACCATCAGCAGGTTGCTGTCATGGGAATAGGTCAGTGTGGCTTTGTAGTTATCGGCGAGGAACTTGGGATCGGCATTGAAGCTGGCAAAGGCGTAGTGATAACCGCTGAACAGCGCCAGACGCTTGCCTTTCAAATCGGTGAAGTAGTTTTGCTGACGATCAGGCTCGCGCTGCGCGACAAATATTTCGGCGTCTTCCAGACCCATGTCGACGTTGGTATGGGGAATGTCTTTCCAGCCCCAGTCCGGGTTCTCGAAGATCGCCATATCGACCCGAGCTTGCTTGAAGTCGCCAAATCGCCGGGGAATCGACGTAGGCACCAACACAAACTGATAGTCGCTTTGCAACTGGTTCAAAGCCTCGACCAACTGCGGCAACAAACCGGTGTCGGCGCCTGTTTCCGGGCGGACGGTATACGGTGGGAAATGCGCGGCCCCCACTCGTACCAGCTGCGCTGCCGAAGTCGGCAGAACGAATAGCGCACCGAGCGCCATCATCAAGATTCGCGAAGCCATCCGCATTGGCGAAGACATCAAGGCAACACACCCCTGGGAATACAATCAATACAACCAAGCTAGGCGGTTTCGCCCATTTAGACAACGTTGTACACCGTAATTAATTAGTTGCGTTACAGCCTCTGATGGTCTTCAAGCACCAGAATCAGAGCCTCATCCGCCAACTGATCAAGGCTCATGCTGCCCTCGGCACGAAACCAGGTGGTGGTCCAGGACAAAGCGCCAGTCAAGAAGCGCCGCGTGATGAAGACATCGCCTCTGATATAGCCGGCATCCTTAGCCTCACCCAGCACTTGCAGCCAGATCTGTTCGTAGATATCGCGCAGCGCCAGCACCTGCGCCTGGCCTTCTGCGGACAACGAGCGCCACTCATACACCAGCACCGCCATGGCCTCGCCGCTGCCGCCCATGATCGATTGCAGTTCACAACGGATCAGCGCCAGCACCCGCTCGCGCACGCTGGCCGCCTCAGCCAGCGCTGCACGCATCAACGCCGTGTTGTAGCAGATGGTTTCCTCCATGACCGCGCGGAGAATTTCATCCTTACTCTTGAAGTGATGAAAAATACTGCCGGACTGAATACCCACGGCGCTGGCCAGATCACGCACCGTGGTGCGCTCATAGCCTTTGTTCCGAAACAGGTGAGCGGCCATTTGCAGCAATTTGCCGCGGGCACTTTCCGGGTCGGTCAGTTGCCCGTTGTCGACCAGGTCGCGCATTACCAGCAGGGCTTTTTGCTCGTCCACGCGTTCTCTCCTACATGCTTCAATCAAGTGTGCTGCCAAACCGGGAAACCGAGGGGTTGCGCGGGCAATTTAAGCTGGTGAGGGCAACCAAGCAAGCGCTCGGGTAGAAGATGTACTCAGCATTTACAAACCAAGCGCTTGCTTGGTAGTCTCGATCCAATTCTTTCGCAGAAGGTCTCCGTCATGAGCAAGACCGTGCGCATCGGTTGCGCCAGCGCGTTCTGGGGCGACACCTCTACCGCCGCAGGGCAATTGGTGGAAGGTGGCCGCCTGGACTATCTGGTGTTCGACTATCTGGCTGAAATCACCCTGTCGTTGCTGGCCAGCGCGCGAATGAAAGATCCTCAGGCCGGTTATGCCAGCGACTTCGTCGAAGTCCTCAGCCCGTTACTGGCAGAAATTTCCCGGCAACATATCCGCGTCATCAGCAATGCCGGCGGGATCAATCCGCACGCTTGCGCCGCAGCCCTGCAAACGGCCTGCGATAAAGCAGGCGTCCAATTGAAGATTGCCGTGCTGCTCGGTGATGACCTGCAACCACAGTTCAAACAGCTGAGTAACAGTGGCATTCATGAAATGTTCACCGGTGCACCGCTACCTCCCCTGTGCGTCTCGACCAACGCCTATCTCGGCGCTCCGGGTATCGTCGAAGCGTTGCGCCTGGGAGCGGATATCGTCATCACCGGGCGGGTGGTCGACAGCGCCGTGGTCAGCGCCGCGCTAGTGCATGAGTTCGATTGGTCCTGGCACGACTACGACAAATTGGCCCAGGCCGCACTGGCCGGGCATATCATCGAATGCGGCGCTCAGTGTACCGGCGGCAATTTTACCGACTGGCGCGACGTACCGGACTACGTGCACATCGGCTTCCCCATCGTCGAAGTCAGCGCCGGCGGCCAATTCATCGTCACTAAGCCCGAAGGCTCCGGTGGGCTGGTTACACCGCTGACCGTGGGTGAGCAATTGCTCTACGAAATCGGCGACCCTCGGGCCTATCTGTTGCCCGACGTGGTCTGCGATTTCACTCGGGTCAAACTCCAGCAGCAAGGCAAGAACGCAGTGCAGGTTCACGGAGCAAAAGGCTTGCCGCCCACCGACCAGTATAAAGTCAGCGCCACGTATCCGGATGGCTTTCGCTGCACCGCCAGTTGCCTGATTGCCGGGATCGATGCGGTCGCCAAGGCTCGGCGGGTCAGCCAGGCGATCATCGACAAAACCTCGGAAATGTTCAGCCAGCGCGGTTGGGCACCTTACACAGAAGTGAATATCGAACTGCTCGGCAGCGAGGCAACCTACGGCCCCCATGGCCAACGCCAGGACAGCCGCGAGGTGGTGATCAAACTGGCGGTGCGCCATCCGGATAAACAGGCACTGATCCTGTTCTCCCGGGAAATCGCCCAGGCCGCCACTGGCATGGCGCCGGGGTTGACCGGGATAGTCGGCGGGCGGCCAACGGTGTATCCACTGATCCGGCTGTTCTCGTTCCTGATCGACAAATCCGCCTGCAAGCTCAAAATCGAGATATCCGGGCAACATTATGTTTGCGCCCTGCCTGAGCTCGACCACCTCGACTCTGCCGCCCTCGCCGTCCCCTTCGATTCACCCAAAGCCGAGGGTCGCGCCGACGCCAGCGTGGCGCTGGTCAAGCTGGCGGTCGCACGCTCCGGCGACAAGGGCAATCACAGCAATATCGGGGTTATGGCGCGCAAGCCGGAATACCTGCCCTGGATCGCCGAAGCGCTGACGCCGGAAGTGATCGTTGACTGGATGACCCACGTCCTCGATCCGGTGCACGGGCGGGTCGAGCGCTGGTATTTGCCTGGCACTCACAGCCTGAATTTTTTACTGGAGAACGCCCTTGGTGGCGGCGGTGTCGCCAGCCTGCGGATCGACCCGCAAGGCAAAGCCTTCGCCCAGCAACTGCTGGAAATCCAGATTCCGGTGCCGCAGAGCATCGCGGACCTTGTCAACTAGAGGACTGTCGCCATGGCCTATAACTCCATCTTCAAACCTGACTTGTTCGCCGGCCAAACCATCATCGTCACCGGCGGCGGCAGCGGTATCGGCCGTTGCACCGCCCACGAGCTGGCGGCCCTTGGCGCCCATGTGCTGTTGGTCGGGCGCAAGGCTGACAAGCTGAAAACCGTCGCGGCGGAAATTCTCGAAGACGGCGGTAAAGTCAGTTTCCAGACCTGCGATATCCGTGACGAAGACGCGGTCGTCATTCTGATCAGGCAACTGATCAGCAAGCACGGACCGATTCACGGGCTGGTCAACAATGCCGGTGGTCAGTACCCGTCACCGCTGGCGTCGATCAATCAAAAGGGCTTCGAAACCATACTGCGGACCAATCTGGTCGGCGGTTTTCTGATGGCCCGGGAAGTGTTCAACCAGTCCATGAGCAAACACGGTGGTGCCATCGTCAACATGATCGCCGATATGTGGGGCGGCATGCCCGGTATGGGCCACTCCGGCGCCGCACGTTCGGGCATGGACAACTTGACCAAGACCGCCGCCTTCGAATGGGGTTACGCCGGGGTGAGAGTCAATGCCGTGGCACCGGGCTGGGTCGCTTCCAGCGGGATGGATACCTATGAAGGCGCCTTCAAAGCAGTGATTCCGACCTTGCGCGAACATGTGCCGCTCAAACGCATCGGCACTGAGTCGGAGATCAGCGCGGCGATTGTCTTCCTGCTCAGTCCGGCGGCGGCCTTCATCAGCGGCAGCACGTTACGCATCGACGGTGCGGCCAGCCTCGGCGGTCGCGCATGGCCCATACACAAGGCGCAAAACAGTGAATCCTTCAATGGTTTTCACCGTGCTTATTTGCCGGAAGTACTCAAGGGTAAGGAATAGTCCATGCCGCTGATTCAATCTCGGCTCGACCCACACAGCACGCAATTCGCGCAGAACCGCGAGGCGATGCTGGCCGCTGTCGCGCAGGTCCGCCAGCTGGAGCAGAACCTGCTGAGCAAAGCAGCCGAGGCCAAACAGAAGTTCGACAAGCGCGGGCAGCTGTTGCCCCGCGAACGTCTGAACCTGCTGCTTGACCCCGGCGCGCCGTTTCTCGAACTGGCGAGCCTGGCCGGCTACAAGTTGCACGACGACAAGGACGGCAGCCAGGCCGGTGGCGGATTGATCGCCGGGATTGGTTATGTGTCTGGAGCGCGGGTGTTGGTGGTCGCCAACAACAGCGCGATCAAGGGCGGAACCATCTCCCCCAGTGGTCTGAAAAAATCCCTGCGCCTGCAGCAGATCGCCATGGAAAATAAACTGCCCATTGTGACGTTGGCGGAAAGCGGCGGCGCCAACCTTAATTACGCAGCCGAGATTTTCGTCGAAGGCGCCCGTAGCTTTGCCAACCAGGCGCGGATGTCGGCCATGGGTCTGCCGCAGATCACTGTGGTACACGGCTCGGCGACGGCTGGCGGTGCTTATCAACCGGGGCTGTCGGACTATGTAGTGGTGGTGCGTGGCAAGGCCAAACTATTTCTCGCAGGTCCCCCGCTGCTCAAGGCAGCCACCGGCGAAGTGGCCACCGACGAAGAACTGGGTGGCGCCGAGATGCACGCACAAACCGCCGGCACCGCCGAGTACCTGGCCGAGAACGATGCCGATGGTCTGCGCATCGTCCGAGAAATTGTCAGCCTGTTGCCGTGGAACGCGCAGTTGCCTGGCCAGCCAACCAGGACCTATGCCGAGCCGCTGTACCCGATCGAAGAGTTACTCGGATTGATCCCCGAGGATCCGAAAAAGCCCTATGACGTTCGGGAAATCATCGCCCGATTGGCGGATGGCTCGAGCTTTCTGGAGTTTAAGGGGGAATTCGATCATCAAACCATTTGCGGCCACTTGCAGATCCAGGGACGGCCCTGTGGTTTTATCGGTAACAACGGCCCGATCACGCCCAAAGGCGCGAGCAAGGCCGCGCAGTTCATTCAGCTCTGCGACCAGAGCCAGACGCCGCTGCTGTTCTTCCACAACACCACAGGATTCATGGTGGGCACCGAGTCGGAACAACACGGCGTGATCAAACACGGCGCGAAGATGATCCAGGCAGTGGCCAATGCCCGCGTGCCAAAACTGACCATCGTCGTTGGCGGCTCCTACGGTGCCGGCAATTATGCGATGTGCGGACGCGGTCTCGATCCACGCTTCATCTTCGCCTGGCCCAATAGCCGCACTGCAGTGATGGGCGGCGCCCAGGCCGGTAAGGTGCTGCGCATTGTCACCGAAGCCAAGCAGGCCAAGGACGGCTTGATCCCCGACCCAAAGATGCTCGACATGCTCGAACAGGTCACCGCGCAAAAACTCGACAGCCAATCCACTGCGCTGTACGGCAGCGCCAACCTGTGGGACGACGGCCTTATCGATCCACGGGACACACGGATTTTGTTGGGTTATCTGCTGGATATTTGCCACGAAGCACAGGTGCGTCAGCTACAACCCAATAGTTTTGGTGTGGCGCGGTTTTGACCAGGAGAACAATAAAAATGATCTTCACCCAGGAACACGAAGAACTGCGTCGCACAGTACGTAATTTTGTCGACCGCGAGATCAATCCTCACGTCGACGAATGGGAAAAGGCCGGGCGCTTTCCGATCCATGAGATTTTCCGCAAGGCGGGTGAGCTGGGCTTGCTGGGGATTTCCAAACCGGAAAAATTCGGCGGCATGGGCCTCGATTACAGCTACTCGATCGTCGCCGCCGAAGAGTTCGGCACCATTCATTGCGGCGGCATTCCGATGTCCATCGGTGTGCAGACCGACATGTGCACCCCGGCACTGGCGCGCTTCGGCTCCGATGAACTGCGCGAAGAATTCCTGCGCCCGGCCATCAGCGGCGAATACGTCGGCTGCATCGGCGTCTCCGAAGTTGGCGCTGGCTCCGACGTCGCCGGGCTGAAAACCACCGCCCGCAAGGACGGCGATGACTATGTGATCAACGGCAGCAAGATGTGGATCACCAACTCGCCGAGTGCCGATTTCATCTGCCTGCTGGCCAACACCTCGGACGACAAACCCCACGTCAACAAATCGCTGATCATGGTGCCGATGAACAGCCCCGGCATCAGCCTCGGCTCGCACCTGGACAAGCTCGGCATGCGCAGTTCGGAAACCGCTCAGGTGTTTTTCGACAACGTACGCGTGCCCCAACGCAACCGCATAGGCCATGAAGGCGCGGGGTTCATGATGCAGATGCTGCAGTTCCAGGAGGAACGCCTGTTCGGCGCGGCGAACATGATCAAAGGCCTGGAATACTGCGTCGACAGCACCATCGAGTACTGCCGTGAGCGCAAGACCTTCGGCAATGCGCTGATCGAAAACCAGGTGATCCATTTTCGCCTGGCCGAGCTGCAAACCGAGATCGAATGCCTACGAGCGCTGGTCTATCAAGCCACCGAGCAATACATCAAAGGTCAGGACGTTACCCGCCTCGCGTCCATGGCCAAGCTCAAGGCCGGGCGTCTGGGTCGGGAAGTCAGTGACAGCTGCCTGCAATACTGGGGCGGCATGGGCTTCATGTGGGACAACCCTGTGGCCCGCGCCTATCGCGATGTTCGGCTGGTCTCGATTGGCGGAGGCTCCGACGAAATCATGTTGGGCATCATCTGCAAACTGATGGGCATCCTGCCCGGGAAAAAACCATGAGCCCGCTACCCGCCTGCGAAACGCTGTTGCTGGAGCCCCACAGCGGGGTGTTGCATATCACCTTGAACCGACCTGAAAGCCGCAATGCCATGAGTTTGCAGATGGTCGCGGAGCTGCGCGCCGTGCTCGCCGCAGTGTGTGACGACCGGCAGATCCGTGCGCTGGTCATCGGCGGCGCTGGCGGCCACTTCTCGGCCGGCGGTGATTTGAAAGACATGGCCAACGCCCGCACCCAAGGGCCGGCGGCGTATCGCGAACTGAACCGCACCTTCGGCGCCCTGCTGGAAGAAACCGAACACGCGCCACAAGTGGTGATCACCGTGTTGCAAGGCGCGGTGCTGGGTGGTGGTTTTGGCCTGGCCTGCGTCAGCGATATCGCGATAGCCGATCATCAAGCGCAATTCGGCATGCCGGAAACCAGCCTTGGCTTGCTGCCGGCGCAAATCGCGCCGTTCGTGGTCAAGCGCATCGGATTGACCCAGGCCCGCCGACTGGCACTGACCGCGGCGCGCTTTGACGGCAATGAAGCTGAGCGTCTGGGTCTGGTGCATTTTGTCGAACACGATCCACAAGCCCTGGCCGAACGCCTCGACGAAGTGCTCGCCCATGTCCTGTGCTGCGCCCCGGGTGCCAATGCCGCCACCAAAGCCCTGCTGCTGGCCAGTACAGAACAACCTCAGGGGCCGTTGCTCGATCAAGCCGCCGACTGGTTCAGCGCTGCCGTGACCGGACCGGAAGGTATCGAAGGGACCACGGCGTTCTTACAGAAACGCCCACCGAGTTGGGCGCCATAAGAGCATCGCGAGCAGGCTCGCTCCCACAGGGGATCTTCAATGTGAACATGATTGGGTGATCACCTCAGATCCAGGGTGGGAGCGAGCCTGCTCGCGATAGGGCCATCACAGACACCGCAAGATACAAGGAAATAACTCGATGCCTGCCTTCAGCAAAATCCTGGTCGCCAACCGCGGTGAAATCGCCTGTCGCATCCAAAGCACGGCCCAGGCGCTGGGTTATCGCACGGTCGCGGTATTCAGTGACGCCGATGCCGACGCACGTCATGTGCAACTGGCCGACGAAGCCGTGAACATCGGCCCAGCACCCGTGCAGCAGTCCTACTTGAACATCGCCGCCATCATCGACGCGGCACAATGCAGTGGCGCTGATGCGATCCATCCCGGTTACGGCTTTCTATCGGAAAACGCCGCATTCGCCACCGCCTGCAAAAGCGCGGGGATCACCTTTATCGGTCCCAGCCCCGAAGCCATCGAACTAATGGGCAGCAAACGGCTGTCGAAAACCGCCATGCTCGCCGCGGGTGTGCCGTGCATCGGCGGCTATCAAGGCACCGAACAGGACGATGCAACCCTGAGCCGCGAGGCCGAGCGCATCGGTTATCCGTTGATGATCAAGGCCAGTGCCGGTGGTGGCGGGCGCGGCATGCGTCTGGTGCACCAGGCCAACGAACTGCTGAAGCAAATCCGTACCGCGCGCTCCGAAGCCTTGCACGCGTTTGGCTGCGACGAACTGATTCTGGAACAGGCACTGATCGAACCGCGACACGTGGAAATTCAGCTGTTCGGCGACCAGCACGGCAACCTTATCTACCTTGGCGAGCGCGATTGCTCGATCCAGCGCCGCCATCAGAAAGTCATCGAGGAAGCGCCCTGCCCGGTGATGACCGCCGAGTTGCGCCAGGCCATGGGTGAAGCGGCACTCAAGGCCGGTCGCACGGTGAACTACGTTGGCGCTGGCACCGTGGAGTTTCTGCTGGATCAGCGCGGGCAGTTTTACTTTCTGGAAATGAACACCCGCTTGCAGGTCGAGCATCCGGTGACTGAGCTGATCACCGGCCTGGACCTGGTGGCCTGGCAACTGCACGTCGCCGCCGGGCTGCCACTGCCGTTGCGCCAAGAGCAGGTCGAACTCAAAGGACATTCCATCGAAGTGCGCCTGTACGCCGAGGACCCGGCAGCGGATTTTCTGCCACAGACCGGTCAGGTCGTGCGCTGGGAACCGGCACTGCAGGACGGCGTACGCATCGACCATGGCCTGCTCGAAGGCCAGTCTGTCAGCCCGTTCTATGACCCGCTGCTCGGCAAAATCATCGCCCATGGTGCCACCCGGGAAGAGGCGCGACGCAAGTTACTGCGAGCGGTCGAGGACAGCGTGTTGCTAGGCCTGCAGAGCAATCAGCGCTTGCTGGCCAATCTGCTTGAACACCCGCAGTTCATCACCGGCGAGTTCAATACGGCGTTCATTGCTCAGCACTTCGCCGACGCCCCCTGCTTGCACCCGCACATGCCAACCTTTGAAGAACTGGCCATCGCCGCCGCGCTGTTCTATCAGCATTCGGCCAGCACTCATTCGGCAGGGCTCGCAGGTTGGCGCAACACCGCGAGTGTGCCGCTGCACTATCGGATCGGTCTGGATGATGTGCAGTGGTCGCTAGAACTAAACGCTTTGGCGTCCGGACAGTTGCAGGTTCAGGTGGCCGGAAAAGCACTCAAACTGAAGCTGCTCGATGGCGACGACCGCTGGGTCAGCCTTGAAATCGATGGCATCCGCCGTCGTTACGCCTATCGGCTCGACGCCGGACAATTGTGGTTGTTCACCCGTCCCGGCAGCCTGCACTTGCGCGATCAAACCCAGGCACTGGTCAGCAGTCAGGTCAGTGTCAGCTCCGGCACCCTGAAAGCGCCAATGGATGGCGCCATTGTCGACGTCCTGGTCAGCGAAGGCAGCCAGGTCAGCAAAGGCCAGCTATTGCTGGTGCTCGAGGCGATGAAGATGGAGCACCCGCTCAAAGCAGGAATCGACGGGGTGATCAAACGAATTCAAGTCAGCCAGGGCGATCAAGTAAAAAATCGACAAATTCTGCTCGAGGTCGAATAAGCAGCTAGGCGGATCCGTCGGGTTTGGCTACGCTCAAGCCCCATCAGGACGCGGATATCAGGAAGCCTGCGATGCCTCACTGGCTGGTAATAGACCTTGAAGCCACAACAGATGAAGGCGGCTGGCCGGTGGCCGAGATGGAAATCATCGAAATCGGCGCCACACTGGTGAACCGCGAAGGCCGTGAGCTGGATAGCTTTCAGCGGTTCGTGCGCCCGTTGCGGCGGCCGCTGCTGACGCCCTTCTGTCGCGAGTTGACGCATATCACCCAGGCTAATATCGACGCTGCGCTGACCTTGCCCGAAGTCTGGCCGCTGTTCGAACGCTGGCTCGGCCAGCATTCATCGCGTCTGGACGGTTGGGCCAGTTGGGGCGATTACGATCGCAAGCAACTGGAACAGGAATGGCAACGCCTGCAGTTGCACAGTGCGCTGAGCCAGGTGCCCCACATAAACCTCAAACAGCGCTTTGCCAAGACCCGTCGACTGGAGCGTCCGTTAGGGCTCAATGGTGCGCTGCAACTGGCCGGGATGCAGTTCAATGGTCAACAGCATCGGGCATTGGAAGATGCGCGTAACACCGCGCGCTTATTACCGCTGATTCTTCCGGTCTAGAGGGGTGACGAGATATTTAGGCTTGTGCATACTGGCGAGCCTTTTTAGCCCTTTTCGAGGAACCGCCCATGTTTAAAGTCAACGAGTACTTCGACGGCACCGTCAAGTCGATTGCCTTCGGAACCACCGAAGGTCCGGCCACCATCGGCGTCATGGCACCGGGCGAATACGAATTCGGCACCAGCCAGCGGGAAATCATGCACGTGGTATCCGGCGCGCTGACCGTCAAACTGCCTGAGAGCAGTGACTGGGAAACCTTCGCCGCTGGCAGCCAGTTCAATGTCCCGGCCAACAGCAAGTTCCAGCTGAAAGTCGCCGTCGACACCGCTTACCTGTGCGAATACCGCGGCTAAAACCGACCTGAAACCCAGGTTTTTGTGGCGAATACAAAAATGCCCGTATCAAGCGATACGGGCATTTTTCATTTAGGGCAGTTCATTATTCGAGAATCGTCACCGGCATACCGACTTCAAGCCGACCATTGCCGTCGTTGACCAGGTTCTGGCCGAACATCGCGCCATCCTCTTGCGCTCGGTATTTTTGAAGCGTGGCCAAGGGTTCACGATCGTCACTACGCTCACCCGTCTTGGGGTCGATGGTGGTCAGGATGCAGCGCGAGCAAGGCTTGACTACACGGAACTCGACGTCGCCGATGCGAATCCGCTTCCAGCCGTCCTCGGCAAAGGCTTCACTGCCTTCGATCACCAGGTTGGGGCGAAAGCGCAGCATCTCCAGCGAACGACCAACGCGGCTCGACAAGTCGTCCAGCGAGGCCTGACCGATCAATAGCAGTGGAAAGCCATCGGCAAACCCCACCCGATCATCGTCCTTGCCGTACCCAGCCTGAGTGGTGCGAGCACGCTCGACCGGCACCTGCACCAGCCGCGTCGGTTTGCCGATGAACTCGGTCAGCCAGGCGCCCGCCTCGTCGCCCGCATCCGGAACCCGCAAAGTGTCGCGCCAGATGGTCACACCGCGCAGCTCAGCTTCGTCGGTGGGCAAAGGGACATTGATGGGCGAACGACCTGGAGCATTGAGAGTCAGACCGCCAGCCGTATTCCACAAGGCCGAGAGCTGGCTCATTTCCGACACCGCACGCTGGGTCAGAAAGCGTCCGCTGGCCTCATCCACCAGCATCCAGCGTCGATCTCCTTCCAGCCCCAGCTTATCCAGGGTGATCTGTTGCAATGGTTCGCCCTTGCCGGACTTGAGTGGGTAACGATAAAGCGCGCTGAGACGCAGCATGAGCCAGCTCCCTGTTGGGCCAAAACGCCACCCTATACGAGCTTGATCGCCGAATCAAAGGCAGGCTGCATGTGCTCTTGTAGGAGCGAGCTTGCTCGCGATGGACTCAAGGGCGGCGCGTTTATTCAGAAAACACGCGTTATCGCTAACGTCCATCGCGAGCAAGCTCGCTCCTACATTTAGGGCTCATCAGGCAGGAACTGAGTCCAGCATCAGGCGCTGGCGGACCACGTCGACCAGTTTGTCCGGCTGGAATTTGGACAGGAAGTTATCGCAGCCGACCTTCTTCACCATCGAATCGTTGAAGCTGCCGGACAACGACGTGTGCAGGACCACATACAAACCGCGCAGGCGTGGATCGTTACGGATTTCAGTGGTCAGACGGTAGCCGTCCATCTCTGGCATTTCCGCATCGGTGAAGACCATCAGCAGCTTGTCAGTCATGACCACACCGGTGTCGGCCCAGGCCTTGAGCATGTTCAGCGCCTTGAGACCGTCGCGGGCGATGTGCATTTTCACCCCAAGCTGGGACAAGGTATCGCGCAACTGGGACAAGGCTACGTTGGAGTCATCGACCAACAACACTTCACGACCGCGGGCGCGTTCCAGCACCGGGTCGTCGAGTTTCTCGCGGGACACCTTGGCGTTGTACGGAACGATTTCGGCCAGTACTTTTTCCACGTCGATGATCTCGACCAATTGATCGTCGACCTTACTAATGGCAGTCAGGTAATGCTGGCGACCGGCGCTGGTCGGCGGTGGCAGAATCGCTTCCCAGTTCATGTTGACGATGCGATCGACGCCTCCCACCAGGAATGCCTGCACCGAACGGTTGTATTCGGTCACGATGATCGTGCTGTTGGGCCCTGGCACCAAAGGTCGCATCCCGATTGCCTGGGACAGGTCAATCACCGGCAGCGTCTGGCCCCGCAGATTGACCACTCCGCAGACAAACGGATGGCGCTGAGGCATCAACGTCAACTTGGGCAACTGCAACACTTCCTGCACCTTGAAGACGTTGATCGCAAAAAGCTGCCGACCGGCCAGGCGGAACATGAGAATTTCCAGGCGATTCTCACCCACCAGCTGCGTGCGTTGATCTACCGTGTCGAGAATGCCAGCCATTAATGACTCCTGGGCGTGTTCTGATGAATTCACTCATGAAAGTTATCGGCTGATTTCGCCGGACCTTGACCCTCAAACAAAATGCCATGTAAGTGCATTGATGTCACATTAACATCATGCTTTACTGGCCTCGCCATTCAATCCGCTGCATCCCCCCATCGCGCGACCTCAGTTTCTGCGCAAGGTTCCCTAATCTAGGGGAATCCCCTACCGGCAATCAGGTCCGACCTGATATTCGCGATATCTAATAGCCATTAATGTGACGCCATTCTCACTGCATGAATGGAGTCAGGCATTTGCTCGTAATCGCAGGTCCGTAGTTAGGCGCCCTCTCGAGTTTCCCGAGCCTCTGCCCTCAGAGTCCTGCACCTGGCTATCTTCGACCCGTTCAACACTGCCCGTCCTGCTTCGCGTAGTGATGCAGCGAGAATAAACAGAGTGTTTATTTCAGGTCATCAACAATCAGAAACAGACTACAGACGCCTACTACAAATCGGCATTAACTTACGGTCGTTCGCCACACGCGAAAATCCCCCACCTGACACGATGTTGTGGAGAAAGGCATGCTGAACGACGGAAAAGAGTGGTATCAGCGACTTCCCGAGTTTCTCCTTGAAGCCGAGACGCTACTGGCCAAGTCAGAGGAATGCCTGAGTCATTTGCAGTTGATCAGAAATGACAAGGACGCCATTGATTGCATATTGAATACCCTGCTCAAGCTTGCCAACAAGGCTGATGCACTGGCGATTCAGGCGGTATCCGAATTCTCGCGGCGCATTCACGGTTTGCTGAGCCTCGCGCAAAACCATATGGACCTGCATGATCCGGCCCTGGATGCCCTGAAAGACTGCCTCACCTTGATGGCCTGGCAACTCGAACTCATCGATATTAATACCGGCACGCTCAGCCTGGATGACAGCGAACAAGTCTCTCTGATCAATGCATTTGCCTTCCAGGTAGGTCTGAGTCACTCTCCTGCGCCATACACCCCCAAGCCGCTTAAGCTGGTTTCTCTCGCAGATAGCCAGGTGTGACTGCGTAAAAGATCCTGATATTTATTGCCGAAGGATCGCTCTACAACTTGAGCATTACCCGACAATGTCGCCATTGAATACTTCACATCCAATACCGACAAATACAACTTCCTGGCTACTCACTTTCTCATGCCGCGGCTTTAGTAAATACCCACCAAAAGTGGGTACCCGTGTCCAAAAAACCTTAAATTCCTGACGCTTTTGACCCATATCCAGAACGCGACCAACGGTATCTTAGGTGGTATTATGCCGACCATTAGTTGACGTTTAATAACACCGCGGCTCCAGATTGGCTCCAGATCCGGAGTCAGTACAAGGCTCGTTTCAGACGAACAGATTGCGCTCATTTGAAGCTAACTATTCAAACAGCACCCTTTTCCAGACAGGGGCCCGTCAGCCGCCAGGACCGGTCTAACCGCAGCGAACATTTATTGGCTCCATCCGCTATGTACGCTAGCCTCAAGTCATTCATCGCTTGGCCATCCACCCGAAAAAACGCGCACCAGTTCAGCCTGTTGCTGTGTATCTGCTCGGCCCTCGGCAGTCTGCTGATCTACTGCCAATCCAGTACATTGCCCTTGAGTCTGCTGGCGCTGAATCTGGCCGCATTGACCAGCGTCTGGGTCCAACATCGTCACTCGCTAAAATCGATCAAATTTCAGCCCCAGGAACTGGCCGACCGTCTGTTGGAAGTTCAGGAAAACGAACGTCATCGGCTCAGTCGCGAGCTGCATGACGACATCGGCCAATTGCTGACCGCGGCAAAACTGCAAAGTGAATGGCTAAAGCGTCGCCTGCCCGAAGACCTGCAAAGCCAATGCTCGGTACTCTGCGACACACTGGAAGAAACCCTGACAAAAGTCCGCGACGTATCGGCCATTCTCAACCCCAGGCAGTTGGCCAGCCTTGGGCTGGAAGCCAGTTTGCGCGCGCATTTGCTCAAGACCCTGGCCAATACTCCGGTGCACTGGAGCCTGGAATGCCAGCAACGCTTGACCGGCATCCCGGAAGAGATGGCGGTTGCGGCCTTTCGGATCACTCAGGAAGCCATCACTAATATGCTGCGCCATGCCCAGGCAACGAATCTGCTGATCCGCCTGCAACGTCTGCCTCAGGGCCTGGCACTGTTCATCAGCGATGACGGCCAGGGCTTTTCTCCGGCCCTGAATCCAGGTCAGGAAGGCCAACGTGGAATGGCGGGCATGTCAGAGCGGATTGATCAACTGGGCGGCACCTTGACCGTCACCAGCGAGCCCGACAAAGGCACTCAGATCGAAGCATTGTTTCCCTGGGCGCCCCGCGCCCTCGAACGAGCCAATACCCATAAGGTTTTACATTGACCTGTAATTTACTTCTGGTGGATGACCACTCGCTCATCAGGGCTGGCGTGCGCGCACTGGTCCTGGACATTCCCGGCTACGAGGTGATCGGTGAAGCCAACGATGGCGCACAGCTGCTCGAGATGGTTGAGAAGCTGTGCCCGGACATCATTCTTCTGGACATTTCCATGAAGGACACCGGCGGCCTCGAGGCATTGCAGAGACTCAAAGCGGTACGTCCGCAGAGCAAGGTGCTAATTCTATCCATGCACACCGACTCCGCACTGATCATGCAGGCATTGGAGTCAGGCGCTCACGGCTACCTGCTGAAGGACACCACAGCCAACGAACTCGAACATGCACTTGAGGCGTTGCGCAATAACGAACGCTACCTGAGCCCGGCCATCGCCCATACGGTAATCACCCAGGCGCTAACCCGCGTCCAGAAAAACCAGCCGAAACCCGCGCACACCCTGACTGCACGCCAGCTGGAAATCCTACGACTGATCGTGCGTGGAAAATCAACCCGGGAAATCGCCAATGGCTTGGGCTTGAGTATCAAGACGGTCGAAACCCATCGCTCGCAGATCATGAAGCGCTTGCAGATTTTCGACGTCGCGGGTCTGGTGCTGTTTGCCGTACGCGAACAGATCATCAGCCTCGATGACTAGCCGGTTCTGGACCCTCCAAGCAGGGGTGAGTCTGGTGCGAGATGCACCCGCAAGGCTGCCGGGCGAACCGAAAAACGAAGGTTGTCGCCTTGCAAGGGCTCGCCATCAAGGTTGATGAAGAGGCCTTCCGAGACCTTGATTTCGACCCATGGCAGACGCTCCCGAACGAACATGTTGTCGATACCCAAACCACCGGCCAGCAGATCCCTCAGGGTGCTCACCACTTCTTGTGGGGCCGGCAGAATGCTGATATCGAGCAAACCGTCATCGTCCATCACTCCAGTCATTGGAAGGGCATTGAAGGATATTGCCCCCCGCGGCGCGAAAAAAACCGACACCCGCCGAATCAATTCGAAATCGATAGGCCTCGGTCCACGGTCGTCAGTGGCTGCGGTGAAACGCTATTCGTGATTACACGACCCACTTGCCAGTAATTTTTCTGACTGCACATAGCGAATCGGCTTAATTGACCTCAGAGAGGCAATGGGAGAACGTTTGTGAACCATTGTTTTCGAGCGAAGACGCCTCACACAGGGAAGTGCATTGACATGAGCAATGAGAAATTTTTCAAGAGGGTAGGTCCAGCGATCAATCAGTTGGAAAGGAGCACCTTACTGGTCCATGTGCCCCCCCGCTGCAGGAGCCTCGATAAAACTCCCGACAACCTCAACTCCATCAAGAGCAAACTCGCCTGCTCAGCGGGAGCAGCCGCGGTGCTGGCGCTGATTACTCTCCTGGCCTGGGTTTCCAGCAGTCGCTTCGGTCAACTTCTGCTAGTACTTATCCATTAACCAGCTCCCGGCGACTGCACCCGGCCATATTCTGGCCGGGCTCGATTGAGCCGCCAAAGCTCAGCCCAACACTTCACTCAGCGGAATGAAGTTCACCCAATCGCCCTCAACCAGCGTGCGATCCTCCAGCACTTCAACCAAACCCTCGGCCCAGGCCGCACTGCGTAATACCCCCGAGCTTTGATTTTTATAGATGATTGCTCGTCCTTGCTCCAGGCGCCCTCGCAGGTACTCCCGACGGTTGCCCGGCTTGGGCCAGACAAACCCTGCTGGCACCTGAAACTGCAACGGCTGCACCTCCACCACGCCCTGTCGTCGCAACAGATAAGGTCGGGCCAACAAGGCAAACGTCACCAGGGTCGATGCAGGATTTCCCGGCAAGCCGATTACCGGCACGCCTCGGAAGTGTCCACACGTCAGCGGTTTGCCAGGCTTGATAGCAAGCTTCCACAACGCAAGCTCACCGTCTTCACGCAATGCGATGCCGAGAAAATCCGCTTCTCCCACCGACACGCCACCCGTAGAGAGGATCAGGTCCACATCCGCCAATTCAGCGAGTCGGTTACGGGTAGTCGGCAGATCATCGGGCAAGATCCCCGCGTCAACCACTTCACAGCCCAGACGCTGCAGCCAGCTGCACAGCAACACGCGATTACTGTTGTAGATCTGCCCCGGCCCAAGCGGCTGTCCCGGCTCGATCAATTCATCGCCGGTGGACAGCACTGCCACCCGCACCCGGCGAATCACCTTCAGTTGCGCGCAACCTAGAGAAGCAGCCAAACCCTGCTCAATAGGCCCCAAGCGAGTACCCGCCGACAAAACCAGTTCACCGACGGTGGTTTCCTGGCCTTGTGGCCGAATATTCTGCCCAGCGTGCAGCATCTCGCTAAAGCGCACTCGCCCATCGGCCAGTACTTCAGCATTTTCCTGCATCTCGACGCAATCGGCGCCTGCCGGCACAGGAGCACCCGTGAAGATCCTCGCACAGGTACCAGGCGCCAACGGCTCCGGTGCCTGGCCTGCGAATATCCGCTGGCTGACCACAAGAGCTTCGCCGTTCCAGTCGGCAACGCGCAAAGCGTAGCCATCCATCGCGCTGTTAGGCCAAGGCGGGAGATCCAGAGTCGAAATCAAATCGTCAGCCAATACCCGACCTTGAACCGCCGCCAACGGCAGCCGCTCGCACTCACGAATCGGCGAAGCCTCAGCCATTGCCAGCAAGCGGGCCAACGCGACTTCGACCGGCATCAAGACTCCGGTCTTGCCCGGCTTATCCACGGGATTCACAGGGTGCGGCCTGTTTCAGATGGGGGACGAAATTACACGGTCGGTGCCGCGAATCCAGTTGCTCTGCGAGGATCCCGTCCCACCCGGTGCGAACTGCATTGGTCGAGCCTGGCAGGCAGCACACCAACGTGCCATTGGCCAATCCGGCCAAGGCCCGCGACTGCACCGTTGAAGTGCCAATGTCCGCAACCGAAATCTGCCGGAACAACTCGCCGAAACCATCAACCTGTTTATCGAGCAGGCAACTGACGGCTTCCGGAGTGCTATCGCGGCCAGTAAACCCGGTGCCGCCGGTGATCAGCACCACCTGAACGACGTCTTCGGCTATCCAGGTCGCGACTTGCGCACGGATTTTGTAGAGATCATCTTTAAGCAGAACCCGCGCGGCCAGGTTATGGCCGGCGGCGCTCAGACGGTCGACGAAGACCTGTCCGGAAGTATCGGTTTCCAGGGTGCGGGTGTCGCTGACAGTCAACACCGCAATGTTCAACGGTGCAAAAGGTACATCAGCCTTGGCTTTCATAGGCTCGATCCAGTTGTAGGAGAAACAGCCCGGTGTTATATCACAGCGTTCCATTTCGCTGCCCCTGCGGAGACGCTTCATGAATTCGAACACTCACCTGCCGCCATGCTCCATTCTGCTCCTGGCGGGCGGGCGTGGCCAACGCATGGGCGGTCAGGACAAGGGTCTGCTGGAGTGGCAGGGCCAGCCGTTGATTGCTCATCTGCACCGCAAGACTCGCGGGCTGAGCGACGACCTGATCATCTCCTGCAACCGCAACCAGGACAAATACGCGCCGTTTGCCGACCAATTGGTCCAGGACGACAACGACGAGTTCCCTGGCCCACTGGCCGGCATTCGCGCAGGGCTGGCGGTAGCCCGACATAATCATTTGCTGGTATTGCCCTGCGACGTACCGCAAATCGATGCCAATCTGCTTAACTCAATGCGAGAAGCCGCTAGTCAGCATCCGGACAAACCGTTAATGCTGCGCCATGGGGAACACTGGGAACCACTGCTGTGCATTATCCCGACGGCGCTCGCAGCTGCTTTCGAACGCGCGTGGGATGAAGGTGAACGCAGCCCGGGTAGACTCATGCGCACGCTGGGTGCCACTGCCTTGCAGTGCGCCGAAAACGATCACCGCCTGGCCAACTTGAATACGCCTGAACTGCTACTCCAGCACAACAGCGTTTCAGAATGAAACTAGCCAAGGAACTTGAGCTCGTTGTATACGTCTCAAGATCAATAATCAAAAGTACTCATTTCGGAGACACAAAATGACTCAACGGACCCTCGCCAGCCTGATGCTTGCACTAGGCCTCGCCACGCTCGCCGGTTGCGCGTCGCCTACGGTGATTACTCTGAATGACGGTCGCGAAATCCAGGCCGTCGACTCGCCTAGATTCGATAAAGATTCGGGTTTCTACGAATTCGAACAGCTGGACGGTAAACACACCCGGATCAACAAAGATCAGGTTCGTACCGTTAAAGAGCTGTAAGCCCAGCGCCGACAGTCCGATACAGATCAAACCCGCCTTGTGCGGGTTTTATCGTTTTTGCGGAGTAAAAATATCGATCAGTGCCTGAAAAACCTGGCGTAGCTATTTCCAGAAATCACCATTGCAAGGTGATTTCGCTTTCGAATTGACGCGCAAGCCCCGTCAATGGGTCGATAAAGCGCAAACCTTGAGCCAGCAGCTTCAGCGGGTTGGCATAGTCATCTTCGACATCCTTGAGGACATCGGGATAGAACGGGTCATTGCAAATACCCGCCCCCAATGCACTCATGTGCACCCGCAACTGGTGTTTTTTGCCGGTAACGGGAGACAACGCATAGCGCCAAAGCTCACCGTTTTTCTCGCTGACTGCGACAGCCGTCTCGGTGTTGCTGCCCCCCGGACCTTCCTGCATGCGGAAGAAGGGCTCGCCATCGACCAATCGGCTTTTGTGGACCAATGGGAATGACAAACCTGGCAAAGCTCGGGCAATCGCCTCGTAGCGTTTCTCGATTTTTCGGGTGGGAAACAACAACTGATAAGCCGAACGGCTCTCGGGATTGGCCGAAAACAACACAAGCCCCGCCGTATGCCGGTCTATTCGATGCAACGGCACCAAGTGCGGGTTATCCAGGCGACGGATCAGACGTCGCAACAACGTCTGTTCGACATACTCACCCGCCGGGGTGACTGGTAGAAAGTGCGGTTTATCCGCCACCACCAGATGTTCATCGGCATAGAGAATCGACTCCAGCACCGGAATCGGCTTTTCGTCAGGCACCTCACGAAAGTAATGTATCCGCAGGCCTTCCCTATAAGGCAAACCAACGGCAATCGCCACACCACTCCCGTCCAGAACACGTCCACGAGCGATCCGGTCCAGCCATTGCTCGCGGCTGATGGCGCGAAAGTGTTCACACAGGCAATCGAGCACGGTCGGCCATGAGCCCGGAGGCAGATACAACGTGCTCGCTTGATTCTGTGCAGCGCTAAAAGATGACGTAGACATACAGGGCTCTGGCCATTAGTGCAGGCCGGCATTATCCAGCATGGGCGCAGGCGAACCTAGGAGAGATTGCGCCACAGACAACTCACGGCCTTCAGGCATGGGTCATCTCAGGCTGCGCTGCTGCTTCGGTAAACTCTTTAAGCCAGCGCAGTACATCAACGGCCTCCCAGCGTCCTGGATCATAAAGCGCATACAGCAAGCCCTGATAACCCACGACATCCAGTTGTCGGTGATAACCGGCACGCTGAAACAAGGCCTCGATTTCAGCGAAGCAGGTATTGAAATGCAGCTTGTTGAAGGGTGTTTTTCCTTCCGTGACCAGACCATCCAGACGCAATTCGAGCACGGCCTCGCGGACGACGTCAGCGGACATCCGGTTCACGCTGCTCTTCAATTGCTCGACATTGACCATGGTATATCCCTCCATATTCTTGATTCGCCAAGTGATAGACATGGCAAAACACTCGACAGCTGTATATGCATACAGTAACCGAATATTGCGTCTCTCGCCAACGGATTACAGAGGGATCGACAGGCGGAGAACCTGTCGCTAACGCAGGCCAGGACCCTAGTGATCAACGCAAAAAAGCCACAACCTGCTCGGCGTCGAATGGCCAATCCAGTTCGGCGCCAGTATCCATGCGTCGCAGGACCGGGATACGTAAGCCGTAGTCTTCGACCCATGCTTCGTTTTCCGCAATATCAACCAGCTCCACCAACAGACCGTGCTCGACCAACGGCATCACTTCGGCTTCGGCAAGTTCACAGAGATGGCAACCAAGGGTGCCGAATAGCTGGCATTCAGAAGGCATGAGAAACAGACCAACAAGGAATAGGCGTTCATTCTAGGCCCGACAGGAAAACTCGTCGAGCCAAGGGGGTTTACCTGCCCAGACATAGCCAGCTGCGGTCGACATCAGGCGACTCCACAAAAGAATGACGTAAATCATTCTCCATCAGAACCAACTGCGCGATGCTCGCCGCTTTTTTGCCTCTACGCTCTGTTATCTCAAGCCTTGACCGGAGACTTCTGTGTTTGCAAATCTGTTGATCATCCTCGCCTCATCACTGGTGGTGATTGCGCTGTTCCGGCGCCTGCAACTACCACCGGTTTTGGGCTACCTGTGTGTGGGCCTGTTGGTGGGGCCAACGGCATTCGACTGGGTGAATGACAGCGAAGAGTTACCGGATCTGGCCGAGCTGGGCGTGGTCTTCCTGCTATTTTCCCTGGGACTTGAGTTCTCCCTGTCGAAAATGCTCGCGTTGCGCCGTGTGGTATTCGGCTTGGGCAGCCTTCAGGTACTGGTTTCAGGTGCACTGCTGGGAGGCGTGTTATTGCTGTTTGGCGTAGCGACTACCTCAGCCTTGTTACTCGGGGCCGGTCTGGCGTTGTCCTCGACCGCCATTGTCAGTAAAGAGTTGACCAGCCTGGGAGAGATCTTCAGCAGCCACGGCCAGAATGCAATCGGTGTGTTGTTGTTCCAGGATATGGTCGCGGTGCTCTTGCTGACGCTGGTCCCAGTGTTTGCCGGCAGCAGTGACCAGGCCTGGTATTGGGCGCTACCGATCACGCTGGGCAAAACCGTCGTACTGTTTGTCGGCCTGCTGTTGGCCAGTCGCTGGTTGCTGCCACGGCTGTTCCATGAGGTCGCCGCGTCCCACTCCGCCGAGTTGTTCGTGCTGCTGGCCTTGGTCATCGTTCTGCTGACGGCCTGGCTGACTCACCTGCTTGGCCTCTCCCCTGCCCTCGGCGCCTTTCTAGCCGGCATGCTGCTGGGGGAAAGCCATTATCGGCATCAAATCGAAGCCGATATCCGGCCATTCCGCGATATTTTGTTGGGGCTGTTCTTCGTCAGTATCGGCATGTTGATCGACCTGCAATTATTCGCCAACCACGGTGTACTCATCCTGGGGCTGACGCTGGCACTGTTGCTGATCAAAGGTGGGGTGGTGGCGACTCTGGTCAAGTGGCGTGGCAGTGACGGCGAAACAGCCTGGCGCAGCGGACTCGCACTGGCTCAAGGAGGCGAGTTCTGCTTCGCGCTAATAGCGCAGATGCAACAGGGCCAGCTGATGCCCGCCGACATCAGCAGCCTTCTGCTGGCGACAACCTTCTGTTCGATGCTATTGACGCCGCTGCTGTTGCGCGCGGCCCCAGGTATCGCCTCCCGCTTGCATCGCAAGCCCAATGAGGAGGCGAAACTGGAAGAAATTACCGGGCTGAATGCAGAGTTGCACGGGCATGTGGTGATCTGTGGTTATGGTCGTGTGGGCCAGTCCATCGGCCGCTTCCTGCGTCGCGAACAACAGCGATTCATCGCGCTCGATGACGATCCGGTGCGCGTCCAGGAAGCCGCGGCCGGCGAAAGCTGCGTGCACTACGGTGACTCACGTCGCGGCGAGCTACTCGCCGCCGTCGGACTCGAACGGGCACGGTTGCTGGTGATTGCCGTGGACAAGACCGACATCGCCTTGATCGTGCTCAAGGAAGCCCGCCGAATCAACGCTGACGTGCCGATTCTGGTTCGGACCCGGGATGACAGCCAATTGGCAGAATTGAAAGCCGCGGGTGCCAACGAGGTCGTTCCAGAACTGCTTGAGTCAAGCCTGATGCTGGCCTCTCATGCGCTGATCATGCTCGGACTGCCCGAACAACAGGTCCAGGCCAAAGTCGACGAAGTCCGGCACAACCGCTATCGCCTGCTGCATGGTTTTTATCACGGTGCGCAGAGCAACCTGTTGGACAATCGGGGGCAGCCCAAAGTGTTGCTGCATGCAGTCAATCTCGGCGCCGACGCCCATGCCTGCGGCTTGCCTCTGAACGACCTGGCTCTGGAGCACCTGGGTGTAAACGTTCAGGCCGTGCAGCGCGGTGGCAACGAACTGACGGTGGATGGCGCCACCCACCTGCAGGCAGGTGACACGGTACTGATGTCCGGTACGTTGTCAGCCATTGAAGCCTGCGAAGCGCGATTGTTGGGCGGGTAATAAAGCGGATGGACGGGAAGCACAAGGCCCTGTAGGAGCCGAGCTTGCTCGCGATGCAGGCGGCGCGGTGCATCAGGCAAGCCTCGCCATCGTTCATCGCGAGCAAGCTCGGCTCCTACAGGTAAAGCAATTTCAGGGGCACACAATCAATCCTGACTCACCGAACCGATCTTGTGCACAGACAAATCAGCCCCGTAATACTCCTCTTCCTGGCTCAACCGCAGACCATGGAAATATTTGATCGAGCCATACACCGCAAAGCCCCCGATCAAGGCGACAACGACCCCCAGAGAGGTCCCGATCAACTGGCTGATCAGACTGACCCCGCCCAGGCCTCCCAAAGCGCTCTGACCGAAGATTCCGCAAGCAATCCCGCCCCAGACACCGCACAACCCATGCAACGGCCAGACACCCAACACATCATCAATCTTCCATTTCCCTTGCGCCGCGGTGAAACACCAGACGAACAACGCCCCCGCGATGACGCCGGTCACCAACGCCCCGACCGGGTGCATCAGGTCGGAACCGGCGCAAATAGCCACTAGCCCCGCCAATGGGCCGTTATGCAGAAAGCCGGGGTCATTGCGACCGACAATCAGCGCCGCCATGGTGCCGCCGACCATCGCCATCAGTGAGTTGACCGCGACCAGTCCACTGAGCCCTTGCAGGGTTTGCGCGCTCATCACGTTGAAGCCGAACCAGCCGACAATCAGGATCCACGAACCCAACGCCAGAAACGGAATACTCGACGGTGCGAAGGCCACCAATCGTCCGTCGCGGTAACGGCCCTGCCGCGGCCCGAGCAACAGCACCGCCGCAAGCGCCAGCCAACCGCCCATTGCGTGCACCACCACCGATCCTGCGAAGTCATGGAAAGTCGCCCCGAAGCGTGCCAGCAACCAGGCTTGCAGACCAAAATTACCGTTCCACACCACGCCTTCGAAGAAGGGATAAATAAATGCCACGATCAGCGCTGTTGCACAGAGTTGCGGGACGAATCTGGCGCGCTCGGCAATCCCCCCGGAGATGATTGCCGGAATGGCCGCCGCAAAGGTCAGCAGGAAGAAAAACTTCACCAGCCCATAGCCATGATCTGCACTGATCACCGCCGCAGGTTGCATAAAGCTCACCCCATAGGAAATCCAATAGCCTATAAAGAAATAGGCTAGGGTCGACACAGCGAAATCGCTGAGGATTTTCGATAAAGCGTTCACCTGATTTTTTTGCCGGACTGTGCCCACTTCAAGAAAGGCGAAACCGGCATGCATGGCCAGTACCATGACCGCACCCATCAAAATGAACAGCGTATTAGAGCTATGGACCAGACTGTCCACAGCGCTTTGCAAATTTTCCATGGAGTTGGCAGACCTGAATGCAGGAAAAAGCACCAAAGCAGTTCGAAGGCTCCTTTTCACGCACCAAATTGGCACCCGCCTCAGTATCGGCGTTTGTAGGGGTGAACCGCTTTGGCGCAGGAATCACGAACAGGCAAATCGCCGCTAGGGGTTTTTCGCGGGTTTTAATTATTTAGGTTAAGGTTTTCATGGCTCGCGCCGTATTTACGCCCAGCTTCAGCGCAAAATCGCTCGCCTGCGCACCATGACAAAGCAAAAGCTGTACCAGGCAATTGCACTGAACCTTCCAGCACACCTCATACTCGAAACAATCAGAAGCCACTTACGGAGATAACCATGGCCAGCAAAACAGCAAAGACTGCTCAAGAAATACTGATGGCGGATTTTCAAACACTGGTCAATGACACCGAAAGGTTGCTGGAACACACCGCGGCACTGGCAGGTGATCAAGCTGATGAGCTGCGTAGCCAGATCCAGGACAGCCTGTTGCGTGCCCGCGAAACCCTGCAACTGACCGAAGACTCCCTGCGCGAGCGCAGCAAAGCAGCGGTAACCGCCACCGAAGATTACGTACAGGCCAACCCGTGGCAATCCGTGGGGATTGCCGCCGGCGTGGGCTTTCTGATCGGCCTGCTGGCGACGCGGCGCTAATATGGCTATCGGCGAATCCAGCTCGTCCGAAACGGGCCCAAGCTCCTCATCGCGGCGCCTGGGTGCCGCGTTCCTGGGTTTGTTGCACAGTCATGTCGAGTTGTTCGGCATCGAGTTACAAGAGCAAAAATCACGGACCGTAAGCCTGGTGCTTTTCGCCGGGCTGGCACTGGTTTTTGCCTTGCTGCTATTGGTCGGGCTCTCGGCACTGGTGCTGATTCTGCTCTGGGACACCTATCGCCTGGCCGGGATCATTGGCCTCTGCGTCTTCTATACGCTCGCCGCGCTGTTTTGCGCCCTGCGTTTGAAAGCAGCCATCTTCGACGAGTCATCACCCTTCAGCGCTACCCTTGAAGAATTGGCCAACGACAGGGAGCGTCTGCTGCCATGAGCCTGACTGAGATACCCCAAGCCAGCTCTCGGCGCGAGATGCGCAAGGCCTTGATCCGGCTGCGCATGGAAATGCACCGTCAGGAAATCCGCCATGAGTCCCAGAACCTATTGCAACCATTGCAGCGCGCGCGCGCGATGACACAAAACTTGCAGGACGGCTTCGGCATCAAGCACGCACCGCTCTGGGGCGTTGCCGCAGTGACCTTGCTGGGGTTTCTGACCGGTAAAGGAGCCAAGGGTGGTGGCGTCAGCAACCTCACTCGGCTAATCAAACTCGGCACCAGTCTGTTGCCGCTGATCACGCTAGTGATGCAAGGCTCCTCCCGCAAGAACTAGTCAGCCGGCATCTGGCTGCATTCTCGCCAAGCTCATGGATCGGACCTCTTTATCGAGGGGTCTGGTCCTGTCTGTCCACCCGACAGCCGAGGCACGATCCCAACAAGACCTTACAAAGGAGGCTCCGTGATCGACGGGCACTGCTATTGATATTGACGCTGCGCGGTTGTAGTTCCACTTGCAGCGAGGTGCGCGAACCGGGAAGCTAGCTCATCAGTCACTTGACGGAGAGAACCAGCCTTGGATTGGCAAACCCTGCTTACCCGCGAACGACTCGGAAAGCCGTTGCACAGCCCGGAAGAACTCGGCCGCAGCCCTTTCCATAAAGACCACGACCGAATCATCTTCTCCGGCGCCTTTCGCCGCTTGGGCCGCAAGACTCAGGTACACCCGGTTTCCAGTAACGATCATATCCATACACGTCTGACCCACTCCCTGGAAGTCAGCTGCGTCGGTCGTTCACTGGGCATGCGCGTCGGAGAAACGATCCGCAGCGCCCTGCCCGACTGGTGCGAACCCAGCGATCTGGGCATGGTGGTGCAATCCGCCTGCCTGGCTCACGACATCGGTAACCCGCCTTTTGGTCACTCGGGCGAAGATGCGATCCGCCATTGGTTCCAGCAAGCAGCAGGCCGCGGCTGGCTTGATGACATGAGCGATGCCGAGCGCAATGACTTCCTGAACTTCGAAGGTAACGCTCAAGGTTTTCGAGTGCTCACCCAGCTGGAGTACCACCAGTTCGACGGCGGTACGCGGCTGACGTACGCGACACTCGGCACCTACCTGAAGTATCCGTGGACCGCCCGCCATGCGGACTCACTGGGCTACAAGAAGCACAAGTTCGGTTGCTATCAGAGTGAGCTGCCGCTGCTGGAGCAGATTGCCCATAAACTCGGCCTGCCTCAACTTGAGGAACAACGCTGGGCTCGTCATCCTCTGGTCTACCTGATGGAGGCTGCCGATGACATCTGCTACGCCTTGATCGACCTTGAGGATGGTCTGGAAATGGAGCTTCTGGAATATGCCGAAGTAGAGTCCCTGTTGCTTGGGCTGGTCGGTGATGATCTACCGGAGACCTATCGCCAACTCGGACCGCAAGATTCCCGTCGGCGCAAGCTCGCGATCCTGCGCGGCAAAGCAATCGAGCACCTGACCAATGCCGCCGCAAGAGCATTTGTTGAACAACAGGATGCACTGTTGGCCGGCACGCTCCATGGTGACCTCGTCGAGCATATGCACGGGCCAGCCAAGCGTTGTGTGTTGAATGCCAAAGACATGGCACGCAAAAAAATCTTCCAGGACAAGCGCAAGACGTTGCATGAAATCGGGGCTTACACCACGTTGGAGATTCTGCTGAATGCCTTCTGCGGTGCGGCCCTGGAACAGCATGGCGGTCGTACGCCATCCTTCAAAAACCGTCGCATCCTCGACCTGTTGGGTAACAATGCCCCCGACCCGAGCTGGTCGCTGCATACCTCCTTCCTGCGCATGATCGATTTCATCGCCGGCATGACAGACAGTTACGCCAGCGAGATGGCGCGAGAGATGACCGGACGCTCCAGCCCACAATGAAATTTATCGGTCAGCCGTGTCAGAATCTCCCTCAGCGGCTGATCGAAACCTCTCAAACTACGGGCACATATCAGCACCCGGAGACTCCTCCTACACTGCGTGTCGAGCAAGCTGATCGAACTGATCCGTGTATTCGCGGAATAATCGCCCTCTCCGACATAACGAACCGACTGCATCCTCCTCTGAACAGTCAATTAAGTAATCCAGACGCTGGCGAAGCACAGCCCGGCCTTTGAACTCGACCTGGGTAAGCTCTTCTGCATGGAAAACGATATGTTCAAACATGACTTGCGCATCCTGCTTGTGGAGGACCATCCATTTCAGCTGACAGCAACCCAATATCTACTGAAAAGTTACGGCTTCCACCAGCTGACCCCTGCCCACAATGCCGAAAGCGCATTGAGGCTTATGCAACAGGCAGAAATGCCATTCGAAATTCTCCTCTGTGACCAATGCCTGCCAGACCTTCAGGGCCTTGAACTGATTGACCTCGCAAGCCGTCAAGGTTTTATACAAAGAGCCATCATTTTGAGTAGCCTCACCCTGAATGAGCTGAACGAGCTGAAAAACCAAGCGAGTGAACGCGGCCTGCCACTACTCGGCTATTTGACCAAACCGCTCAACCACTGGGAACTGAAAACGCTATTGGTCTCTGCAATAATAAAAAGCGAACCACGCTCTTAACTGACTGAAACATCGCTTCTGCCCTCGCTCTTTTTAAAAAGCAACTGCGTCGCAATGCGTCTCATCACCACAACTCATCTGCATCGGGCAAACTGCCCTACCTCCTACAAAAGCCCATCAAGAGCAAACCAACAACACGTATCGACCCGCGAGGTTAAGAATTTAGCTAGACCGCGAGTAGGAATATTTACGAACAATCAGTGAAAAACACCTTATTTGAATTCACTTCCACTTACATATCAACTCTAACTTAGCCGCTACCCCACCACTCTTTGCTCAGGCGTAATCCATCGCCCTATCTTATGTAGGACTTATCCTATATTGCACCAGCAGACCAGTCAGTTCATGCGTGTGCGCGCCCATCTGAGCTAAGGTGCGCACTTTATTTACGCTCGCATGGAATCTTATTATGAATACAGTTTTTATTGTCGACGACCACCCTGTTACTCGCCTTGCAATCCGTATATTGCTAGAGCATGAAAACTATAAAGTTGTCGGTGAAGCTGATAACGGAGTTGATGCTATGCAAATGGTCCGGGAATGTATGCCGGACCTGATCATCCTCGACATCAGTATCCCTAAACTCGACGGCCTGGAAGTTCTCTCCCGCTTCAAAGCAATGAATCCGTCCTTGAAAACGCTGATTCTAACGGCACAATCACCCTCCCTTTTTGCCACCCGCTGCATGCAGTCCGGAGCCTCCGGCTATGTCTGCAAGCAGGATGATTTGAGCGAACTGCTAAGTGCCATCAAAGCAGTTCTCTCCGATTACAACTACTTCCCGAGTCAGGCATTGACCCCTGCGCGAAGGGAGGGCGAGTTACGGGCTGAACTGGACCTGTTTAAATCAGTCAACGATCGAGAACTCATGGTACTGCAACTATTTGCTCAAGGCCGTACAAACAAAGAAATTGCCAAGGGAATGTTTCTTAGCAACAAGACGGTCAGCACTTACAAAAAAAGACTCATGCAAAAACTCAAAGCCAAATCTCTGGTAGAACTTATCGAGATAGCAAAACGTAACGCGCTAGTGTGAAAAACAGGATGCCCTGGCATTTAAAGGCCTATTTAATATTATTGAGCGCAAGTTTTTGCCTGAGCACCTCGGTGTCCGCGGCACAAAACGGCATTGAGAACTACACGCTGCTCAGTCGCTCAGGCACCGGCCACTTGGAAGTCCAACTGGACAGAACACAATTGCAGTGGATCCAAAACAAGCGCGAACTGGTCCTGGGCACGTCCGCTCCGGATTACCCCCCATTTGATTTGACCACCAGCGGTCATGACTATGAAGGGCTCACGGCAGATTACGCAGGCATCCTCGCCAAAACCCTGGCCCTACCCATCAGGGTGCAACGTTTCGCCTCAAGGGAGGCTGTCATAGAAGCGCTCGAGAAGGGATACGTCGACCTGCTCGGCACCGCTAACGGCTTTGAGGCGGGTAATCCGAACCTCTTGCTTTCAACACCCTATGCCGTGGACCAACCGGTTCTGGTGACTCGGGAAAGAGAACACCGGTCGCTGACCGATGGCCTCGAGAACATGCGCCTGAGTATGGTGTATCACTACCTGCCGCAGGATGAAGTAAAGGCGCTATACCCCAAGGCCATCATCACCTCCTTCCCCTCCTATCAGAATGCGATCAACGCCGTTGCCTTTGATCAGGCAGATGTCTTCCTCGGCGATACCATCTCGACTCACTACATGATCAACAAGGGCTATCTGAAAAATATCCAGATGGCCAGCTTTGGCAAACACGAAGCCAATGGCTTCAGCTTTGCGGTGCGTAAAGACGACCACGTCCTGCTCAGTATCATCAACGCTACCCTCAAGGCCGTTCCAACCGGCGAACGAGAAAATATCGCCAAACGCTGGAGCGCCGGAAGCGACATCCTTCTCACTGATCACAAGCTGCAACTGACCTCTCGAGAAGAGCGGTGGCTGACACAACATCCAATAGTTCGCGTCGTCGTGAACGAGACCTCCGCCCCGTTAACCTTCTTCGACTCCGATAACAACTTGCGCGGCATCACCTCGGACCTGCTTGAACTGATCAGGCTTCGCACCGGCTTGCGTTTCGAGATTCAACGCAGCCACAGCGTCAGCGAAATGATCAGCCGGATCGAAGAGAACAAAGCCGACATTATTGCCGCCATCCTGCCCAGCGATGAACGCAAGACTAAACTCAACTTTAGTCGCCCCTACCTGAAAAACTCATTTGTACTGCTGACTCAAAAGGGTACCGCAGGCGTCGGTAGTCTTGAGCAACTTCAAGGCAAACGCCTGGCGATCACCCAAGGCAATCCGTTGGTGGAGTTTTTGCGCAATGAACATCCGCTCGTCCGTTTAGTTGAGACCAGCGACACCTTCCGAGCTACGGAGCTACTCGCCCAGGGCCAGGTCGAGGGCGCGGTGAATCCACTGGTGATCGCTAACTATTTCATCTCATCTCAGGTGTTCCAAAATAAACTCCAGATCAGCGCCACTATCGGAACCCGGCAAGCCGCCTTCTCACTGGCTACAGCACGAAGCGCAACGGAACTGAACGCCATCATCGACAAAGCACTTTTGAGCATCGCGCCGGAAGAACTTGGAATCATCAACAGTCGCTGGCGTGGTTATACGCAGACCCCGAACAGTTACTGGCGCAACTATCACCACCTGTTTTACCAAGTCGTCATAGGTATCGGCCTGCTGTTGCTGATTTCCCTGGCCTGGAATGCCTATATGCGCCGACAAATCAAACAGCGACAAATGGCCGAGCGTGCGCTCAATGATCAGTTTGAATTCATGCGAGCCTTGGTTAACGGAACACCGCATCCCATTTACGTCCGTGATCGGAATGGACTTCTACAAAGCTGCAACGACAGCTATCTGGAAGCCTTTTGTGCCAAACGAGAAGACGTCATCGGCAAAACCGTTATGCAAGGGGGGTTGAGCAACGAGTTTGAAGCCCGCGAATACCAGGCTGATTATCAGCGTGTGCTGGCCGAAGGCATTCCTTTGCTCCTCGATCGCCCGCTGCACATCGGTGAGCGAAAACTGACAATCTACCATTGGGTTCTTCCCTACCGTGACTCGACGGGAGAGGTGCAGGGCATCATTGGTGGCTGGATCGACATCAGCGAACGCCGCCAACTGTTCGATGAACTAAGGACCGCTAAAGAACAGGCTGATGAGGCAAATGGCGCTAAAAGTACATTCCTGGCGACCATGAGTCATGAAATTCGCACACCGATGAATGCGGTGATCGGCATGCTCGAGTTAACCTTGAAACGTGCTGACCAGGGTCACCTTGATCGCCCGGCCATTGAAGTAGCGTACAGCTCGGCAAAGGATCTGCTGGAACTGATCGGCGATATTCTCGATATCGCCCGAATAGAGTCAGGCCACCTAAGCCTTACCCCTGAGCGAGTCAACTTGCGCAATATCATCGAATCAGTGATTCGGGTCTTCGACGGACTGGCCCGGCAGAAAGACCTCAGCCTGCTACTGGAATTCAATTCGAATGTGCAGGATACCGATGTACTGATTGATCCTCTGCGTTTCAAGCAGATACTGACCAACCTGGTCAGCAACGCGATCAAATTTACCGAACACGGCCAAGTCAAAATCTGGGTCGACATACAACCCACCGAAGAACCACAACAGATTCAAATGGAGTTGCAGGTTCAGGACACGGGGATTGGTATTAGCAAAAATGACCAGCAATGCCTGTTCGAACCCTTTGCTCAGGCCGATAGCCCCAGTCATCTGGCCAGGAGTGGTGCGGGTCTAGGCCTGGTCATCAGCCGCAATTTGTGTGAAATGATGGGGGGGCGTTTGAGTTTAACCAGCCAGGCCAGGATGGGTACTCAAGTTCATGTTTCGTTGAAGCTGGCCTGCCTGCCGCCCAATTTGATTGTAGATGAGCCCACTCCAATTCTTCCTGCCGCTTGTGCCGTATTAAACGTCCTGGTGGTCGACGATCACCCGGCAAACCGTTTGCTCATGTGCCAGCAACTTGGATTCCTTGGTCATCACTATACGGCGGCTCAGCAAGGCGCTGCGGGCTTACGGGCCTGGGAAGAGGGGCAATTCGATCTGGTGATCGCAGACTGCAACATGCCCGTCATGAATGGCTATGAACTCACCCGCGCCATCCGTCAGAACGAACGGCAGCAGCAGTTACTCCCTTGCACAATTCTTGGGTTCACCGCCAACGCCCAACAGGAGGAAAAAGATCGCTGCAAACAGGCCGGGATGAACGATTGCCTGTTCAAACCCACCAGCCTTACCGCATTGAGTCAACGATTGGCAGAACTCAAGCCACTGCCCTTCAACAACGCCTTCAATCTCGACGCCTTGCACTTAATGACCGGAGGGGATCCACACCTCGTTCAACGCTTACTCACTGAACTCCTGAATAGCACCCGTCAGGACCTACAAGAACTGCTCACACTGCAGCATGAGAGTGAGAGGCAATCGCTGATCGATATTGCGCACAAGATCAAGGGCGCGGCTCGAATGGTCCAGGCCTTTTCGCTGACCGATCATTGCGAAGCACTTGAGCAATCCTGTATCGAAGACGCCGACACAGAGAAAATCAACGCTTGCAGGAAAGCCCTGGAGCACTCAATGCGGGAGTTGGAACGAGCTCTGCTGAGACAAATCCAGCAGCACACTGTACTGACTCCCAGACTAGAAAGTTGAGGATAAAACAAATACCTGATCGGCAGAAAGGCCAAGACCTTGAGTGAAGCACTGGGCATCATGGCAACTATGTGTCGCGATGCCCATATCGATCCCGAGTTGTTCGGGCTGTTCATTCACGATGAAATCTACCTGCAGTACGCCAATAGATTTCTTCAGCCACAACAGATCGATGCGGTAGACCCTGACAGCCTGCTCAGCAAAGCCGGGCTAAGCGTTTGATCAGCAGTCGCTCAAACGCAGGAAAATCGACGCCAACTGCTCAATGCCCGCCTGATCCTGCTCCGTAAAGCGCGCCAGCTTCGGGCTGTCCAGATCCAGTACACCGATCAACCGACCGTCTTTGACCAGCGGCACCACCAGTTCACTATTCGACGCACTGTCGCAGGCAATATGCCCGGCAAACGCATGCACATCCTCGACCCGTTGGGTTTGCAGGGTCGCAGCGGCAGCCCCGCACACACCGCGCCCGAACGGAATTCGCACGCAAGCGATCTGGCCCTGGAACGGACCAAGCACCAGTTCCTCATTGCGATTGAGGTAGAATCCGGCCCAGTTCAGGTCATCCAGCTGGTTGAATAGAAAGGCCGAGAACTGCGCGGCGTTGGCAATGAAGTCACGTTCATCCGCCAGCAACGACTCCAGCTGCGCACGCAACAGTGCATAACCATCAAGGCCTTCGCCACTTTTCTGCAGATCGATCATGCTTTTTGCTCCAACAACTTCAGTCCTACCCAATACCGCGCAAATTGATACGCGCATCGCCCGTTGCGATTACCCCGTCCAGTCGCCCAGCGGACCGCCAGAATCTCAAGCTCATCAGTGCGCTGCCACTCAAGACCGGATTTACCCGCCAGCTCGCCGATCCAATGCTCGACCACATTGAGAAAGTGTTCTTGGGTGAAAGGATAAAAAGACAACCACAGGCCAAAACGGTCCGACAGAGCAATCTTGTCTTCCACCGCTTCGTTGGGATGGAGTTCACCATCGACCATCTTCCAGTTCTCGTTATCGCTCTGCTTCTCCGGGACCAAGTGTCGGCGGTTAGAAGTCGCATACAACAGGACGTTGTCCGGAGCCTGTTCCAGTGAACCGTCTAGTACACTCTTGAGGACGCGATAGTCGCCCTCTCCTGCCTCGAACGACAAATCATCACAAAACAAAACGAATCGCTGCGGCAGCTTCTGTAATTGCTCGACCACCCGTGGCAAATCCGCCAGGTGATCGCGCTCAATCTCGATCAAACGTAAACCGGCCTTGGCGTGCTCAGCCAGCAAGGCCCGAATCAACGAAGATTTACCCGTCCCACGCGAGCCCCAAAGCAATGCGTGATTTGCCGGCATGCCATCCAGGAACTGCTGGGTATTGCGACCCAACTGCTCACACTGTTTATCCACCCCGATCAGATCGGACAAACGCATGTCCAGGCTGACCTCTAGCGGCAACAGAAAACCACTGCGCCCTTCGCGCTGCCAGCGGGCGGCCAGACACTGAGTCCAGTCGATAGTTTGTCGCGGCGCGGGCAACAAAGGCTCCAAACGAGCCAGAACCGCATCAGCGCGTTCAAGAAAAGCATTCAATCGGGAATCCACGACTTCTCCTCAGGGACGTTCACAGTAATGATGGTAAACACAGCATCAAGCGCCGGTTCCACAGCTGAATGGCAGACTGATAACAGCGCTTGCCGAAAATCACTACTGATCAGCTATGCTTGATCAGCGAAGGGAAACGGAATTGGTTCAGCCCCCCATGGATATTAAGTTCACCAACCGCCTGTCTTATAAACAAGCCAGGCTCACTGTGCTGGTCGGTTTCATTCTCGGAACGCTGCTCAGCCTGCTGCAAATAGGCATCGATTATGCCAGCGAAGACGCCTCCATCAACCGGGAAATACTCTCGCTTCTGGAAATCAGCCATAACCCTGCCTCGCGGATCGCCTACAACATCGATGCCGAACTCGCCCAAGAGCTAACCCTTGGCCTGCTCCGCTCTCCCGCGGTCATCAGCGCACAACTGATCGATAACAACAACACGACCCTTGCCAGCGTAAAGCGCCCCGGGATGCAAAGCGGATACCGGCTGATCAGCGATTTTCTCTTCGGTGCCAATCGACAATTTAAAGACCGGCTTTATCTCGATCACCTGCCCGACGAAAATCTCGGCACCTTGCATTTGGAGGTTGATACCTACGCATACGGCAGCCGCTTTCTGCGCAGGGCCGAGGTGACACTGCTCAACGGCTTCGCCCGCAGTCTGATCTTGACCGGAATTCTCCTGGCGCTCTTCTACGTCATGCTGACCAAGCCCTTGGTTCGGGTTATCCGCGAACTCAGCGGCAGTGACCCTCGAAGCGCCGACCAGGCGCGACTGGATTTTCCACAGGGCCATGAAAACGATGAAATCGGCGTACTGGTCAAAGTCGCCAACCAGCAATTCGAAAACATGGCCACCGAGATTGAGCAGCGACGCAATGCCGAGAACCGTTTAACCGATTACCTCGCGCAGCTGGAGAACATTGTCTCTGCCCGCACCACCGAACTGAAAGCGATCAACAGCCGGTTGAGCCAATCCAACGAAGAGCTCGAAATCGCCCGCAGCACGGCACTCGACATGGCTGAGGCACGCTCAACTTTTCTGGCCAATATGAGTCATGAAATTCGCACTCCGCTCAACGGTTTGCTGGGGATGATCGCCCTGTCTCTGGACAGCCCGATGAATGCCGAACAACAGCAGCAACTGTCGATTGCCCACGACTCCGGCAAGGTTTTGGTGGAGTTGCTCAACGATATTCTCGACCTGTCGAAGTTCGATGCCGGTCAACTGGAGCTTGAACACATCCCCTTCGACCTCGGCGTGTTGGTCGAGGACACGGCTAACCTGCTGTCGCAGAACGCCGCACCGAGCGTTGAACTGGCCTGCCTGATCGACCCACAGTTTCCGACATTGGTGCTGGGCGATCCGACACGTGTACGACAGATCGTCAGCAACCTCTTGTCCAACGCCCTGAAGTTCACCCGTTTCGGCCGCGTCGATGTACGCCTTAGCACTCATGAAGACGGTGTGAGAATCGAGGTCTGCGATACCGGCATCGGTATCGCGCAGGACGCCCAGGTTAAAATTTTCCAGCCCTTCACCCAGGCAGGAGCCGGCATCACCCGACAGTTCGGCGGTACAGGTCTGGGTCTCGCCCTGACCTACAACCTGTGCGAGGCCATGCAGGGCCGCCTGACCATCAGTTCAGAGGCGGGGTTCGGCAGCCAGTTCTGTGCCGATCTGCCGTTGCCCTGCCATACCCCTGCTGCCGCTCCGGTGCCACTGCAAGGGAGCATCATCGCCATCACCGCCGCTGGCAGTGGTCTGGCCGAACTGCTGAGCAGTTTGCTGACCGGCTGGGGACTGGGCTATCAACGACGCAGCATCGATGACTCGCTGATCGGGCTCACACCCGATCTGTTGATCACCGACTGCCCGGAATGCCTGTTTGGGATACGTCCCGCCATCCAGGCGCAGATTCTGCTGGTGACCGCGTACGGCAGTTTTTTGCCCACCGAAGAAGCCAGCGCCCTGGCACCCTTACAGCAGCAGGCTCGACCGCTGGCACGCAACGCGCTGTATCAAACTCTGCGACGAGCCCTGCAGTCGGAGAGCACCACTATCAACGACGCACAGTTTGAAACCCTGTCGCCCCAGCGGCGGGCACGCATCCTGTTGGTGGAGGACAACCCGGTCAACCAGCTCGTGGCAAAAGGAATGCTCAGCAAACTTGGCTGCGAAGTGACCGTGGCAGCACATGGGGCCGAGGCCCTTGATCTACTCGAACACAGCAGCTTCGACATGGTGTTAATGGACTGCAACATGCCGGTCATGGACGGTTATGAAGCCAGCCGGCAGATTCGCCGCAGTGGTCGCTGGCCTGACCTGCCGATCGTTGCACTGACCGCCAACGCCATGCCCGAGGAGCGAGAACGCTGCCGCGCGGCCGGAATGAGCGACTATCTGGCTAAACCATTCCGGCGCGAAGAGCTGGCTGCACTGCTCGAACTGTGGGTACCCACTACGACAGTGCTTTGATCTGCCCCAACAGTTGGTCCAGACCGCTACGCAGTTCGCTCAAACGATCCAGATCGACACCGCTGTCGCACAACAAACGTACCTTGAGCGGCACGACTTGTTCACGCAGGGCCGATCCACCTGCGGACAGGCTCAAGTGCACTTCGCGCTCATCCCGGACCGAGCGCTGGCGCTGCACCAACGCCATCTGTTCAAGACGCTTGAGCAACGGCGTGAGCGTCCCGGAGTCCAGAGCCAACCGTTCGCCAAGGGCTTTCACCGTCGGCTGCTCGGGCGGCGAATCCTGCCATTCCCACAACACCAGCATTGCCAGATATTGCGGGTAGGTCAGCCCCAACTGGTCGAGCATCGGCTTGTAGGCGCGAATGACTGCCCGGGAAGCAGCGTACAGTTTGAAGCACAGTTGGCTGTCGAGCTTGAGCGAATCGGCTGACAGCTCATTCATTTCAGCAACGCTTCAATCTCACCCGTCAGATCCTGTGGCTTGGTCGCCGGAGCAAAACGTTTGACGACCTGGCCGTCCTTGCCGATCAGGAACTTGGTGAAGTTCCACTTGATGCCTTGAGAGCCGAGCAGACCAGGCGCGCGTTTCTTCAACTGCACGAACAACGGATGCGCATCGCTGCCATTGACGTCGATCTTCTTGAACAGCGGGAAGCTGACACCAAAATTCAACTCGCAAAACTCGGAAATGGCCCCTTCATTGCCTGGCTCTTGTTTGCCGAACTGGTTACACGGAAAGCCGAGCACCACCAAACCCTGGTCCTTGTAACTCTGCCAAAGCTCCTCCAGACCTTTGTATTGCGGCGTGAAACCGCACTTGCTCGCAGTGTTGACCACTAGAACGGCTTTGCCAGCAAAGTCGGCCAGGGTCTTTTGCTCACCTTTGATGGTGGTGCAAGGGATACTCAGCAGATTGTCGGTCATGGCCCAGACTCCTGAAACGGAAATGAAGGACAAACATAGCGAGCAATTGAATTGTATGCAATTTAATTATAAGCACTAAGAGCGGCATTCCCTAGAATGGTCTACACCCGGGATTTCACGGGTGCACTCAATCGGTGTAGGAGCTGGCAAGCCTGCGATCTTTTGATCTTCGCTCGAGACTCAAGTGAGTCCGAGAAAAAGATCGCAGGCTGCGGCAGCTCCTACGAGGGAAGCGTACAACCGGGATATCACGGGTGTACGCCTACGGGCCCGATCAAGCTCGCGGAACGAGATCCAGGCACACCGAGTTGATGCAGTAGCGCAGCCCGGTCGGTGGCGGACCATCAGGAAACACATGCCCCAAATGCGCATCACACTTGGCGCAGACCACTTCGGTACGAACCATGCCGTGGCTCACATCACGGATCTCGACCATCGCGCTTTCGCCGATAGGTTCGTAGAAGCTTGGCCAACCGCAGCCAGAATCAAATTTGGCCTTGGAGTCGAACAACGGTTCATTGCAGCAAATGCAGTGATAAACACCGTCGATTTTGGTGTCGTTGTACTTACCCGAGAACGGTCGCTCGGTGCCTTTGAGGCGGCAAACGTTATACTGCTCCGGGTCGAGCATATCGCGCCATTCATCAAGGGTTTTTTCCAACTTTTCCATCGTCTTACCTCTGCAGCTGAAAAAGCCTGATCTGTATCTTTTCCACGGATCAGACGGCACGTATGATTGCGCCTCGTTAAACACCAGTCTGGCAGCCGTGTAACGCGCATTCAAACGGATTTTCACGCTGCGACGCCGGTTACAGGCCTGTGTGAGAACGCAGAATTCCCAGTACGGTAGTTTATACACCGCCTGGATCGTTCATTTTCAGGAACACATCGCCATGCAGGTCAGCAAATCGAACAAGCTCGCCAACGTCTGTTATGACATTCGCGGCCCGGTGCTCAAGCACGCCAAACGCCTGGAAGAGGAAGGCCATCGCATCCTCAAGCTGAATATCGGCAACCCGGCGCCCTTTGGTTTCGAAGCACCGGACGAAATCCTCCAGGACGTCATCCGCAACCTGCCGACCGCGCAAGGCTACAGCGACTCCAAGGGTCTGTTCAGCGCCCGCAAGGCCGTCATGCAGTACTACCAGCAAAAGCAGGTAGAAGGCGTCGGCATTGAAGACATTTATCTGGGTAACGGCGTTTCCGAGCTGATCGTGATGTCGATGCAGGCTCTGCTCAACAACGGTGACGAAGTGCTGATCCCGGCGCCCGACTATCCGCTGTGGACTGCGGCAGTGTCCCTGGCCGGCGGCAATCCAGTGCACTACCTGTGCGACGAGCAAGCCAACTGGTGGCCGGATCTGGCCGACATCAAGGCCAAGATCACTCCGAACACCAAGGCCATGGTGATCATCAACCCGAACAACCCGACTGGCGCGGTGTATTCCAAAGAAGTTCTGTTGGGCATGCTTGAACTGGCCCGCCAGCACAACCTGGTGGTGTTCTCCGACGAAATCTACGACAAGATTCTTTACGACGATGCCGTGCACATCTGCACCGCTTCGCTGGCCCCTGACCTGCTCTGCCTAACCTTCAACGGCCTGTCCAAGTCCTATCGTGTGGCGGGCTTCCGTTCTGGCTGGGTCGCCATTTCAGGCCCTAAACACAATGCCCAGAGCTACATCGAAGGCATCGACATACTGGCCAATATGCGCCTTTGTGCCAACGTGCCAAGCCAGCATGCGATCCAGACTGCCCTCGGTGGCTATCAGAGTATCAATGACCTGGTCTTGCCGGCAGGCCGTCTGCTGGAACAGCGCAACCGCACCTGGGAACTGCTCAACGACATTCCTGGCGTCAGCTGCGTCAAACCGATGGGCGCGCTGTATGCCTTCCCTCGGATCGACCCGAAAATCTGCCCGATCCACAATGATGAAAAATTCGTTCTCGACCTGCTGCTCTCGGAAAAGCTGCTGGTGGTTCAGGGCACCGCCTTCAACTGGCCATGGCCAGACCACTTTCGCGTGGTGACCCTGCCGCGGCTGGATGATCTGGACCAGGCGATTGGTCGGATCGGGAACTTCCTGAAATCCTATCGCCAGTAAGTGCTTTTACGCCGTGCGACGCGTGCAAAGTCGCACGGCGATTAATTCAGCAACACATCTCTGTTTCCCGTAAAACACATACCCTCCTGTGCCCTTGCTGCTTCCGTGATTTGTCAGTGCACCCAACAGCGCCGGGACCCGCAGCGCAAAAAAACTGTCAAAGCCATGCCCGACCAACGTCAAAAAAAACCTACAAGCGTCTAAAATCTGGCTGTAAGACACAGTTTGAAATAGTCACCTGGTTGAATAGCCCGGTGCCGCACCTTATATACCCCGCAGTAAGCTACATATTTAGCATGAGGAGATTTCTACAACCATGATGCGCATTTTGCTGTTTTTGGCCACTAACCTGGCGGTCGTGCTGATTGCCAGCATCACCCTGAGCCTTTTCGGCTTCAACGGGTTCATGGCGGCCAACGGGGTTGATCTCAACCTCAATCAGCTGCTGGTTTTCTGTGCGGTCTTTGGTTTCGCAGGTTCCTTGTTCTCGCTGTTCATCTCCAAGTGGATGGCGAAGATGAGCACCAGCACCCAAATCATCAGCCAACCGCGCACTCGCCATGAACAATGGTTGCTGCAAACCGTCGAGCAACTGTCCCGCGAAGCCGGGATCAAGATGCCCGAAGTCGGGATTTTCCCGGCCTACGAGGCTAACGCCTTTGCCACAGGCTGGAACAAAAACGACGCGCTGGTCGCGGTCAGCCAGGGTCTGCTCGAGCGCTTTTCACCGGATGAAGTGAAAGCCGTGCTGGCCCACGAAATCGGCCACGTGGCCAACGGCGACATGGTGACGCTGGCCCTGGTACAAGGTGTGGTGAACACCTTCGTGATGTTTTTCGCGCGAATCATCGGCAACTTCGTCGACAAGGTGATTTTCAAGAACGAAGAAGGCCAGGGCATCGCCTACTACGTGGCGACCATCTTCGCCGAATTGGTATTGGGCTTTCTGGCCAGCTCGATCGTCATGTGGTTCTCGCGCAAACGCGAATTCCGCGCAGACGAAGCCGGCGCCCGCCTGGCCGGCACCAGCGCAATGATCGGCGCCCTGCAGCGCCTGCGCTCTGAGCAAGGCCTGCCGGTACACATGCCGGACACCTTGAACGCTTTCGGCATCAACGGCGGCGTCAAACAGGGTCTGGCTCGCATGTTCATGAGCCACCCGCCCCTGGAAGAGCGTATTGACGCACTGCGTCGTCGCGGCTGATAGCCTTCATTGACGTACCCAAAGGGGCGACGCAAGTCGCCCTTTTGCGTTGGCAGAGAAATCCACCACACCAACGCTTACAACCTGGGTCAGTTCTTTAGTAGACGATAAACCCGCTCATCCAGGCGCGTGACACCGCCCTGAAGGAACTTCCAGCTCTCACCGAGGACATCTCGCTCCTCCTCGACTCGAAGCTGCCAGTGCTCGCCAAGCAGGCTTCTTGTTTCAGCATCGACCACCGCAAACGGTGGCCCCGTCATCTGCATCTGGTCGTAGTCCAGAGTGATCAGCAAACCCTCACACCCCGACGGCAAGATCCGGGTCAGATGAGCGGCATATTGCTCGCGCATGTCCGGCGGCAGGGCAATCAGCGCCGCCCGGTCATACACCGCCACGCAATCAGCTACATCCTCAACGCTCAAGGCAAAAAAATCCCCGCACCACAGTTCTATCGAGCCCACTTGATAGACCGTGAAAGCGCCCTGCTGGCTGATCTGCGGATCAAGTTGCTGATCGCTGAAAAAATCCGTCACGGCCTTTTCCGACAGCTCGATGCCCTGCACCTGATGACCACAACTGGCGAGCCACACAAGGTCTAGACTTTTCCCGCACAACGGCACCAGCACCCGCGAGCCTTCCGCCAACCCCAACTTAGGCCACAGCCGCAGTAAGTAGGGGTTTACCTCGGCCTGATGAAAACCGATCTGATTGCTCTCCCAACGTTTGTGCCAAAAGTCCGGTTGCATAAATCACCCTGAAATTTCGATCAAAAAGCACTAAAACTTATATTAGATTTAGATTGATGATCTGGCTGAAGATGACGTCATCTTAACGCTCAGGAAACTCTTATGCTCCCTAGCCTGTTTATCTCCCACGGTTCACCAATGCTTGCACTGGAACCCGGTGCCAGCGGCCCGGCTCTGGCGCGCCTGGCCGCCGAGTTGCCCAGACCCAAAGCCATCGTGCTGGTTTCAGCCCACTGGGAAAGCCAGGAACTGCTGGTCAATGCCAACCCTCATCCGGAAACCTGGCATGACTTCGGCGGCTTTCCGCCCGCGTTGTTTGCAGTTCAGTACCCGGCTCCCGGTCAGCCAGAGCTGGCAGCGCAGGTAGTCGACTTACTAAAAGCCGACGGCCTGCTCGCACGCATCGACGCCAAACGTCCGTTCGATCATGGTGTTTGGGTTCCGCTGTCGCTGATGTATCCACACGCCGATATTCCTGTGGTGCAGATCTCGCTTCCAAGCCATCTCGGGCCAGCCCTGCAAACCCGCGTCGGACATGCCTTGGCCAGCCTGCGTGAACAAGGTGTACTGCTGATCGGCTCCGGCAGCATCACCCATAACCTGCGCGAGCTGGACTGGCACGCCGGCCCGGAAAGCGTAGAGCCTTGGGCCAAAGCGTTTCGCGACTGGGTGATCGACAAACTCGCCGCTGACGACGAAGCCGCCCTGCATGACTATCGCCAGCAAGCGCCCTATGCCGTGCGCAGCCATCCCAGCGACGAGCATTTGCTTCCACTGTATTTCGCCCGTGGCGCTGGCGGCGATTTCAGCATCGCCCATCAAGGCTTCACCATGGGTGCACTGGGGATGGACATCTATCGATTTGGTTGAGCGTCGCCTTTTGGCAGACAAAAAAATCCCCGAACCAGTCGGGGATTTTTTATGCTCGAATGATCAGCTCAGCGCGGATCAGTCTTCGCGATAGCGACGCAGTTTCAGCTGCTTACCGGCAACGCGAGTGTCCTTCAGCTTGGTCAGCAGACGCTCCAGACCATCTTCCGGCAACTCGACCAGACTGAAGCTGTCACGCACCTGGATGCGACCGATAGCTTCACGAGCCAGACCACCTTCGTTAAGGATGGCGCCCAGCAGGTTTTTGGCAGCGATACCATCACGCGCACCCAGCGCGGTACGGCAACGAGCACGGCCTTCAGCCAGCGGAACCGGAGCACGACGCTCACGATCACCACGATCCGGACGATCGCCGGAACGCTCACCGGAACGCTCAGGACGATCGCCACGCGGTGCATTGTTCGGCACCAGTGGGCGTTCGCGCTCGATAGCGGCCAGGGTCAACGCTTGAGCGTTGGTAGCCTTACGCAGCAGAGCAGCAGCCAGGGCACGCGGGGTGCAACCGATGTCGGCGGTCAGACGATCCAGCAGATCGCCATGAGTCGATTCGGCATCAGCAACCAGCGGCGACAGGCTGTTGGTCAGCTTCTTGATGCGAGCATCGAGAACTGCCTGAGCATCCGGCAGGCGGACTTCAGCAACCTTCTGACCAGTCACACGCTCGATCACTTGCAGCATGCGGCGCTCACGTGGAGTCACCAACAGCAATGCACGACCTTCGCGACCGGCACGGCCAGTACGGCCGATACGGTGAACGTAGGACTCTGGGTCGTACGGCATGTCAACGTTGAATACGTGGGTGATACGCGGAACGTCCAGACCACGAGCAGCAACGTCGGTGGCCACAACGATATCCAGACGGCCATCCTTGAGGGATTCGATCACGCGCTCACGTTGGTTCTGAGCAATGTCACCGTTCAGCGCAGCGGCTTTGTAGCCTTTGGCTTCAAGGGCGCTTGCCAGATCCAGGGTCGCTTGCTTGGTGCGCACGAACATGATCAGGGCGTCGAAATCTTCCACTTCCAGCAGGCTCAATACAGCCGAGGTCTTCTGGTCAGCGTGAACCAACAGGTGAGCCTGTTCGATCGCGGTAACGGTCTGAGTCTTGGTCTGAATCTTCACGTGTTTCGGATCGCGCAAATGGCGCTCAGCGATGGCACGGATCGACTGCGGCAGAGTGGCCGAGAACAATACGGTCTGACGGGTTGCAGGCATGGCCTTGAAGATAACTTCCAGGTCGTCCATGAAGCCCAGTTTGAGCATTTCGTCCGCTTCGTCGAGAACCAGGTGGTTCACGGTAGCCAGGACTTTTTCGTCGCGACGCAGGTGGTCGCACAGACGGCCCGGAGTGGCGACAACGATCTGTGCGCCATTACGGATTGCTTTCAGTTGTGGGCCCATCGGCGCGCCGCCGTAGACAGCCACAACAGTTACACCTGGCATTTGCTTGGCGTAGGTTTCGAAAGCGGTTGCAACTTGCAGCGCCAACTCACGGGTCGGGGCCAGGATCAGAGCTTGCGGCTCGCGCTTGGCAGGATCGATGCAATGCAGGATCGGCAGGGCGAACGCAGCGGTTTTACCCGTACCGGTTTGCGCCTGACCAATCATGTCGTGACCGGCCATGATGATCGGGATCGATTGCTGCTGAATAGCCGAAGGCTCTTCATAGCCAGTCGCGATGACGGCTGCAAGAATATTTGGATGAAGTTCAAAAGCGGCGAAGCCGCCGGTTTCCTGGGTCATGGGTCTGCCTCTAGTGCATCCGCAAAGACCCATGCTCCAAAGCTGCGCATGCCGTGTAAGACTCAAGAGTCGCCCTGGCTGCTTTGTCGGCGGGGATTTGCGAAAACGTTTGAATGAATGGATCGTCAAGGATAGTCCGCAGAGCGAACACGCAGCCGAAGCTGGCTTCGGGGGAATTGCATTACCTAAACGTGGCCCGGTAAAGGCCGGCGCGCACTATACCGGAATTACTGAAACAAGGGAGATATTTTTATAAGAAAAAGCGCCTGTACGCCTCTCTGTCACGGGCTTTGCAGATAATCCTCCAAGCGTCTATTTTTCAAAGGCCCGGCCCTATTGGCTATGACGCTTAAACGGTTCATCTTTTAGACTGAGACCTTCGGTCTGAGACGCCCTTTCCCGCCCAAGGATATGTCCCATGAATCAACTCAGCACCAGTCGTGTCAGCCGTGAACAGCGTGGTCACATCCTGTTGATCGGCCTGGATCGCGTTGCCAAGCGCAATGCCTTCGACCTCGACCTGCTCAATGAACTCAGCCTGGCCTATGGCGAGTTCGAACGTAACGCCGAGGCGCGGGTAGCAGTGGTGTTCGGTCACGGCGAACATTTTACCGCAGGGCTGGATCTGGCGAATGTCGGTGCCACCCTGGCCGAGGGCTGGCAAGCACCGACCGGCGGCTGCGATCCATGGGGCGTGTTCGCAGGGCCCAGGGTCAGTAAACCGGTGATTGTCGCCGTACAAGGCTACTGCCTGACCATCGGTATCGAATTGATGCTGGCCGCCGATATCAACCTGTGCGCCAGCAATACGCGCTTCGCCCAGATGGAAGTCCAGCGCGGAATCTTCCCTTTTGGTGGCGCCACCTTGCGCCTGCATCAGATCGCAGGCTGGGGCAATGCCATGCGCTGGCTGCTGACCGGCGATGAGTTCGATGCTCATGAAGCCTTGCGGCTAGGCTTGGTCCAGGAAGTAATGGCCAGCGAGGACCTTATGCCACGCGCACTGGAGTTGGCCCAACGTATCGCCAGGCAAGCACCATTGGGCGTTCAGGCCACCCTGATGTCCGCCCGCCAGGCACGCCTTGAAGGTGAAACTACCGCCGCTCAAGGTTTGCCGCCGTTGGTCAAGAAGCTGCTGAACAGCGAGGACGCGAAGGAAGGTCTGCAAGCGATGGTCGAAAAACGTCCTGGCGTATTCAAAGGCTGTTGAGATCTGTGCCTGATGAGCCAGCAGTCATACCGTCATCGCGAGCAAGCCCGCTCCCACGCTGGATCTGTATTGATCACAAAACTGTGAACACACTGAAGTCTAATGTCGGAGCGGGCTTGCTCGCGATGACGGCCTTACAGACAACTAAGTAGCCGGGCGGATCACCTTGATCAGTGATTGCAACGAATAACCCAGTCGCGGCGCCAAGGCTTCGGCCCGGGCGGTCAGGCCGTCCATATCCAACGATTGATCGAGATCCGCGGGAACAATCAAGATCACGTTGCCCTCCTTCACCGGCAACTCCCAATAATGCCGGTGATAAAGACCGCGCAGCAAAGCAGCGCCCAATGGCTTGCCGTCATCGGTGGCCCATTGATTGATCACCAGCCAACCACCCGGATTCAGACGTTTCTGACAGTTTTCCAGAAAGCCCCAGGCCAGATGCCCGACACCCGGTCCGACGTCGGTATAGAGGTCGACAAAGATCAGATCCGCCGACTCGGCAGTGTCGAGCAGCTCCAGGGCATCACCGACACGGATATACAGCCGCGGGTCGTCATCCAGACCGAGGTATTCGATGGCCAGGCGCGGAACATCCGGGCGTAGCTCGATAGCTTCGACATCTTCCAGCGGCAGGAACTTGAGGCAAGCCTGGGTCAGCGTACCGGCGCCGAGGCCCAGAAACAGTGCGCTTTCCGGGGCTTCGTGGCACAGCGCACCGATCAGCATGGCTCGGGTGTAGTCGTACTCCAGCCAGCTTGGGTCGGCAGTGAACACACAACTCTGCTCGATGGCATCGCCAAATTCGAGAAAGCGGTAATCCGCCACTTCCAGCACCCGAATCATGCCGAAGGCATCGTGAACCTCGGCGAGCAGGCGCTCGACGCGCTCCTCAGTCATCTCATCTCCTAACCGCCACCGGGCTCAAACTCGGCAACGCGATAAATCCAGCCGCTCAGTGCCGAGCGGGAAAGGCGCGATTGTCCGCGAACCGACGGGAACAGGTCACGCACTAATTGCTGATAACATGGCTGTCCGACCGTAAAACACTAGAGTCCGTGATGAGCCAACCCTGGAGCCCTGACAGCTGGCGCGCCCTGCCGATCCAGCAACAACCCCATTACCCTGACGCTGCGCACTTGTTGCAGGTCGAGCAAAGCCTGGCCAGTTATCCGCCGTTGGTGTTTGCCGGTGAGGCCCGGGAGTTGCGTCGTCAGTTTGCCGAGGTGACTCAGGGTCGGGCATTTCTGCTGCAAGGTGGTGATTGCGCGGAAAGCTTTGCCGAGTTCTCAGCGGCAAAAATCCGTGACACGTTTAAAGTGCTGTTGCAGATGGCGATTGTCATGACCTTCGCGGCGGGCTGCCCGGTGGTCAAAGTCGGTCGCATGGCCGGACAATTCGCCAAACCGCGCTCCTCCAACGATGAAACCATCAACGGCGTGACCCTGCCGGCCTACCGTGGCGACATCGTCAACGGCATCGGTTTCGACGAAAAGAGCCGCGTACCGGATCCGGATCGTTTGCTGCAGTCCTACCATCAGTCCACTGCAACCCTGAACCTGCTGCGCGCCTTTGCCCAGGGCGGGTTTGCCGACCTGCATCAAGTGCATAAATGGAACCTGGACTTCATCGCCAACTCGGCCTTGGCCGAGAAGTACAGCCACTTGGCCGATCGCATTGATGAAACCCTGGCCTTCATGCGCGCCTGCGGCATGGACAGTTCACCACAACTGCGCGAAACCAGCTTCTTCACCGCCCACGAAGCGCTGCTGCTGAACTACGAAGAAGCCTTCGTACGTCGCGACAGCCTGACCAACGATTACTACGACTGCTCGGCGCACATGCTCTGGATCGGCGACCGCACGCGCCAACTTGATGGCGCCCACGTCGAGTTTCTACGCGGGGTGAACAACCCGATCGGGGTCAAGGTCGGCCCAAGCATGAACACCGAGGAACTGATTCGCCTGATCGATATCCTCAACCCGGATAACGATCCCGGCCGCCTCAACCTGATCGTGCGCATGGGCGCGAACAAGGTTGGCGACCATCTGCCCCAACTGATCCGCGCGGTGGAAGGCGAAGGCAAGAAAGTGCTGTGGAGTTCCGACCCGATGCACGGCAACACCATCAAAGCCAGCAGCGGCTACAAGACCCGCGACTTTGCGCAAATTCTTAATGAAGTGAAACAATTCTTCCAGGTGCATGAAGCGGAAGGCAGTTATGCCGGCGGCATCCATATCGAAATGACCGGGCAGAACGTCACCGAATGCATCGGCGGTGCGCGGCCGATTACCGAAGACGGTTTGTCGGACCGTTACCACACCCATTGCGACCCACGGATGAATGCCGATCAGTCGCTGGAGCTGGCGTTTTTGATTGCCGAGACACTCAAACAGGTTCGTCGTTGAGTCAGTAGGTTTTTCGTCACCTGATACATCATCATCGCGAGCAAGCTCGCGATGATGATGTATCAATCACCACCGAGCTCAGTCAACGCCACCCGCAACCGCGCCGCACTGGCCCTTGGGCAATTGAGCTGAATCTCCACAAAGCCCAACCAATCAGCCATCTGCCGCAGGTTTTTAGCCAAAGCCAGCATCCCCTGCTCATCCAGCCCCATCTCTTCCTCATGCACGGCATGCACCGCCAACCGTCCCTGAGCCCGTTCAGCCCGCAAATCAACCCGCGCGGCAATCCGCTCATTGTGCAAAAACGGTAATACGTAATAGCCGTAAACCCGTTTGTGTTGTGGTGTGTAGATCTCCAGCCGATAGCGGAAATCGAACAAACGCTCCGTGCGGCTACGCTCCCAGATCAGTGAATCGAACGGCGAGAGCAAGGCGCTGGCCTCGACTTTGCGCGGGACTTTCGGCTCTGGCAGGCAATAGGCCGATTGCCGCCAATCCTGCACCTCACACACCACCAACTCGCCCGATTCAACCAATTCGGCCAGCCGCGCGCGGCTGTCGGCAGGCGAAAGCCGGAAATAATCGCGCAAGTCCTTGTCCGTACCGACACCCAGTGCACTCGCAGCATGCACAAGCAGCCCCCGCTGGGCCTCGGCTTCACTGAGTAACGATTGCTGAAGAATCTTTGCGGGTATGACCCGCTCCGGCAAATCATAGAGACGCTCGAAACCACGACGCCCTGAAACAGTCACTTCACCGGCAGCAAACAACCACTCCAGCGCATGCTTCTCGGCGCTCCAGTCCCACCAGGGGCCCGCCCGTTCCTGACGAGTCGACAAACTGCCAGCGCCGAGAGCACCTCGCTCCTCGACCAAGGCCAATACTCCACGAATGGTCTCCTGCTGCTCCCGCCCGAAACGGGCCATTTGCTGATAAATACCCTCCCCTTGCGACGCCCGCTGCATGCGCCAGCGCATCAAGGGATACATCGATAGCGGCAGCAAAGACGCCTCATGCCCCCAATACTCGAACAACGTACGCCGTCGCCCCTGACTCCAGGCAGCCTGATCAAGCAAATCGGATGAGTAGTCGCCGAGGCGGGAGAAAAGCGGAAGGTAGTGCGAACGCACCAAGGCGTTGACCGAATCGATCTGCAGGATCCCCAGACGTTCGATCAGCCGGTTGAGCTGAGCAGGCTTGATCGCCGCTGGCGGCTGGCGCCCGGAGAAGCCTTGGGCGGCCAGTGCCAGACGCCGAGCCTGTTGGCGAGAAAAGGACAGTTCTGCGGGCATGTACATCTCCTTGTCTGCTCGCAAACTACCTCACCACGAAGCTGCTTGTGTAGTTGTCCGAAAATCATTTGTGCATGGGGTCATCCCAGAATGGACGTACGGTTTCATACACGACATCCGCCCGACTGAGCCCCATATCTTTCAAGGCTTCGTCGCTCATGCTCGCCAGCAGCGCACGCTCACGATTGAGTTGATGCCAGCGAGCGATCTTCTCCATCAGACGCCGCAGGAAAAAACCATGGAATGAAAATTTTTCGACCAGTACATAACCTTTTTGACCTTTCATCATCTTGCCCTCCAGTGGGGATGACTAAAGTCTCTCCCTGGAGCTAAGATCAATCCAACGAATGTTTCTTATGCAATACATCTCTGAGATTGATCAATTGGCCAACTACCCGAGCATCGACACCGAAGTCCTGCGCACCTTCGTCGCGATTGCTGATCAGGGCGGTTTTACCCGCGCCGGTGAATTGGTCAATCGCACCCAATCGGCGGTGAGCATGCAGATGAAGCGTCTTGAAGAAGACGTGCTGCAACGCCAGCTGTTTCAGCGTGATGGACGCCAGGTACGACTGACCGCGGAGGGCCAGGTGCTGCTCGGTTATGCGCGGCGCATCCTGAAACTGCACAGTGAAGTGTTCAATACGTTGCGCGAGCCGCACATGGTCGGCACCGTACGCATCGGCACGCCGGATGACTATGTGATGCGATTTTTGCCAGGGATTTTGTCGCGCTTCGCTCAAGCCTATCCGTTGATCCAGATCGAAGTGCATTGCGAGTCGTCCAAGCAACTGTTGCTGCGCCAGGACCTGGACCTGTCCATCGTCACCCGCGAGCCTGGCAGCGAGATTGGCCAGTTGCTGCGCAAGGAGCGTTTTGTCTGGGCAGAGGCACGATGCTTCAGCCCTCACGAGCAGACGCCGCTGCCCTTGGCGATGTTCAACAGCGACTGTTTCTGCCGTCTCTGGGCCTGCAACGCGCTGGATGCTGCCGGGCGCGACTATCGCATCGCCTACAACAGCTCCAGCCTCTCGGCGCTCATGGCAATCGTCAGCGCCGGTCTGGCAGTCACCGCGCAACTGGAGAGCCTGATCACCTCGGACATGCGCATCCTCGGTGACGCCGAAGAGCTGCCGCTATTGCCTGAAGCCAGCATCATGCTGATACGCAATCTGAACACCCCGTCGCCGATCACCGAGTGCCTGGCCGAGCACATCGTCGAAGGCTTCAAAGTTTAAGTGCGAGCATCACCGCACAGAACACCAGAAAGCCACAAAACAGCCCGCGCAGCAGCCGCTCCGGCATGGCGTGGGCGATTCTCACCCCCCAACTGATGCTCAACAGCCCGCCGGCCGCCAAGGGCAAACCAATCATCCAGTTCACCTGGTGATGAAACGCATAGGTCACCAACGTGACGCCGGTACTCGGCAGGGCCAAGGCCAGAGACAAGCCCTGGGCGACGACCTGGCTGGTACCGAACAGACTGGTCAGCACCGGCGTGGCGACCACTGCCCCACCGACACCAAACAACCCGCCCATGGTCCCTGACGCAGCCCCCAACACGCCCAGCCAGGGCCACGAGTAACGCATCTGCGCCGAGGCAGGGGCGTTGGCCATGAACATTCGCGCAAGGTTGTAAACCGACAAGCTGATCAGGAACGCGACGAAGCCAATACGCATCACTCTCGCATCGATGCCCACCGCCCAGATTGAACCCAGCCAGGCGAAGCAAAAGCCCATCAAGGCCAGGGGCAACGCGTGACGCAACTCAATGCGATTACGCTGGTGATAACGCCACAACGCCAGCATCACGTTCGGCACCACCATGACCAACGCCGTGCCTTGAGCAATCTGCTGGTCCAGGCCGAACAAGACACCCAACACCGGAATCGCAATCAAGCCACCGCCGATACCGAACAAACCGCCCACGGTACCCAAGGCTGCGCCAAATGCCAGATACATCACTAACTCAATCACAGACCATCCCCTCAGCAATGGTTTTGTATGCTACGCAGTCTGCGTCTGGCAGGGAAACGCACAGCAACGCACAATGGCTATGCCCCCAAATCCGCAGTCCGATCCCGCCTTGGGATCTGGCTCTGCAAAGCGACCTCGGCTGGCAGTAAAGCGAAAATTACCTAGCGCATTAAAGATTCGCCCGCTAGATTCAGCGCGAGTAATGATCAAGGCCCCAACATGACTAGCGTTAGCTCCACCGAAGATAACTGCGACCAGCTGCTGCTCGACAATCAGCTGTGTTTTGCCCTGCATTCCACCTCGTTGCTGATGACCAAGGTCTACAAGCCGCTGTTGCAAGCGTTAGGTCTGACGTATCCGCAGTACCTGGCGATGATGGTGTTGTGGGAACGCGACGGGTTGACCGTAGGCGAGATCAGCACTCGCCTGCTGACGGACCCGGGGTCATTGACGCCGCTACTCAAACGCTTGGAAGCCGAAGGCTTGCTGACCCGTACTCGAAGCCGTGAAGACGAGCGCGTGGTAATCGTTGAGTTGACCGGACAAGGCTGCGCCCTGCGGGACAAGGCCCGGGATATCCCACAGTGCATCTTTAGCGCCAGTGGCCAGACCCTGAACCAGATCCGCAAGTTGCAGGCCGACTTGCTGGCTTTGCGCAGTCATTTGCAAGACAGCGTGTAAGCAGCCAATCAAACATCGGTAAGACCACCCTCTTTGAGGACCCTTTCGCCTTTCACAAAATCTCTGTGAAATTTATCTTGTGCGCAAAATATTTGCGGTATACATTTATTTCGCACTTACTTAGCGCGCAAATATTTAGCGCATAAACACCGCCAGAAAGGGGCTCAACACCATGCAAACTCTCTACACCGCTGTTGCAACCGCTACCGGTGGCCGTGATGGCCGCGCTGTTTCCAGCGATAAAATCCTCGACGTCAAACTCGCCACCCCAAAAGAACTCGGTGGCGCTGGCGGTGAAGCGACCAACCCTGAGCAGCTGTTCGCTGCCGGCTATTCCGCTTGCTTCATCGGCGCACTGAAATTCGTCGCCAGCCAAACCAAACGCAAAATCCCTGATGACGCCTCGATCACCGCCCACGTAGGTATTGGCCAGATTCCTGGTGGTTTCGGTCTGGATATCGATCTGCACATCAGTCTGCCAGGCCTGGAACACGCTGACGCGCAGACGCTGGTAGATGCAGCGCATCAGGTTTGCCCGTACTCCAACGCTACCCGTGGCAACGTCGATGTGCGCTTGCACGTCACTGTCTGAGTGCTCGCACCCAACAGACGCGCACAAAAAAGCCCGACTCAATGGTCGGGCTTTTTCTTTCCTGCAAAAACTGCGCTTATTTAGCGCGGCCTTTGTAAGAACCGCCTTCGCGGGTATCGATCTCGATTCTGTCACCGATTTCGATGAAGTCAGCAACTTGCAGCTCAGTGCCGTTGCTCAGCTTGGCAGGCTTCATGACCTTGCCGGAAGTGTCGCCACGAGCGGAACCTTCGGTGTAGTCGACTACACGCACGATAGTGGTCGGCAGCTCTACGGAAACCAGACGGTCTTCGAAGAAGATCGCTTCGCAAACATCGGTCATGCCTTCTTCGACGAATGGCAGAACAGCTTCGATGTCTTCGGCGTTCAACTCGTACATGGTGTAGTCAGTGGTGTCCATGAACGTGTAGGTGTCGCCGCTGATGAACGACAGAGTCGCTTCTTTGCGGTCGAGGATTACGTCGTCCAGTTTGTCATCGGCGCTGTAAACGATCTCGGTCTTGTAACCGGTCAGCAGGTTTTTCAGCTTGGTCTTCATGATTGCGCTGTTACGACCGGACTTGGTGAATTCAGCTTTCTGAACCAGCCAAGGGTCGTTTTCGAGCTTGATGACAGTACCGGGTTTCAGCTCTTTACCAGTTTTCATTGCGAATATCCGAATTTGGATGGGATTTACAAAAATCTAGGCCGCGTATCATATCCAATTTCGGTAAAACTGTACCAGCGCCGCAGCAAGATCCGCTTGCAAGGCCTGTTCCAGACACCATCTTTCGGAATGACTGGCCACTTCCGGCCAGTGCTCAAGCAGGTTTTTCCAGCTTTCGGCCATGTGCGCTCCTGCGTTCCAGGCCCGCCACAGATCATTCACGGCGGCCTTGGCGGCCGGCGACAGGCCTAGTGTATACACCTCGAGGAAGGCGTCGAGCTTGTCCAGATGAATGTCTTCTTCCTGCCGATAAATGTGCCAGAGCATTGGCCGCCCGGCCCACTGGGCGCGCACGAAAGAGTCTTCGCCGCGTACGGCGTTGAAATCACAGCACCACAATAGGTGGTCGTATTCTTCCTGCCGGACGAACGGCAGCACCTGCACCGTCAAGGCATCGCGCACCTGAACCGCGCCAGCCGACAACCCCTCGACACCCAACCACTGTTCCACGTCACCGAGAATCCGCCCCTCTGGCACCAGCAGATGAGTCGGTTTTGAGTCAGCGGCCATGACGTCAAGCCAACTGGCCAGCCCCGCATTTTCATAGGCGAACAATGAGATCAGCCGCGCACCCGCTACCGGAGCAACACCGAGTGCCTGCAAAAAATCCTGCTGGGCCTGAGCGCTTTGCTGAAACTGGCGACGCTGTTCAAGCAACCCGGCCTCTCGCAGCAAGCCGCCCGTGCCGGCCTGAAACCCCGGAAAGAAGAAGTACTTCTGCACATTTTTATACTTCACCGACGGTAGGCCATGACAGCCGACAATCCAGTCCTCGGCGCTCAAATAGTCAAGATTGATCCACAGCGAAGCTTTTTCCCGTGCGGCCATTGCGTCCATGTACGCCGTTGGCAATTGGCAAGCAAACGCCGCGATCACCACATCAGCGGCGGCCGTCGATTGCCACTCGGCGGACCAGTGGCAAACTTCGACACCCTGCTGCCATTGCTGACAGGCATTGACGTCGATTTGCGGACATATGCGCTCGAAGGCCCGCAGGTCATCGACCCACAGCCGCACCGCGCATTGATGCTCAGCCACCAATTGCCGGGCCAGGCGCCACGTCACGCCGATGTCGCCGTAGTTATCCACGACACTGCAGAAAATATCCCAGGTGGCTTTCATTCCGGGCTCCGTTTGGCAAAGGCGCCGATTGTCCGCATAAATGCCCCCGCGCAGAAGGGGGGAGGCCGATTAATCTGTCCAAGGGGTGTGCGACAATCACTCCCTGCCCGATCAAGACCGCCTGCCAGGAGGCCGCCATGCCCTTTCGTCCACGTCCGCATCGTCCAATGCACATCAGCATTAATCCACTACAGCTGACCGGCAGCATTGCCTTGGGTCTGTGGCTGGGTTTCATGGCTATCGCATTAACCTGCTGGCTGGCTTCACGCTTTCTGGTCAATCAGCAATTTGCGCCTGTAGCCGAGGCCGTTCAGTACCTCGCGAAACCACCTATTGCCAACCCGGCCGCGCCGAACCGAATGTTCGAGCAATACCAGGAAAACCTGCGCAAGAACGAACAACAGCAAAGCCTGGACAATGCCCGCAGCAATCTGCGCAATCAGTCCAACCCTAAATGCCAGTTCTGGTTGCAACAAGACCAGACGGCCCCCAGCGACAAGAGCCGGGCGAACGTCCTGCAATTCTGCGATTAACCATGAACAAACACGCCGTCCACAACCTGATCCTCGAAAAGCTCAAGGTCGATCTCGATATTGCCCAACGCGCCGCGCAAACCGCCTATGAAACCGCGACCCACGAAGAAAACATCGCCGAAAACAAATACGACACGCTAGGTCTGGAGGCTTCCTATCTGGCGGCCGGTCAGGCCAAGCGTGTGGAAGAAATCAGGCAGGCACTGGTGCTTTGCCAAAACCTGATTCTGCGTCCGTATGACGAACAGCACGGTATCCAGATCGGCACGCTGCTGGGGCTTGCAGACGACAACGGCAATCAGCAATGGCTGTTTTTGGGGCCTGATGCGGCCGGACTGAAGGTTTATCTGGTGGGGCAACTGATTACCGTCATCACCCCGCGCTCGCCACTGGGCAAAAGCCTGCTGGGCAAGTTCGAGGGCGATGAGGTCGAAATCAATGTGGCGGGAACTCGGCAACAGTTTGCTGTCACCGAGGTGAAATGAGTAAACCAGGTGTCTTTCTTAGTGAACCGGTAACTCGACGCCGTCGAACAGCTCTTCCAGTTCCTGCTTGTTGTGGCACTGGATAGCCTTGGCCATGACTTCGCGCGTCAGGTGCGGGGCGAACTTCTCGATGAAGTCGCACATGAAACCACGCAGGAACGTACCACGGCGAAAACCAATCTTGGTCACGCTGGACTCGAACAGTTCGCTGGCATCGAGCACCACCAGGTCGTTGTCGAGCTTGGTGTCGACCGCCATTTTGGCGACGATACCCACGCCCAGGCCGAGGCGCACATAGGTCTTGATCACGTCAGCGTCGGCAGCGGTAAACACCACTTTGGGTGTCAGGCCGCGATGGCTAAAGGCTTCATCGAGTTTCGAACGACCGGTGAAACCGAACACGTAAGTCACGATCGGGTATTCAGCCAGGGTTTCCAGGGTCAGCTTCGGCAGCTTGGTCAGCGGGTGACCTTGCGGAACAACCACGCAACGGTTCCAGCGATAGCACGGCATCATCACCAGATCACCAAACAGCTCCAGTGCTTCGGTGGCGATGGCAAAATCCACGGTACCGTCGGCAGCCATTTCGGCGATCTGCATCGGCGAGCCCTGATGCATGTGCAAGGCGACGTCCGGGTATTGCTTGATGAAGCTGCTGATGACCGGCGGCAACGCATAACGTGCCTGGGTGTGAGTGGTGGCAATCGACAGCGTGCCTTTCTTCTCGTTGGAGAACTCCTGAGCGATCTGCTTGATGCTCTCGACCTTGCGCAGGATCTCGCCAGCGGTGGTGATGATGCGCTCACCGGCCGGAGTGACTCGCGTCAGGTGCTTGCCGCTGCGCGCGAAAACCTCAACGCCCAACTCGTCCTCGAGCAGGCGGATCTGCTTGCTGATACCCGGTTGCGAGGTGTAAAGGCTTTGGGCTGTAGCGGAAACGTTGAGGTCGTGGTGCGCCACTTCCCAGATGTAGCGCAATTGTTGAAGCTTCATATGTATCCCTCAAAGCAGATAGACGCCACGGGCATCAGCGACGATATATAACTATATTAATGGTTTGAAGAATAAATCTAGAACTTTTTATCAAAAATTGCGATTCCGACCTCAGACGTCGCCATGCCGCCGACGCTGCAACAATGGCACCAGATACACCGGCACCTGAGACAGCTGCAGTACCCGTGCGGCTGTCCTGCCCAAAGGCGTTTCCCCACCCGCGCCATGGCTGTGACTACCTACGATCAACAAATCCACCGAGAGTTTCTGCGCCTGGTCGAGAATGACCTGTGACGGATCACCCTGAAACACCCTGACCGATTGAATCAGCGCCAGGTCCTGCTGCCCTTCACCCAACTCCTCGCGAAAGCTGTCGAGCACGCGTTGTTCAATGTTGGCCATCACCGTGGTCAAGCCCTGACTGTGCAACTCGTTCAAGGCCTGCTCATCGAGATAGCTCTGTAGCACCGATTCAGCGAACAACCCCATGGGTTCAACCGCATGAACGACATACAAGTCAGCATTGAACGTTCTAGCCAGTGCCAGAGCATGTTGCATCACATAAGGGGCGTACACACCGAGGTCAGTGGCATACAGCATCGAATGAATCATATGACCTCCTCGAATGCCAACATGGCGGAGATTGATTCAGCTTAGCAGTGCCTTGGCGAGTACGACATTCGACGCAAAACCCTGGACACTCGGCTTAAACCTTCTGCTCATTGCTGATGCCGTGAGGGACGTGCCCCGTGGCGACAACCTCACGGGCCAACTCGCAATGACCGGCCTGATCGTCGAAAAAGACGTCGGCGGCAAAGGCTTCGAGAAACGCGGATTTTGCAAGACCACCGAGGAACAAGGATTCATCCAGACGAATGTCCCACTCGCGCAATGTACGGATAACCCGCTCATGGGCCGGTGCCGAGCGCGCGGTCACCAACGCGGTGCGAATCGGGCAGGCATCACTGGGAAATTCTCGCTGCAACAGATTGAGTGCGGCCAGAAAACCTTTGAACGGACCGCCGCGCAATGGCTCACGGGCCGACTCGCGCTCGCTGGCCTGAAACGCTTCCAGGCCACCCGATTGATACACGCGCTCGGACTCGTCGGAAAACAGCACCGCGTCGCCATCGAACGCAATACGCAATTCGGCACTGGCCGCCCGCCGGGCACCTCCGGAAAGAATGGTCGCGGCGGCGAAACCTGCGTCCAACGCACTGCGGACATCCTCGGCGTGGGTCGACAGAAACAAATCACAGCCGAATGCCGCCAGGTAGGGATACGGACTTCTCCCGCCAACAAAAGCCGCCCGGGAAATGTCGAGGCCGTAATGCTGAATCGAGTTGAACACCCGCAAACCGGTGTCGGCACTGTTGCGTGAAACCAGCACCACCTCGACTCGTGCCCGACCGAGACTGGCGTTCAGGCTCAGGAGTTTTTTTACCAGTGGAAACGCCTCGCCCGGCTCGAGGAACTCCTCCTCATGCTCGATCTGATACTGCCGATAGGCTTCGACGCCATGCGCCAGGTAGACCTTATGGCTCTCATTTAAGTCGAACAGTGCCCGTGAGGAAATTGCCACTACCAGCTTGTCGCCCAAACCCTTCGCCATACTGCTTCCCCTGACTGACTCAGCCGTTACGCCGATCAACAAAACTCAATGCCTGGTACAAGGCCTCGATTTTCGGCAGTTCACAACCCGCGGCCTTGGCGGCGGCCAAAGGCCTGGCATAGATCGCCGACAATTCCAGCGGACGTTTATGCAGATAATCGTGGTACATGCTCGGCCAATAATCCGGCATCTTTTCCGTCACATTGAACAGTTGTTCGGCATAACCGAGCGGCATGCTATGACCGCAGGCCAGAGCGCCCTGCACCACTTCGGCCATCAGCGCCTGAATCAACTCGCGACTGCTGGCATCGGCCATCAACGGCGTTGTGCTTGCACCCAGCAGAACCGACAGACCGTTGTACGGTACATTCCAGACCAGCTTTTGCCAGCGCGCCTGCTGCAAGTTGGCCATGGCCTGAGAGTCCAGGCCGGCCTTGCGGAACAGCCCGGCGCCCTCCTCGACAATCGCTTGGCGCGCCTGTTCGTCAGCCAGCGCCGGCCCGCTGTGATAACCAAGATTCACCCTGCCCAGAGCCTGGTGCTCAATCACTCCGGGGGCCGCACGGTGGACACAGATAAAGCACAGGCCGCCCAGCAGGTGCAGCGAATCGGGCAGTAGTTCGCGCAGGCTGTCTTCGACATCCAGGCCATTCTGCAACAACAGGACTTTGGCCCCGCTGGCCGCGGCCTTGATGATCGACGGCGCGAGTTCGGCGTTGCTGGTGGTTTTCGCGCCTACCAGCAGCCAGTCACAGGGCGGCATGTCTGCTGCAGAGGCATAGGCCTGGACCGGTTTCAATGTCAGCGCGCCATGCACGGCGCTGTTGAGTTGCAGGCCGTGCTCGGCGACCGCGGAAAACTCGCTGCGCAACAGAAAGTGCACATCAAACCCGGCACGCGCCAGCATCACCCCGTAAAAACCACCGATAGCACCGGTACCGATAATGCCGATTCGCGGCGTCTGGACAACTTCACCCATCAAGGCAACTCCTCTGGAATTCGACTCAGCACCTGGCGCACACCCTCATTGAGTTCATTGCGCGTCAGCCGCGACTGTAAGGCGCCGTAGAACTCGCCGTCGCGCACCACAAACAGCGCCGGCAAATGAAAGACCTGATATCGCTCGACCACTCCGCCGTTGTTTCCCGCATCGATCCAGCACAGACGATCGACCGCCAGACCCAGTCCGGGCAGTTGCTGACGGGCCCAGCGGCAACTGGCGCAGCCGACGCTGGTGAACACCACCAACGAAACGCCGTCCATCGCCAACAGGCGTTGATCGGCGTCGAAATCGGTCAAGTCCAATTCGACCACTATACTGGGTGAAACAATGTCAAATAACCGAGACTCGGAGTCCGCGTTCATGAGACGTTTTCTACCTCATCCTGATGATGTTCCGGTCGAGTTAACCTTACGTAAACACGAGTGCATGTCTCGCCAACAGCTGCACACTATCAGCCTCGGCGGCGTGGCTTGCAATTACCACCGCGCCTGGCGACGCGGGACGGCGCTGGAAGTACGCATGCCAACCCTCGGCGAAAATGCCTGCTATCTGGGTTATGTGGCCTGGTACTTGAGACGCAAGCGAGGGTATTTGGTCGGGATTGCGTTTATCGACGAACAGACGTTGTTCTGCGCGCGCATGGGCGAACAGGTCTGCCAAATGGAGCGTTACTGTCGCCTGCATGAGCCGCAGACCGAGCAGCAGAGCGTCGAAGTGCTGGCCCTTGAATGGGTCCAGCAGCATGCCGACGAGTTCTCCCATGACACCGTCCGTCAGGCTTTTATACAGCCGGCTCTGGATTAAACCCGCGCCTGCCCATTGTCGAGTAACAGCGTAACGCGCTAAGGTTCGGCTCCCCGCTGCGCTCAATCATGCTGTGCTCCGCCGCGCGGGGATCGCTGGCGGCCGGCACCCGTGACCTGACGAGTAACACGATGGCTGATTTACCGATCAATGACCTTAACGTCGCCTCCAACGAGACTCTGATCACTCCCGATCAGCTCAAGCGTGATATTCCTTTGAGCGATGCTGCCCTGCGCACCGTGACCAAAGGCCGCGAGGTGATTCGCAATATTCTCGATGGCACCGACCACCGCCTGTTCGTCGTTATCGGGCCTTGCTCGATCCACGACATCAAGGCTGCTCACGAATATGCCGAGCGCCTCAAGGCGCTCGCCGCCGAAGTGTCCGACACCCTCTATCTGGTGATGCGGGTCTATTTCGAGAAACCGCGTACCACCGTCGGCTGGAAAGGCTTGATCAACGATCCGTACCTGGATGACTCGTTCAAGATCCAGGACGGCCTGCACATCGGTCGTCAGTTGCTGCTGGACCTGGCTGAAATGGGCCTGCCTACCGCAACCGAAGCCCTCGATCCGATCTCGCCGCAGTACTTGCAAGATCTGATCAGCTGGTCGGCAATCGGCGCACGGACCACCGAATCCCAGACTCACCGTGAAATGGCTTCCGGCCTGTCCTCGGCTGTCGGTTTCAAGAACGGCACCGACGGTGGCCTGACCGTGGCGATCAACGCCCTGCAGTCGGTTTCCAGCCCTCACCGCTTCCTTGGCATCAACCAGGAAGGCGGCGTGTCGATCGTCACCACCAAGGGCAACGCCTACGGTCACGTGGTACTGCGCGGTGGCAATGGCAAGCCGAACTATGACTCGGTCAGCGTCGCACTCTGCGAGCAAGCGCTGAACAAGGCGAAAATCAAGCCGAACATCATGGTCGATTGCAGCCACGCCAACTCCAACAAGGATCCGGCACTGCAACCGCTGGTGATGGAGAACGTCGCCAACCAGATCCTCGAAGGCAACCAGTCGATCATCGGTTTGATGGTCGAGAGCCATCTGAACTGGGGCTGCCAGGCGATTCCAAAAGACTTGGCAGAACTGCAATACGGTGTCTCCATTACCGACGCGTGCATCGACTGGACCAGTACCGAAAACACCTTGCGCAGCATGCATGCCAAGCTCAAGGACGTACTGCCAAAACGTGATCGCGCCTGACAAGAACTTCTGATTCGTCCTTGATCAGCAAAAAAAATCCGGAATCTGTTAAGGATTCCGGATTTTTTATGCCTGATGAACCAAACCGTCAGATAGCCGTTGCCCCGCCATCCACCGCCAAGGCGTGACCAGTAGTGAAGGCTGCACCGTCGCTGCACAGATAGAGCACGGCGCTGGCGATCTCTTCAACAGTACCGATGCGGCCGACCGGGTGCATGGCCGCGGCGAATTCGGCTTTCTTTGGATCCGCCTCATAGGCACGACGGAACATGTCGGTGTCAATCACTGCCGGGCAAACGGCATTCACACGGATTTTCTTCTTCGCATACTCGATGGCGGCCGACTTGGTCAGGCCGATCACCGCGTGTTTCGAGGCGGCGTAGATGCTCATCTTCGGCGCCGCACCCAGGCCCGCTACCGAAGCGGTATTGACGATGGCGCCACCGCCCTGAGCGAGCATCAACGGCAATTGGTATTTCATGCACAGCCAGACACCTTTGACGTTGACTCCCATGATGGCGTCGAACTCATCAAGGGTGCCATCAGCCAGTTTGCCCTTTTCGATCTCGATCCCGGCATTGTTGAAGGCGTAGTCGACACGGCCGTAGGTGCTCACTGCTTGCTCCATCAGCTTCTTCACATCGGCTTCCAGAGTGACGTTGCAGCGAACGAAAACCGCGTCGCCACCCGCCGCGCGAATCAATTCCACCGTGCCCTCGCCTCCCGCCACATCCAGGTCCGCGACCACCACTTTCAAGCCTTCAGCGGCAAAAGCCCGGGCCGTTGCACGACCAATACCGGCCGCCGCGCCAGTGACCAAAGCTACCTGGCCGGAAAACGTCATGCTCATTGTTATGTCCTCGATGGAATGCGGGTGATCACGTCCTCGCAGTCTAGCCACAGCGCCCCGGGACGCGGCAGCACTATCAGAAGGCCGGTTGAACACTTATGAGTTGCAGTGATATCCATGCTCCGCCAACTATCACCCGATTGGATTGAAGCCTATTCGCTGCATCGGCAAACCTTGCGAGATTAGTCGCGAGGGTCTATCACTCATGCTTCATTCATCATTGAGTGCCTGTTCATGACTGCCCAGACCAATCGCCAATTCCTGCTCGCTAAACGCCCGGTGGGCCCGGCGACCCGCGAAACCTTCACCTATCAGCAAGTTCCGGTCGGCGAACCGGCGGCAGGTCAGATCCTGGTCAAAAACGAATACCTGTCCCTGGACCCGGCCATGCGTGGCTGGATGAACGAAGGCAAATCCTATATTCCGCCAGTTGGCATTGGCGAAGTAATGCGCGCACTGGGTGTTGGTAAGGTCGTGGCCTCGAACAATCCAGGCTTTGCCGTCGGCGACTACGTCAACGGTGCCTTGGGCGTGCAGGATTATTTTCTGGGCGAGCCGCGCGGCTTCTACAAAGTCGATCCGAAACTGGCACCGCTGCCACGCTATTTATCAGCGTTGGGCATGACCGGGATGACCGCCTACTTTGCCCTGCTGGACGTCGGCGCCCCCAAAGCCGGCGACACCGTGGTGCTTTCGGGCGCGGCAGGCGCGGTGGGCAGCATTGCCGGGCAGATTGCCAAGATTAAGGGCTGCCGCGTAGTCGGTATCGCCGGTGGCCAGGACAAGTGTAAATTCCTGATCGACGAACTGGGCTTCGATGGCGCCATCGATTACAAAAGCGAAGACGTAGTCGCCGGGCTCAAGCGTGAATGTCCGAAAGGTGTCGACGTGTATTTCGATAACGTGGGCGGCGATATTCTCGATGCGGTGCTCAGCCGCCTGAACATGAAGGCTCGCGTGGTGATCTGCGGCGCCATCAGTCAGTACAACAACAAAGAAGCAGTGAAAGGTCCGGCCAACTACCTGTCGTTGCTGGTCAACCGTGCACGAATGGAAGGCTTTGTGGTGATGGACTATGCGGCTCAGTTCGCCGCCGCCGGACAAGAAATGGCCGGCTGGATGGCCAAGGGGCAGCTCAAGAGCAAGGAAGATATCGTCGAGGGACTGGAGACGTTCCCGGAAACGCTGATGAAACTGTTCAGCGGCGAGAACTTTGGCAAGTTGGTGTTGAAGGTTTAACCAGATATTGGCAACTACATCAATCTAATAATGTGGGAGCGAGCCTGCTCGCGATAGCGGTATAACAGTCGACATCAATGTTGAATGTTAGTCAGTCATCGCGAGCAGGCTCGCTCCCACATTTGTTCTTCAGCGATCAATCAGGCCAGCTCAGCCACTACCGCCGCCAACGCCTTGGCTGGATCGGCCGCCTGGCTGATCGGACGACCTATCACCAGGTAGTCGGAACCGGCATCCAGCGCCTGACGCGGGGTGAGGATACGACGCTGATCGTCTTGGGCACTGCCCGCCGGACGAATCCCCGGGGTCACCAATTGCAGAGACGGATGCGCGGTTTTCAAGGCCCGGGCTTCCAGCGCCGAACAGACCAGACCGTCCATCCCGGCTTTTTCTGCCAATGCGGCCAGGCGCAGCACTTGCTCCTGAGGCTCGATGTCCAGACCGATTCCCGCCAGGTCCTCACGTTCCATGCTGGTCAGCACGGTCACGCCGATCAACAACGGTTTAGGACCGTTGCGCTGGTCGAGCACTTCACGACAAGCCGCCATCATGCGCAAACCACCGGAGCAATGGACGTTGACCATCCACACCCCCATTTCTGCGGCAGCCTTGACGGCCATGGCGGTGGTGTTCGGGATATCGTGGAACTTCAAGTCCAGGAACACTTCGAAACCTTTGTCACGCAAAGTCCCGACGATTTCCGAGGCACAGCTGGTGAACAGTTCTTTGCCGACTTTTACCCGGCACAGTTTCGGGTCCAACTGATCGGCCAGCTTCAGCGCGGCGTCACGGGTGGGGAAATCCAGGGCGACGATGATAGGAGTCTGGCAGGCGGACATGAGTGTGCTCTCAGGCAAGTCGAAATCGGCGCGCATTGTAGCGGAACCAACGCCTCTGCGGGACCCGATGATCGGTAAATCATCCCCCACAGAGACTCTTGTCTCAGGATAAACCTCTGCGCGGGCCGACGTGAGCGGCTATTGTGTCGAAGTCGATACATTCCCGACATGCCTGCAACAATCACCAACGCTACGCTCGCCAGCCGCAACATCCCCTTACAGCACTTCCAGCCTCACGGCCGGACGCCTATGCTGAAACCTCGCAGCCCATCTTTGTGGTTGGCCGCCTACTTGGCAGACGAACGCACGCATGAATACCCCAGCTCCTTTCACCGACGATCAAAAAGCCGCAGCGCCTGGCGAAGACAAACGCTGGAGCATTCGCGCACTGATCGTCGACGATGATGTACCGATCCGGGAATTGATGATCGACTATCTGGCGCGTTTCAACATTCTCGCCAGCGGTGTCACCGATGGCTCCGCGATGCGTCTGGCACTGCAAGCGGAGCATTTCGACGTGGTGGTGCTCGACCTAATGCTGCCGGGAGAAGACGGCCTGTCGCTGTGCCGCTGGCTGCGTACCGAATCGGACATTCCGATTCTGATGCTCACCGCCCGCTGCGAACCGACCGACCGCATCATCGGCCTGGAATTGGGCGCCGATGACTACATGGCCAAACCCTTCGAGCCGCGAGAACTGGTGGCGCGGATCCAGACCATCCTGCGCCGGGTGCGCGATGATCGCAGCGAGCAGCGGGCCAATATTCGTTTCGACAACTGGCGTCTGAACAGCGTGCTGCGCCAGTTGATTGCCGCCGATGGCCTGGTGGTACCGCTTTCCAATGCCGAATTCCGTTTGCTCTGGGTCTTCATCGAGCGCCCAAGGAGGGTGCTCAGCCGCGAGCAGCTGTTGGACGCCGCCCGCGGTCGCTCCATCGAAGCGTTTGACCGCAGCATCGATTTGCTGGTCTCGCGCCTGCGGCAAAAACTCGGCGATGACCCGAAAGCCCCGCAGTTGATCAAGACCGTTCGCGGTGAAGGTTATCTGTTCGATGCGAGAGATATCGGCTGATGCGTTTACGCTTCGATACGCTATTCGGCCGTCTATTTGGCGTGCTGCTCATTGCGATCGTGCTCGCTCACCTGTTGGCATTCTTCTGGTTTCACCATTACGGCCCTCCTCCGCCGCCTCCACCATCGGAGTCAGCGACCGGGTTCGACGGGCAACGCCCGCCGCTGCATGGGCGCTTCGAGCCCAGGCCGCGACGCCCATGGTTCGGTGGCCCGATCGTACCACTGACGTTCCAGCTCATCTCTCTGATCATCGCCGCCTGGTACGGGGCCAAACTGCTGAGCCGGCCGATCCAGCGCTTGAGCACGGCGGCTGAGCGCCTCAGCGAAGATCTCGACAGCCCGCCGCTGGATGAGTCCGGCCCCCGGGAAGCTCGCCAGGCGGCCTACACCTTCAATCTGATGCAAAAGCGCATTCGTGAGCAGGTGCAGCAACGGGGACGGATGCTTGGCGCGGTATCCCACGATCTGCGCACGCCGCTGTCGCGACTCAAACTGCGCCTCGAACAGATTGGCGACAGTAAGTTGCAAGGGCAGATGCGGCAGGATCTCGATGACATGATCAGCATGCTCGACGCCACCCTTAGTTACCTGCACGAGCAGCGCACCAGCGAAGCCCCGCAATGGATGGATGTGCAAGCGCTGGTCGAATCCCTCTGCGAGAACGCTCAGGACCAGGGCGCTGACGTCCAGACCGGCGGCCATTGCGCACCGCTCCAGGTACAACCGATGGCCCTGCGCTCATGCCTGAACAACCTGTTGGACAACGCCCTGCGCTACGCCGGTCACGCGGTAATTACACTACAAGACAGCCGCGAAGAAGTGCTCATCAAGGTCATCGACCATGGTCCGGGTATCGCAGCGGACAAACGTGAAGCCGTGTTCGAGCCGTTCTATCGTCTGGAAGGCTCACGCAACCGCAACTCTGGCGGTGTCGGCCTGGGCATGACCATCGCTCGGGAGGCGGCGCAGCGACTGGGTGGTCACCTGGACTTGGAAGAAACCCCGGGAGGCGGCCTGACCGCCGTGGTGCGCTTGCCTCGGGTCTAGGTGCTGCCTTGGGTACCCAAAAGCTCACAGACCCACGATAACTCGCTCTCTGTGGCTTCAGCGTTTCTCGTCCACTCGCGCCTGACTGACACTCCAATCCGTCAACAGGCTATAGGCTACAGCCAGCAAGGTCGGGCCGATGAACAGACCGATAAAACCAAACGCAATCAGCCCACCGAACACCCCAAGCAACACGATCACCAGCGGCAAAGTGCCGCCGCGGCTGATCAGGTACGGCTTGAGCACGTTGTCCACACCACTGATGATCAGCGTGCCCCAGATCCCGAGGAACACCGCCATGCCGTACTCGCCTTTCCAGGCCAGCCACGCGGTAGCGGGAATCCATATCAGCGGCGGCCCCATGGGAATCAGACTGAGCAGGAAGGTGGCGATGCCCAACACCAGTGCGCCCGGCACACCGGCAATCAGGAAGCCGATCAACGCCAGGATCGCCTGTGCTGCGGCCGTGCCGATGACCCCGTTGACCACCCGTTGTACCGTGCCAGCCACCAGTTCGATGTAGTAAGCAGCGCGATCACCGATCAGCCGTTCCAGCAAGCGATGGACAAACGTCGCCAGTCTCGGCCCGTCTCGATAGAAGAAGAATACAAACACCAGGCTCAGCGTCAGTTCGAGTATCCCCCCACCGATCTGCGCGCTACGCGCCAGTAGCCAATTACCGACTTGCCCAAGGTAAGGCTTGATCGCGAGCATCATCGCTGCGCCCTGTTGATCGATGCTGTTCCAGACCCCCACCAGCCGCTCGCCTACCAAGGGAACACTTGCCAGCCATGCTGGCGCCTCGGGCAAGCCATCGACCTGGACATCCTTGATAAAGGTCACAGTGTCACGCAGATGATCGGCCAGGTTCAGACCAAGCCAGACCAGCGGTGCAGCCACCAATAGCATCCAGCCAAGGGTCAGCAAACCTGCGGCCAAGGACTCGCGGCCATTCAACCAACGGGTTAGCAGACGCATCAGCGGCCAACTGGCAAACGCCAGTACCGCGCCCCAGAACAATGCCGACCAAAATGGCGCCATCACCCAGAAGCTTGCACCGAACAGCACCAGGAGCAGGATCTGCACCAACAGGCGATCGTTATTGAGCATGAAAAATCTCGTGAAAGGTCAACGAACAAAGAGTAGGCGAACGGCTTGAGGCTCGTTCGCCTTGAGGGAGCTTACCGCAATAATTCGATGTGCAGACCCGCCGCTTTCGCGCTGCCGGTCTCCATCCGCGCCGCTCGCACACCCTGCCCGATCAGCGCCTGGCGCCAGATCTCGGCGTTGGGCCCGGAAACACTGACCCGCATCGTCGTATCGAGGTTCAGCCCGCGCGACAGTAAGGTCAACCAAACCGGTAACGGCTCACCGTCCAGCTTCGGCAAATCGAGCTCACCGGTGTCTTTAAGCTGGCGCAATAAAGTTGCGGAAGTCGGCATCAACTCGCCAAGGGGGGCGCTGGCTTCAAACTGCTCGACATGCAGGTAAGCCCGGCGATTGCCGCGAGTGATGCTGTACAACGCCATCAGCGAGTTGTCCTGTGGCGCCGCCAGACGCAATAGTAAATAGGCCTGCTGATCGTCGGCACCATACAGCTTGGCGTTGCCGAAGACTTCGTTGGCCCACAGGCTGCTTTCCCCACAATCACGGGCCTGGCACCAGAACAACAACTCGGCGCCCTGCTTCTGCAAGGCTTCACGAGCCGCGGTGAAGGCTTCGGTGGACGAATGCTCAGGCGGCAATTCGTAGGTCACCGAGGTCGCTTTCCCACGGGCAGTGACCTGGCCGTCGAAACGCAACTGGCCACTGATCTTACGGATCGCCCCCAAGGGATAAATGCGCTCCAGTTCTGCCACTGGCCGGTAATCGACGATCTGCGCATCAGCCAGACGCGGCACCAGCGGCAAATCGTGACTGCCGGGTACATCGGCGGCGAACAACAAAGGACTGGGACAGCACAGACTGAGAATACTGATTAGACGCATGGGTACTCTCATCGGATCAACATGGCCTGGGCACCTTTGACGACACTGGCGTCGTCGATACGTTGTGGCACCAGCAAGCCGCGCTGCACCGCAGGACGGGCCTCCATGGTTGCCATCCAGCGCTGCAAGGCCGGCAAACCGTCTACCGAGACACCGGACCACTCATAGCCACGGACCCACGGATAGGTCGCGATGTCGGCAATGCTGTAATCCCCGGCCAGGTATTCGACGGCTTCCAGGCGGGTGTTCAGCACTTCATACAAGCGGCGGGTTTCATGTTGATAGCGGTCGATGGCGCCCTGGAGTTTTTCCGGGAAATAGCGGAAAAACACATTGGCCTGACCTTGCATCGGGCCGATGCCACCCATCTGGAACATCAGCCATTGCATGACCACCGAACGTCCCTTGGGGTCTTTGGGCATGAGTTGCCCGCTCAGTTCGGCCAGATAAATGAGAATTGCACCCGATTCAAACACGGCAAAATCGCCATTGCCACGATCGACAATGGCCGGGATCCGGCCATTGGGATTGATCTTGAGAAAGTCTGGAGCCTTTTGTTCCTTTTTGTCGAAACTCAAGGCATGCACCGTGTAGGGCAGGCCGAGTTCCTCGAGCACGATAGAGACCTTGTGGCCATTCGGGGTCGCAGCGGTGTAGAGATCTATCATGGTTGTCTCCCATTTCAACCCGCCCAGCCTCGACAGTTGCCCGCTGCAAGTCAAGGAACGGCGAAGAACCGATTGAAACAGTCTGCAACAAGGGCGGCGCCGGGCTCGTCATTCAGGTGCAAATGATGGCCGCCGGGCAGCTGTTCTCGGCTAAAGGGTAGACGCTCCAGTAATTCTGGATGTTGCGCCAGCATGCCATCCTCGGCGACTACCAGTTGGGTCGGGCAATCGATGCGCTGGACGAAGGCCATTGCCTGTTCGTCTGTCAGACGCAGCGGCGACGCCAGGGTCAGACGACTGTCGCTGCGCCAGGTGTAGCCCCCCGGCACCGGCATGAGTCCGCGCTGGGCCAGCAGCTCGGCAGCTTCACGGCTGACGGCGACCAGGCCTTTCATTCGTGCTTCGATGGCACGGTCCAGGGTGCTGTAGACCGGTTTGCGCTTGTCTTGCAGGTTCAGTTGCGCCTGTAGGGCCATGCCCATACGTTCGGCAGCGTTGTCACCTTTTGCGGTAGGAGGAATGACCCCGTCGATCAGCGCCAAATGCGTCACACGCTCCGGCAGCGCGCCCGCCAGCACCAGTGAAACGATCGCCCCCAGCGAGTGCCCGAGTAAGGCAAAGCGCTTCCAGCCAAGCTGCTCGGCAACTTGCAGTACGTCATAAACGTAGTCCCACAACGCGTAACCGGCACCCAGCGGCCGATGCCCGGAATGACCGTGCCCGGCCATATCCAGAGCCACGATGCGCAACCCCGTGAGCTTCGGCGCCAGGCGCGCGAAGCTGTTGGCGTTGTCCAGCCAGCCATGTAAGGCAATCACCGGCACACCGTCCTCGGGTCCAAACAAATGCGCGGCCAACTCGATATGCGGCAAGCTCAGACGAACTTCTTCAACCGGGGTTTTCATGCACAACTCCGCTCACCACGGCTTTCCCAGCGACTGAACAGATTCTTCAGCAGCGTGGCGGTGTCCTGTGGACGCTCAAGGGGAAACATATGCCCACCGGGCATGGTCAGCAACTCACCGTGGGGCAAACGTCCCACCGAGTTTGCGTGATGGCGCATCACCACCCGGCTCTGACGCCCGCGAACCACCGCCAGCGGCACCTTCAACTGCCGTGCGCGACCGGGGCTGATATGCGGGACGCCACGGTAGATGCTGATTTCCGTTGCCGGATCGAAACTCAAGCGCAGACGATCACCGACCTTGTGCAAGCCATGTTGCAGGTAAGCGTCGAAACATTCCGGATCAAAACCGCGAAACAGGGTTTTACCGGCGAAGTAGTGGCGCGCAGCTTCCATATCAGCGAACTCTTCCCGTCGCCCGAGAGTCCGCCCAGCCGGGGTCAGCCGGTCGATAAAACCGAAGCGCTTGGCTGCGCGTATCACCCACTGATCAGCGCGGGTCAGCACCGGCGAATCAAGCATCACCACGCCGCGATAGAGCTGCGGGCAACGCAACGCCGCATGCAGATGCAGGACGCCACCAAAAGAATGCCCGACACCCCACACCGGCGCTGGCTGCTGCTCAAGGTGATGAATCAGCTCATCCACCAGGTTCAACCAGTTATCGTCCACCGGGAAACGCGGGTCATGAGCATGCTGCTGCAAATGCGCGACGTCATATTCCGGCGCCAACGCGGCGAACAACTTGCCGTAGGTGGCCGAAGGGAAACCATTGGCGTGAGCAAAAAACACCTGCTGCGACATACCAGCTCATCCATAAACGAAAACAGGTGTTGATTGTCCGTAAGTCGCTTCCCGACAGCAATGACCGTAACTGCCAGGAATGATGACAGACAGGTCAAAGCCATGGTCTGCGGTGAGGGGGCTTGCCCCTTGTAGGAGCGAGCTTGCTCGCGATGGACTCAAGGGCAACGCGTTTATTCAGACAACACGCGTTATCGTTAACGTCCATCGCGAGCTTGCTCGCTCCTACAGAGACCTCATTCCCCCTCGCCACAGGGGATTTGTTCGATCAAGCTATCAGCGGGCCGGCGGTGTTTCTCCCAGCGGCACCACCGCCATGGTCAACCGCGACACGCAACTGGCCTTGCCTTCATCGCTGCTCAGACGGATGTCCCAGACGTGGGTGGTGCGGCCGACATGGATTGCCCGCGCTACCGCCGTCACTCGCCCGCTGCGCAACCCACGCAAATGGTTGGCGTTGATCTCAAGCCCCACGCAATAGAACTTGCTGGCATCGATGCACAAGTAGCTGGCCATGGAGCCAACAGTCTCGGCCAGCACCACCGAGGCCCCACCGTGTAGCAAACCATAGGGCTGATGAGTACGGTGGTCGATGACCATGCTCGCAGTCAGAGACTCTTCATCAAAGGATTCGAAGCGGATATCCAGCACTTCGCCGATGGTATTTTTCTGAATCGCATTCAGTTGCTCAATGTTGGGAGCGGTACGCCATAAAGTCATCGCTACATCCTTTACTGGTTTTATATCGCCTCAATCCTGCCACAACACCGTTTCGCAATGCTCGCTCCACTCCAGGAAGCGTGCACCGTAGGTGGCCTCAATCACGTTGCGTTTGATCTTCAGCGTGGGCGTCAGGAAACCGTTTTCCACTGCCCAACTGTCCTTCACCACGACCAATTGACGCAAGCGTTCGTGTTTGTCGAGGACGCCGTTAACCTCTTCAAGCAAGGCTTCCAGGCTGGAATGCAAACCGCTGCGAGCCGCACTGGCAGCATCCTGAAGCCCGACCGCCGACAGCACACACAGCCCCAGCGGCGCGCTCAAACCATCACCGACCACGCACACTTGTTCGATCCGTGAGTGCACCGCCAGGCGATTTTCGATGGGTGCCGGCGCGACGTATTTTCCTTTGCTGGTCTTGAAGATTTCCTTGAGCCGCCCGGTCAGGCGCAGATTGCCTTCAGCATCCTGCTCGCCCTTGTCCCCGGTGCGCAGAAAACCGTCCTCGGTGAGGGTTTCGGCGGTTTTCTGCGGATCCTTGTAGTAGCCGAGCATGGTCGCTCCGCTACGCACCTGCACTTCACCCGTCTCATCAATACGCACTTCGACTTCCGGGCAGGGTCCACCGATCCAGCCTGGTGTGTGCTGACCCGCACGACCGACATGGGAATAACCGCAACTCTCGGTCATGCCATAGACCTCCAGCACATCCAGACCGAGCCGTTGGTACCACTCAAGCAAAGTCTGCGGCACTGGCGCAGCGCCCGACAAGGCGATGCGCAAAGCATCCAGCCCCAACCCGGCAAGCACTTTATGCCCTACCCACCTGCCAATGACCGGCAAGCCCAGCAGAAAATTCAGGCGCTTGGCGGGCATTTTGCTGTACACGCCCATCTGGAATTTGGTCCATATCCGCGGCACGCCGAACAGCGCGGTAGGTCGGGCGCGCTTCAGGTCGATGAGGAAGGTGTCCGGGCTCTCGGCAAAAAACACCGTTTGGCCGGTATAGATCGACGCCAGTTCGACAAACATCCGCTCGGCCACATGGCACAGCGGCAGGTACGACAACAGCCGATCCGACTCTCCCAGGCCAAACAGTTGCGTGCCGTGGGTCGTGGCGAAACCGAGATTGCCAAAGCTGTGCATCACCCCTTTTGGTACGCCGGTGGTACCCGAGGTGTAAATGATCGTCGCCAGTTGCGAAGCTGCGGGCAGCGGGTCGTCCTGAATAGGTGAACTGCGTTGCAGGTCGGCCCAGCTGTAATCGAACGAGCCCTCGGGACATAACGGCAGACTGATCGTTGGCAAACCTGGCCTGACTCCAGGCGCCATGCCCGGCCAGTCATCCAGCTTGCCGATAAACACCAGCACTGCCTCTGAATGCTCGAGCACCTGGGACGCCGAGTCTGCGGTCAGGTTGGGATACAACGGGACGGACACATGCCCGGCCATCCAGATCGCCAGGTCGGCGATGATCCAGTGCGCACAGTTTTTTGAAATGATTGCGATGTGGCTGCCTTGCGGCAGCTCCCGTGCGCGGAGCCAGTGGGCTGCGCAACGGGCCTGGTGACCAACATCGGACCAACTCAGGGTTTCAACCCGCCCGCCACCTAGCGGCTGAACCAGAAAACGTTGACGGGGATGACGAGTTTCACGCTCGTAGAACACCTCCAGCGGCAAACGAAAAGCGGCAGACATGCGAGCGCTCCTTTTTGTTCTGTGTGGCGGCAAGCGTAGTCAACCGAGCAGTTGCTTGGTTGACTATTTCACAGAGAAAACAGCGGGGATTGGTAGTGTTGCGCAGAAAAAGATCGCAGGCTGCGCCAGCGCCTACAGGTTTTGCGTACAACCGCAACGTCGAGGGTGTACTCGGTCGTCGTAGGCGCTGGCGCAGTCTGCGATCTTTTTGCGCTCACGCAGGTTCGTCGGGGGGAGCTCGGTCAGGGATGTTTGACGCTATTGAGGGTCATCAACCCGGCCAGCGGCCAGTCGCCTTCCAGCTCGGCAAGGCTGGCAGTGTTCATCGGTTGCGGATCGCGCAGATGACCGTGCTGCAAGTAGCCAATCAGACTGCCAACCAGAGGGTTATGGCTGACCAGCACTACGTTGTCCGCCGAGTCGAGATGATCCACCACCGTCAACGGATTGTTATCTGGAGTCAGCCAGGACACGGTTCTGATCTCCGGTTCGAATCCCAACGCCTCCCGTACCAGCTGTGCAGTCTGCTGCGCCCGTACATAAGGGCTGGCGATGATTGCCTGGATCGGCTGGCCGATCAGTTGAGCAGCACTGCGCAACACCTCTTCGCGGCCATGTTGGGTCAACGCCCGCTCGGCATCGCTACGGGCGTGAGACTCGGCTTCACCGTGACGCAGCACCCAGAACTTCATAGCTTCGGCTCCTCGTCACGTGCCGGGTGCGGTGCAGGCGGTACGGCATGCGCTGCTTCACCTTCGGGTGTGCGCGGGGTCGGCCAATCGGCGAATGGCCAGGGTTTCTGGTCACTGTGGAAACTGCCGAAGCGACCGATCTGCGCCAAGAACTGACTCAGGCTGTCGCCGAAGTTCATCAGGCTGGCATTCGGCGCACCGTAGATCAGCCGGTAGATGAGTTGCACCAGCACCACAGCGCCCAGGATGAATTGCGCCACTTGCCAGACCAACACGTACACCAGCATCCATAGAACGCGTAGCAAAATGGACTCGTATTTGGCTTCGCTCTTCGGATCGTTCATGTCTCGCTCCTTGTCCTGCTCAGTTGAAACCACTGGTAGAGATAAAATCGACATCGGTTTTCGGCTCGCCGCGCATCAACAATTCGATGACCTGGTTGAGCGTGCGCCCTTCGAACAGAATCGCGTGCAACCCGGCGACCAGCGGCATGTAGACACCCAACTCCTGAGCCTTGACCTTGAGCACTTTGAGAGTGTTCACACCCTCGGCGACTTCGCCAAGACGAGTCACCGCGTCCTCCAGACTCAACCCCTGCCCCAAGGCAAAGCCCACTTGGTAATTGCGGCTCTTGGGGGACGAACAGGTGACGATCAAGTCACCGACCCCGGCCAGTCCCAGGAAGGTCATGGGATTGGCGCCCTGACTGACCGCGAAACGGGTCATTTCCGCCAATGCTCGGGTGATCAGCATACTCTTGGTGTTTTCACCCATACCCAATGCCACGGCCATGCCGGCGATGATTGCGTAGACGTTTTTCAGCGCCCCGCCCAATTCCACACCAAAGCGATCGGCGCTGGCGTAAACGCGAAAGGTACGGCCGTGCAACGCCGCCTGGACGCGTTGGCAGAGTTCTTCATCTTCGCTAGCGACCACAGTAGCAGTCAGTGCGTGCTCCGCCACTTCCCGAGCAAGATTGGGCCCGGACAACACGCCGATTCGTGCTTGCGGAGCGATTTCTTCGAGAATTTCGCTCATCAGCTTGAAGGTCTGCGCCTCGATGCCTTTGGTCAGGCTGACCAACAGTTTGCCGCTCAGGCGTTCGGCATGAGGGGCCAACACCGAGCGCAACGCACTGGACGGCAACGCGACGAAACACAGGTCGCAGTCGGTCAGCGTCGCTAGCAGATCAGTGACCGGCTCCACCGCAGGGTGAACCTTGATGCCCTTGAGGTAGCGCGGATTCTCGCGGTTCACCCGAATGGCCTCGGCCTGTTCAGGATCACGCATCCACTGCCGTACCCGATGACCGTTCTCGGCCAGCAAATTGGCCACGGCGGTACCAAAACTTCCGCCTCCCAGGACCGCAATAGGGCGCTGTTCAGTCATATGCAATCCGTTAATCCATAGCAGTGGCGATGACGGCATTATACGGAGCAGCCCACTGGCGGCCAGCCCCACCGATGAATACCGGCAAATGTTGGTATCAGACCCATTTAGCTACGGAAAATGCCCGCATCGTGACTGGAAAACCCGATCAGCTCGGTTAACATGCGCAGCAATTATCTGTTCTCAAGGCAGTGTCGTGTACTTTGGCCCTCCCAATCCACGCTCATCACTGGTCCTGGCGCTGATTGTCAGCAGCCCGGCGCAGGCCGATGACCTGTTTCTCGATAGCCGGCCACTGCCGCAAGTACTGACCGCTACGCGCCTGAAACAGTCCCCCGCAGCAGTTCCCGGCAGCATGACAGTGATCGACAGTGAATTGATCAGGACCAGCGGCAATCAGGCTGCGGTGAACTATCACGGCACCAACGCCAGCGAAGCGCGGCGCATGCAGGTGCTGATCGACGGTCGCTCGAAAGATGGCACCAACCAGCGGCCTTACACCTACCGTCCAGTGTTCTCCGGGATCACCGCTGCCGGTGACAATTCCGACGTCATTGCCAAGGACTATGCCGGCTCGTTGCGCTGGAACCTGGACATCAACCCGGACCACAGCCTTTATATTCAAGGATCGGCGCAACACTGGCTGCTCCAGGGCGGTGCCATGTTCGAAGACACCCGGTTGACCGGCAGTTCGCTGACTCCACGGGTGGCGGTCAATTATCTGATCAACCCACGCCACGGCCTGCGTGCGGTGTATTCAGAAGCCATCCGTTCGCCCGACATGTTCGAGAACAACGTCAACTGGAGTTATCGGATCACCAACCTGAGCCCCAGAGCCTACGGACAATCCCGCGCCCAGTACTTCGTCAAGACCCGTGGCCCGGGCGATCTCGAACAAGAACACATGCGTTCGCGCGAATTGGGCTACAACGGCTTCTTTGCTGATATCGGACTGACCGTCGACGCGAAGCTGTTCTACGACGAAATTACCGGAATGATCAGCGAGCCACTGCGTAACAACCAATACATCGCCAGCAACTCGAACTCCTCACGTTTCTCTGGCACCGAAACCCAGCTCGACTGGCGCATGAACACCGCGGACCGCCTGCGCCTGACCTACGCCTACGCGAGCAACCCTCCACGTTTGTCGATAACACCTATGACCAACGCCACGTTCTCTACTTCAGCGCGGAGTTAGAGATCTAGCATGGTCGAACGTCAGTCACAGGTGACGCCACCCCTTGGCCACCTGCTCAGGTCAGTGTGTCTGGCGATAATCTGTCTGCTCGCAAGCCTTCCGGCCCGGAGCGCCGAGATTTTGCTGGCCGGCGCCGAAGACAGCCCTCGCGTGCAGTCCTTTACCCAGGCCTTGAGCCAACTGCGACCCGAAGACACCGTACGCTTCAGTCCGCTGACTAACCTGCCGGCACCGAGCAAACTGCCTTCAGGCACACGACTGATCCTGCTCGATCTGCCGAGCCTGGACTGGCGCCTGCAAGACGCCCAAGGGCCGGCAACACTGGTGCTGCACATCAGTCGCCTGCAAGCCCGGCAACACCTGGGCAACACCTTGCCCGCCAGACTCAGCCTGCTGTGGAGCGACCCTCCACTGGACCGGCAATTGCGTCTGATCCAAAGCATCCTGCCGCAAGCCCGACGGGTTGGCGTGCTCTATGACAGCCACAGCGAATTTCTCCTGAAAGAATTACGCAAGGTCGCGCAACCGTTAGGCCTGGAAATCGTCACCGAGCGCTGGGACAACACCAGTGACAGCCGTCCACTCCAGGCACTGCTGAAAAACAGCGATGTGCTCTTGGGCCTCAACGATGACGACCTGTACAACCCGAAAACCGCCAAAAATCTGCTGCTCAGCAGCTACGCCCGGCAACGGGCGCTGATCGGCCCCAATGCCGGTTTCGTCAAGGCCGGTAGCTTGGCCAGCACCTACAGTGACCAAAACGACTGGCTGGCAATTCTCGACACTTTGCTCGACCGCCCGACCGCCAACTGGCCGCGCGCGCTGTACCCGCCACATTTCAAAGTGCTGAGCAACCCGCAAGTGGCACGCTCGCTGGGCATCGAACAGATTGACGAACAGTCTGTCGCGACCCGGTTGGCCGAAGGAGAAACCCGCCCATGACCTTCCGGCGCCGTTGGGACATCAATACCCGCACCCAGATCATCAGCCTTGGCCCGGCCTTGTTGCTGACATTGCTGCTGATCAGCTTCTTTACCTTCGTGCGGATTCAGGATTTGCGCCAGGAACTGAACCACACCGGACAACTGATCGCCAACCAACTGGCACCGGCCACCGAATACGGCGTGATTTCCGGCAACAACGAGGTGCTAGAGAGCTTGTTGAAAGCCACTCTGACGATCTCTCATGTGCGCTTTCTGGAGGTGCAGGACAGCACCAACAACATACTGGCGTACGTCGAACAGCCCTCGGAAACTGTCAGTCAATCGCAACAGGTTGAAGTGTTCCAGGCACCCGTACGCTTGCAACGGATCAAGCTCAATAATGATTTCCTTCAGGACGGCAGTTCACCGGCCGTAGCACCGGCAGAGGACTATCTGGGCAGGGTGATTGTCGGTATGTCTAACGACGCCTTCAGTCAGCGCCAGCAGGAAATCCTGCTCAAGGCCGCAATCCTCGCGCTGTTTGCCTTGTTGTTCACCTTCCTGCTCGCCCGCCGCCTGGCCGCAAGCCTGTCACAGCCAATCAGCGCCATGGGTAATGCGGTCAAGGCGATTCAACAGGGCAACTACAGTACCCCGCTGCCGATCGTCGACGATGCCGAACTTGGTAGCCTGTCACGGCATATCAACAACCTCGCCGGCGGCCTGGAGCAAGCCAGCCGCGAACAGCATCAGGCGATGGCGCAATTGATCCAGACCCGCGAAGAAGCGGAAAAGGCCAACAACGCTAAATCCGACTTCCTGGCGATGATGAGTCACGAACTGCGGACGCCGATGAATGGCGTGCTGGGTATGCTGCAACTACTCGAAACCACCGAAATGACCGAGGAGCAGGTCGAATACGCGGCGCTTGCCTCCGAGTCCACCGAACACCTGCTCAAGGTGATCAACGATATCCTCGACTTCTCACGCATCGAGCGTGCTGCGCTGGAACTGGAACATATCCCGTTCAACCTCGCCGATCTGATCACCAGCTGCGCACAGGCATTTCAGCACAGTGCAGTACAGCGGGGCCTTAGCCTTGAGCTGAAGATCCCGGCGGGCATGGAGTCGCTGCAAGTTCAGGGCGATCCGACCCGGATCCGGCAGATTCTGGTCAACCTGATCGGCAACGCGCTGAAATTCACCGAACACGGCAGCGTGTCGATTGAGCCGCAATGGCAATCTCTGGACCACGAAGTGCTGTGGTTCACCTGCAGCGTGCGTGACAGCGGCATCGGTATCTCGGCGCAAAGCCTGGAGCTGATGTTCAATGCGTTCCAACAGGCCGACAGTTCGATTTCCCGACGTTATGGTGGCACCGGCCTTGGTCTGCCGATTGCCCGCACGCTCGCCGAACGGATGGGCGGCACTCTGCGCGCCCAGAGTGAGGAAGGCCGCGGTTCTGTCTTTACCCTGGAGATACCGTTGGCGCTGTATCAGCAAAGCTTGCCGGTGCTGACGCCCCGGATACCTTCAGGAAACGACCATGGCGAAGGTCGCAATGTGCTGCTGGTGGAGGACAATCCGGTCAACCGGACAGTGATTGAGGCGATGCTGCGCAGTCTGGGCTTCACCGTCAGCGTCGCCACCGACGGCGCGCAAGCCATTCGCAGCGCTGAGAGCCTGATATTCGAAGCTATTCTAATGGACTGCCGGCTGCCGCTTATCGACGGCTATGAAGCCACCCGCCAGATCCGCCAACTGCCAGGCTGCGCCGAGCTACCGATCATCGCCCTGACAGCCAATGCCTTGCAGGGAGACCGCGAAGCCTGCCTTGACGCCGGAATGAACGATTATCTGGCCAAGCCGTTCAAGCGCACTGATCTGCAGCAAATTCTGCAACGTTGGGTGCAGTAGAACAGAGGTTTCGACGATCTGCGACTGGCGTGAAGTGCGAAAGTGCGGCAGTCTTAGGCACCCAAACAGGCCCTGAAACGAGCCTGAATAATAATTTCAGTGCACAAGTGTACATTCATACCCTTTGTGCTGTGACTTTCACTACAACGCAATAGTCTATGAGTAGGCTGTCGATTCGAGGCATGAACGCTTCGGTCGGTCGGGAAGATTTGCCCCACCCTGCCGCATGGGACTATTGAGGAGCTCGCATGACCAAACAAAACGCCTTTACTCGGGAAGATCTGCTGCGCTGCAGTCGCGGTGAGCTGTTCGGCCCAGGTAACGCGCAACTGCCCGCCCCGAACATGCTGATGGTGGATCGCATCACCCATATCAGCTCAGAGGGTGGCAAGTACGGCAAAGGTGAATTGGTCGCCGAGCTGGATATCAATCCGGACCTGTGGTTCTTCGCGTGCCACTTCGAAGGCGATCCGGTGATGCCTGGCTGCCTGGGCCTGGATGCCATGTGGCAACTGGTCGGTTTCTTCCTGGGCTGGCAAGACCTGCCAGGCCGTGGTCGCGCATTGGGTTCAGGAGAGGTAAAATTCTTTGGCCAGGTCTTGCCGACTGCCAAGAAAGTCACTTACAACATTCAGATCAAGCGCGTCATGCGCGGCAAGCTGAACATGGCCATCGCCGATGGTTCTGTCAGCGTTGACGGCCGCGAGATCTATACCGCCGAAGGCCTTCGGGTCGGCGTATTTACTTCCACTGACAACTTCTAAGGGTTATCCGCATGCGCCGCGTCGTTATCACTGGTCTGGGCATCGTTTCGTGCCTGGGCAATGACAAAGAGACCGTCTCCGCTAACCTGCGTGCAAGTCGCCCTGGCATCCGATTCAACCCGGAATATGCCGAAATGGGTCTGCGTAGCCAGGTTTCCGGCTCCATTGACCTTAACCTCGAAGAGCTGATCGATCGCAAGATCTATCGCTTCGTCGGCCACGCAGCGGCTTACGCTTATCTGGCCATGAAAGACGCCATCGCTGACTCCGGTCTGACCGAGGAGCAAGTCTCCAACCCGCGTACCGGCCTGATCGCTGGTTCCGGCGGCGCGTCGACCCTCAACCAGATGGAAGCGCTGGACATCCTGCGCGAGAAAGGCGTCAAGCGCGTCGGCCCATACCGCGTCACGCGGACCATGAGCAGTACGGTTTCCGCTTGCCTGGCCACGCCATTCAAGATCAAGGGTCTGAACTACTCCATCGCTTCTGCCTGTGCCACCAGTGCTCACTGCATCGGTACCGCCATGGAACAGATCCAGATGGGCAAGCAGGACATCGTTTTTGCCGGCGGCGGTGAAGAAGAACATTGGAGCCAATCGTTCCTGTTCGACGCCATGGGCGCGCTGTCCAGCCAGTACAACGACACCCCGGAAAAAGCTTCCCGTGCCTACGACGCCAAGCGTGACGGTTTCGTCATCGCTGGCGGTGGCGGCATGGTCGTGGTTGAAGAGCTGGAACACGCTCTGGCCCGCGGCGCGAAGATCTATGCGGAAATCGTTGGCTACGGCGCAACCTCCGACGGCTACGACATGGTCGCTCCTAGCGGCGAAGGCGCCATCCGCTGCATGCAGATGGCCATGTCCACCGTCGACGGTCCGATCGACTACATCAACACTCACGGTACCTCGACTCCTGTCGGTGACGCCAAAGAGATGGAAGGTGTACGTGAAGTATTCGGCGACAAGGCTCCGGCCATCAGCTCCACCAAGAGCCTGTCCGGTCACTCTCTGGGCGCCGCCGGCGTTCACGAAGCGATCTACTGCATGCTGATGATGGAAGGCAACTTCATGGCCGGCTCAGCCAACATCGAAGAGCTGGACCCAGCTGTCGCTGACATGCCGATCCTGACCAAGACCCGCGAGAACGTCACGCTCAACAACGTGATGAGCAACAGCTTCGGCTTCGGTGGCACCAATGCCACCCTGGTACTGCAGCGCTGGCAGGGTAAGTAAGCCCTCGTCGTCTCGCCACATAAAAACGCCCCGACTGGTTCGGGGCGTTTTTTATTGGGCGGGTTTTAGCCACTAGTGTCCTGTCTCTTAAATAAGTTTCTAGCCTGAGCTATGCTTCTGTGGTCAGTCAGTACTTGGAGTGATCACATGAACTCTCAGGACATCGTGCTCAGTGAAGACGAACAAATTGAACTGAGTC
>NZ_JBVASJ010000009.1:0-183688 GCF_057813935.1 Pseudomonas sp. F220
TTTAGCATTACACAATGCTCAGCCAAGCCTATACGTCTGGAATGCAAAAGGTGAAGACATCTTGCGCAAGATCCAGCGTGCGCGAGAGGCGATGGCATCACAGTCCAAAGAGAACGTTTTTTCTGAGACAGCACACTAGCTCTGCCTCTTTAGCAGCCGCAGAACCTACACCCTTCCCCCCTCCACTAGAAAGCCCCCCATCCAGTGCCAACCCGATACCAATACCCGCCGCCGTGGCCGCCGCCTCGTTGGCCCTGATAACATCAGCGCCATTGCCCTGCATGGTGTGCAACGTATCGAGATAGCCCTTGAGCCGAATGTCTTCAGGCCAGCTCTGAACCGAACTCAGGGCTGCTTGGATATCTTCGACGGCACAACTCGGACAGTTAGCAGCCCCCATTGCCCAAAGCGCTGTCTTCGAACCGGCGCTGGCCATTCCTTCCATGGCAGCCGCAAATCCCTCTGCGCTGCCTGCTCCCTTCGCGCTGAGTACTTCGGCTCGGTACTGTGGATCGTGGTGATATTTGTACGGATCGACCAAGCCGATGTAATCAACCAGCGCCTTTACCGAATCACGGTCCTTGTACAGCTCTTGGAGGCCAATTTTTTCATTGTTGTAGTCGGCCAGGCTGACCTGGAACAACCCTACATTCTGAGTGCTGGAGAGCTCCGCGCGCAGGAAGCCGGCAGCTTCTGCGGTGTTACCGCTCCCCAAGCCTAATGCAGTGTTCCAACCGTTATCCACCATTGCAGCGGCAGTACGCAACAACTCTGTACGTGCCTGCTTTTCGGAAATTCCTCTTTCACTGGCGTATCGATTTATGCGTTCGTCGTCGGAGGCAAATTTGATTTCATCGGGGTGTAACTGTCGGTTGTACGCGGTGGCATTTTTGGCAATATCAACTCCTGTCTGAAGATCACCACCTACCAATCCGGCTGCTGCGAGGCCGACTAACTGGGATGCAGCCAGTTGCAGTTTCGGGTCACCTTTGACTAACGCTGCCAAACTATTACCAAGCGCTTCATTGGCACCGGCAGCCGTCGCTCCGGTGACAAACCCTTTGCCCGCTGCTTCACTGAGCATGCCACCAACCAATGCATGCAGGGCGACTTTTTGCAGACTGCTATCGCCCCATTTCTGTTGTTTTGCGTAATCCCCAACGGCATTAAAAGCAACGCCCTGCAACACGCTTTGCAGTTGAGAGTTCAGGACGTCACCAAGGTTATTGCCGAAACTTCCGCCCGATATGGCAGTGTTGGCCCCCGCCTGAAAGACTCCTTGAGCACCGGAGTAGGCGGCAAACTTGCCGATGTCTCCGACTTTACTCAGGTCGAAGCCGTGAGTGACCTTGTTGACGTTGTCGCCGGTGACACCGAATGCACTATCAAGATAGCCAGCGGTAAAACCAGCTGTCGCCGCTCCGGTAGCGTAGTTTTTCAGACTGTCTTTCGACGTTAGATCCTTGAAAACGGCTCCTATATTGCCGCGATTGTTAATGGTGCTTACCGCAGCCGTGCTTGCCATTGAAGTCAGTACGCTGGAGGCCATCACATTGCCAAAACCTGCGGCCACCGTGGAGGTAACCCCAGCAGCCGAAGTTACCGTCCCAGCAGCAGCCATCGCTGTACCTGAACCAGCTGTAGCACTCGCCGCAGTCCCCACCGCCGCGCTCGCCGCACCCGCCGTCACAATAATAATCGCCAGCATCGCCCCCTGGCCGAGGCTGGAGTTGCTGTACTTGAAGGAGTCATGCATCTCCTTCACTTGGCGCCAATCCACATCCCCACGCTTCCCGGCTTCCTTGAGCCAAGCCAGTTGTGGGTCGGCCTGGACCATCGCATCGATGGTCTGGCTGACAGACTTCTGATCGATCTGTTTGATGTCGATTTTTAGGCCATCGACGGCCTTGATTGCCAGTTGTCCTTGAGCCACCAGCTGGTTCTGACGCAGGGTCTCGTCGGTGTTGCCCTTGCCCTTGGCGCTGTTCCAGGCCAGATCACTGCTGCTCTTCTCGTGGCTCTCCTGATGCAGGTCCTTGACCGCTTCAAAGGTCACCTCGTCGCCACTGATAATCGCCAGATCCTTGCCACTTTCCAGCTTCGCCACCTGATACCGCTGGTCCCCACCGCTTTGCAACGTCAGGTCACCGCCGGTCTTGATTTCACTGCCGACATTGGTGACCTTCGTCACCTCATCGCGTTGAGTCTCTTTACTGCCCCAACTGCCTTTTTTCTTCATGTCGTACAGCGAGTAGTCGCTGTCTTGGGCGGCCAGCAGTTCGATGTTGTTTCCGGCGACCAGGTAGGCTTCATCGCCGGCGCTGACACGGCTGGAGATCAGCGTCAGGTCCTTGCCAGCACTCAGCGCAACACTGCCACCCGCATTGACGGTGGTGGACACCTGCTGGACATGGTCTTCCTGAAGGGTGAGTTTCTTGGTCTTGGAGTAGGAGTGTTCCTCGTCTGCCGCTGAGGCCAGGGTCAGGTTTTCGGTGGCGGCCATGTCGATATCGCGCTTGGCGTCGATCTGGCTGGCGATAGCGGTGAGGTCACGGCCTGCAATCATGTTCAGATCGCGGCCGGCACTGACGGAGGCGCTATTTTGAGTGATCGAGCCACTGTTTCTTTGACTGCCGTAAGCCTCTTTGAGGCTGCTCTCGGCAGAAGTGATGTTGATATCGCGGCCCGCATTGATCGATGTATCACCACCGCTTTGCAGGACGCTGCCGCTGTTGTTAACGTCGCGACCGGCATTGATGGTCAGGTTATTAGCCGCTTCGATGCGGGCGGCGTTATCGACGAAATTCCGTTGCTGGTTGTAGCTGTCGACGCTGCTGTTGTGGGTGGTCACGCTGCGTTCGTTGATCACGTCGCCACGGACCGCCGTCAGGCTCACATCTCGCCCGGCGATGATGCCGCCGGCCTTGTTGACGATGTTGTTGCCCGCCAGCAGATCCAGACGATTGCCGGCTTCCACCAGGCCGCTGTTGACTAGGTCGTTGCCGGCGGCGGCAGACAGGTTGTGGCTGGCGCGCAAGGTGCCGACGTTGTTCAGGTCCTTGCCGGCGATCAGGGTCACGTCGCTGCCCTGGATCAGGGCACCGTTGGCGGCCAGGCGGTTGTTGGCGTTGGCCAGGTACAGCACGGGTACCAGCACTTGCTCGCCATTGACCTCGGCATTTTCCATCCAGACGATGTCATGGGTCAGGGCCGCGACTTGTTCGGAGGTGAGGGTCACGCCGAGCGCCAGGTTGAGTGTGTCCTTGCTGGCGATGGCGTTGTTCATCAGGTATTTGAACAGCGCTTCGTCCGAGGTCTGGCCATCGATGAAGCGCTGGCCGGTACGGGCGACTACCGCCTGCTGAATCAGTTTCTGTTCGTAGAAACCGTCACCGAGGCGTTTGGCGCTTTGGTCGGGGTTGTAGCCCAGGTTCGCCAGCAGGTAGTCCGAGCTCATGAACTGCTTGAGGTCGGTGAGGGTTGGGTTGGTTCCAATCAGAGGAGCGCCCTGCGGCGCCCCACTTAATAATTTTCCATATTTTTAAAGAACGATTGGATCAGTTAAATACACCCTTCTCACAAAAAGGAAACATAAACAGATTCAACAACAGCACGAACATCATCGTCAATCTCTGGCACAGAAAAGCTAAAACCCAACTCATCAACATAAAATCCGTAAGAGTCGAAAAAAATCTTTAAACCTTTACTTTCAAACTCCCGACTTAACTTCAACGCCTCTTCGCCAACCAACGGCCGCCCTTCCCATAACAGATTACTCCGCCCAAAAAATTCCACCCCCTTTACAACGTCTAATTCATTATAATAAACATGCAAATCACACGACTTAAAAGCATCACAAGTATTCAGCGCCGAAGGCGTCTTTCTAAACTCAACAAACCCCTCACCCATCAATGCACGTACCTGCAGACGAGTCATACCTTTCTTCAACGGCCCCACGCTGCCGTCTACCAAGCAGTCAAACCTCACAGAACTCACCTCTTAAAATCATCAGAATTTAGTTTCGAAGCATAGTCCAGCATTTGCTTAATACCGGCCTCATACTTTTCACCAAACTTGCTTCTAATATCATCAACATCCATCTGAATGGCTTCTTTCAACTTACCTTCTGCGAGAAGGCCTTCTTGTTTTTCCCTATACGCACGAGCCTCCGGCGAAGAACCATTACTAGCGGTCATTTTATGATCCTCGGGGCTCATTTTTATCGCAGGCCCGTCTTTACTGCTTATAGGTGCGCCTTTGTAACACCCTTGAGCTGGGCAATGATGCGAGTCTAAACCATCATTTACAGGTTTACTTGTCTCACGGTGAGGTCCACCTGAAACCGCCTCAGACTGTTTCTTGTTGATCCCGTCTTTTATGGTGACATGCGACTCGTTCTTACCTCGCTTACCTCCAGGCAACGCCCCCGTCAAAATGCTAGTGATCAACGCCCCGCCACCAATCAGGTACCGGTCATCATCATCGTTAGAATCAAGGACCCTACCCTCAATTTTTGTTGCCAGTGCCTTGCCTATATCGGCCTGAAGCGCCTCCAGATTTTTCAGCAAGGTCTCGGCTAGCGACGTGTTCTCCACAGCTTGGCTTACGAGAAGCTGAATCACCCCCTTCGGGCCTTGAGCCAACGCTAGAACAAACCCTACCGCTTGGGCTTTTTCAGGGTTCTCTGCGATATACACGTTTATGTCAGAGACAACACGAAGTGACTCTTGTAGATCGGTTATCTCTGGCTCTATGTGCGTTGCTGCGAGGTTAATCGCATTAGGGTAGTCCTTCGTTAAACTACTCAGATCCGGTAGATCTTTTTGTACCGTCGCGATATCACGTTCGCTGACATGCTCGATGTTCTGCAGTTGCTGCATAACCTCTTGCTGGAACTTCCCGTCGCTCATCAGCCCCATGGCGTCAGGACGGCTCATTCCTGAAGCAATCAGCGCCTCAAGCGTTTGCTCCGCGAACGCTTTGCCGCCAATGGCTGCTGCGCCAGGGTCCATCTGCCGCCCTAACGCGGCCTCCACCTTATTGATCGTCAGATTCAACCCAGTACTGGCGGCGTCGTAGTTGTCTTTGGCTTGTTGGTCGTAGGTGAGCAGGCCATTCACCCAACCTTTCAACGTTACGCCGGGCTGAAGTGCTGCATCTATGGATGAGCTACTGGCATATAAATCTGTACGCGATTCATCATCCTTGGTTACCTCATTGGCCTTGGTGACGTCACGATTCAGCCCGGCTGTCGAATCAACACCCTTCTCTGCATCTTGGCGTACAACAATGTCACCGGCCCCTACTGTGGCCCGGACTGTCTGCTCACGATTCCTCTCGTAATTCCAGCCGTTGACACTCCAACCACTCTCGCCCTCCTTACCTTTACCTACCTGGCTAGCGTCTTGGGTGGCGCTGCCACCTGAACCGTAAGTGCCCCCTACGTTCAGGTAATAGCCATGCTCCTTATCTTTCCCTGCAATGTCACTGAAGCCCAACGTACCGGTATCCAGCTTTAGGTTGCCGCTGTCCGAGGCAATCAACGCACCGTCGAGTTGGGTATGCTTCTCTGTGCGGATGTCTACCTTGTTCTTGGCGGTGATGCTGGCCTGGTCCTCAACCCACAGGGTCTTACCGGTCGTTTGGCCATAACCGACTGATCCGCTGACACCTACGCCCAAACCGACGGTCACTGTCGCATTGATATCAAACTCTTTGCCTTTGGCCTTGCCTGTATCTGCAACCGAGGACACGTTCAGGTCTCGCCCCACCCGGCCAACAACTTCATCACCTCGTAAAGTGGAGCCGGCAACGGTGGTGTCCCGGCCACTCTTGAAGCCCAGGCGATTTCCTGCATAGAGGTAAGCCTCTTGCTGGCGCTGCCCCTCTCGCTCAAGGTTGCCCTTGCCAAGGCTTACGCTGGCGTAGACCCCTACACCGCCATTACCGGCGGCAAGCCCGACCTCTCCCCCACCACTACTTCTGTTGTTTTCACTCTCGTAGCTATTCTGGGCAGAGCGAATACTCAGATCATTCCCAGCTTTCAGATTGATGTCTCGACCCGCCTTGGCTTGAGTCCCCGTCAGGCTGAGATCATTGCTGGCACTCAGATTAATATCTCGACCCGCTCCAAGCTCAGCAGCGGTGGAGGAACCAGCGTTACGGTCTTGAGTCGCAACACCATGACTCCCCCCCACACCGATCTTAAAACCACCACTGGTTCCGCCATGGATACCACCCCAACTCTGGGTTTCGCTGTTCTCCTGGCTGACACTGCCTTTAGCAACATCGATGGCAACATCGCGACCTTTAACATTGATATCGCGACCGGCACCCAGTTGCGAACCTTTCACCGTGACATCGTTGTTCGCCGAAAGGTTGAGGTCGTTACCGGCATTCAGGGTAGATGGGCGATTAGTCTGTTCGACCACCTCCTGACTGGTGCTCTGCTTGCTATTACCAAACTTGGCGTCCCCTGTCGGACCAGCAAGGAACTGACCGACAGCATCCACGCCCTTGAGCGTACTGGAGCCTTTACTAACCCCATCCTCTCCTTTGCCCGCACCACTGACGGCATCTTTGGTATTGCCATAGTTGTGGCTAATCGTCGCACTCAGACCGTTGCGTTCACTTTCACGTTGCTGCTCAGTCAACCGTGCCTCACGAGCGGCATCAATATTGATGTTACGTCCGGCTGTCAGATCAATATCGTTAGCGGCCTTTAAGTCCGAACCGGTCTGATTGATATCTCGTTTGGCATTGATTGCCAGGTCCAGCCCAGCACTGATATGGCTGGCTGCTGCCGTTTGCTGCTCAAGACGATTTTTTTCTTTTTGGCGATCAGCGCCTGCAAAAAAGCTGACGCCATTATCGTCACTGGAAACGCCAATACCGGACTGCTTGTTCTTCTTCCAATCCTGTTCAGAGCTGGCGTTCTGAGCAGCCACGATGTTCACATCGCGCCCGGCATCCAGGCTGACGGTGCGACCGGCGCTGATGCTGCTGCCGACCAGATTGATATCCCGCTCAGCCTGTAGAGATGCGTCACGATCAGCCACGACTTGACTACCCACGCTCGTGCTGCTTTGCGCTGTTCGTCCTGCCTCTTTGGCCGATGAGATGGAAAGGAAACCACCCGAAACGGAAAGCCCTGTCTTTTTCTTGTATTGCTCGCTGTGGCTATAAGCTGTGTCGTTGGCAGAGACTAAATTGATATCACCTGTTTCTTTGACTAATCCCGCCCGCAGCTCGCTGTCATTTCCCGCCTCTACAGTGCTGGCTCGTAACCGAACATCGTTCCCCGCCGCGATGACAACGTCATTACCTGCACTCAACTCACTGGCGACTTGAGTCGCGGTGGTTTTGAGTTCGCTTTTTCCGCTCTTGGACAGGCCGAGGAAACCGGACTTGGTTTTCTTGCTGTAGGATCCGTGCTCCTCGATACCCGAGAGCACCGCCACATCATTGGTGGCGCCAACAATCAGATCGTTACCGGCTTTCAACTGGCTACCGATGACCGTGACATCGCGACCGCCATCCAGGCTTACACCACCGTTGGCCGATTTGCTGGTATTGACGGTCAGGTCATGACCGGCCTTGATGACCGAAGCCACGTTGGTACTGTCGTAACTCTCCTGCTGATTGCTGCTGCTTCGGCCAAACGAACCCTTGCTCTTCTTCAGGTAGAAAGAGGCACTTTCATCTTTGGCCGAGGTGATGGTGAGATCCCGAGCAGCATCGATATCAATGTCGCCACCACCCTGGATACGGCTGGCGACGATCTCCATGTCGTTGCCCGCACTCAGCGCAACACTGCCACCCGCATTGACGGTGGTGGACACCTGCTGGACATGGTCTTCCTGACTCGTCACCTTCTTGCTCTTGCTGTAGGAGTGCTGTTCATCCGCAGCCGAGGCCAGGGTCAGGTTTTCGGTGGCGGCCATGGCGATGTCGCGTTTGGCGTCGATCTGGCTGGCAATGGCGGTGAGGTCTCGGCCGGCGTTGATCGTCAGGTCGCGACCGGCGTCGACGCTGGAGCCGTTTTGGGTAATGGTTTGATCGCGGTGGTTGCTGCCGCGCGCGTTGCTGACGACCTGCTCGGCGGAGGTGATGTTGACGTCTCGACCGGCGTTGATCGTGGTGTCGGCGCCGCTTTTCAGGACACCGCCGCTGTTGTTGATATCGCGTCCGGCGTTGAGGGTCAGGTTGTTGGCCGCTTCGACGCGGGCGGCGTTGTCGACGAAGTCAGTCCGCTCGCTACGGTAGCCGCTGGCGCTTTCATGGGTGGTGACCGTGCGTTCGTTGATCACATCGCCATTGATGGCGGTCAGGCTCACATCGCGACCGGCGATGATGCCGCCGGCCTTGTTGATCAGGTTGTTGCCCGCCAACAGGTCCAGACGATTGCCGGCTTCCACCAGGCCGCTGTTGACCAGGTCGTTGCCGGCGGCGGCAGACAGGTTGTGGCTGGCGCGCAAGGTGCCGACGTTGTTCAGGTCCTTGCCGGCGATCAGGGTCACGTCGCTGCCCTGGATCAGGGCACCGTTGGCGGCCAGGCGGTTGTTGGCGTTGGCCAGGTACAGCACGGGTACCAGCACTTGCTCGCCATTGACCTCGGCATTTTCCATCCAGACGATGTCATGGGTCAGGGCCGCGACTTGTTCGGAGGTGAGGGTCACGCCGAGCGCCAGGTTGAGTGTGTCCTTGCTGGCGATGGCGTTGTTCATCAGGTATTTGAACAGCGCTTCGTCCGAGGTCTGGCCATCGATGAAGCGCTGGCCGGTACGGGCGACTACCGCCTGCTGAATCAGTTTCTGTTCGTAGAAACCGTCACCGAGGCGTTTGGCGCTTTGGTCGGGGTTGTAGCCCAGGTTCGCCAGCAGGTAGTCCGAGCTCATGAACTGCTTGAGGTCGGTCAGCACCGGGTTGGTTTCGATCAGGTATTTCTGGGGTTTGGACTGGCCGCTACTGGCCGGTAAACCCTGGACACGGTTAACCGTAAAGGCCGTGGAGCGGCCGGGCACTACAGCGCCCGATGGATCTGCGCCTGGAGTGCTGGCATTGATTGCGCTGGCATCAACACCAACATTGGCGACCTGACGATCCGCTGGACTCAGATCAACGGCGCTGGCAGAAACCTGAACGATGCTGCCCAGCTGAATGTCCCGCGCCTGGCCGGTAGGGAGTGGTTGCTGGCGCTGCGCCGGTGTGAGGCTCGCGCCGCCCATGGCCCAGCTTTGCGGACCGCTGGCGACGGGGGTGCTGCTGCCTTGCCCGCTCAGGCGGAACAAGCCGTTCTGGCCGGTGGGCAGGCTGAAGCCGGGGAGTGCCAGCGGGTTGACTTGCTGCTGGGCAAGGTTCGGCGGCAATTGCTGATTAAGCGTGATGCGGGTGGAATACTGACTGCCCGAGGAGCCGGTGCCGGTCCGGGGACCACTGCCGACGTAGTTGTAGCCGGGCCGTACCACGCTGTTGTCGATGTTGTTCTGGGCGTTGATGTTGACCGCACCGGCTGCCTGAATCACGGCGGCGTAGCTTTGATCGCTGGAGGCGAGCTTTCTGGTCTGACCAAACTGAGGAAGTTCAGCTTCTGTCGTGCCAATAAAGCTGCTCATCGCCGGCTCAAGACCACCCAGGTCATTGGCGTTATAGCCGCCGCTCTGATACCAGTACTTGTCAGTAAAGGCACTGGCCGCGTCATACCACCCCCCCGCATCCCTGGTCCGTTCGGAACGAAATACCCTGGAGGTTTCAGTCTCTCCTGTCTCGATTCCGCTGTTGGTCAAGTTGTTGACGGTGGCGGTCAGGCTACCGCCTGTGGCGATGGTGCTGCTCTGGTTGAGCAGGTCCCCACCGTTGACACTCAGATTGCCTCCCGCAGTGATACTCGAAGCGGCGCTGGCAGCGGTGACTTCGAATTTATCGCGCTGAAGTATTTGCCAGACGTGGTTTTCCTTGCCGCCGCCGCAATCACCCGCGTTATATCCCTCGATGCATTGCATCTCGGTAATTGATGCGGTGTAGATGCCCTGATTGTTGGTGGTCAGCACCGCACGGATATTCTGAATCGTGCTCGCCGCCAGGCTCATGCTGCCGTCGCTCTGAATCGACGCAGAACTGTTGACGATGCTGCCGGCCAGACCACCTTGCCCATCACGGTCAATTTTGAGATTGCCCAGACTGTAGATGTTGGCGTAGCTGTTGTTCAGCGCATTGACCCGAAGGCTCATGTCGCCGCCGCTGAAGATCAGCCCGTGATCGTTGACCAGTGAGCCGGTGGTGACGGTCAGTTGCTGTCCGCTGCCCAGCGTCCCGAGGTTATTGATCGCGCCTGCGGTCAGATTCAGATTGGTGGCCGAGGTCAGGCGACCGGCGTTGGTCAGCTGGCCACCGACGTTGATCGTGGTGTCGCCGCCGCCGGCGATGCTGGAGACGTTGTTCAGGTTCAGTTGGGCGGCGCTCAGGCCAAGTGTCCCCAGGCTGCTGACACGACCATTGCCCCAGTAAGTGCCGCCCAGGTTCAGGCTCATGCTGCCGTCACTGGCGATCAAGCCGTCGTTGTACCAGTTGCCGCCACTGCCGACGAAGCTGTTGGAGGCCAGCAGTTGACCGCTTGCGGTCTGACTGAAGTTGTTGACGTTGACGTTCAATCGCCCGGCCTGAATCACGCTGCTGTTGATCCAGCTATCGGCGTTGAGGCTCAGGCCGCCACGGGTGACGATGCTGCCACCGGCGCCGGTGACGTTGGCAGTAGAGATGTCGAAGGTGCCGTTGCCGACGTGCAACAGACTGCCGCCGCCATTGAGGAAGTTGCCGACACCTAGGCTCAGGTCGGTGTTGGCGCTTTCCAGGATGCCGTTACGGTTGTCGAATAGGCCGCCGATCTGGAAATTGGTTTTGCCGCTGGTGCCCAGGGCGCGCAGTTGACCGGTCTGGTTGTCGAGGCTGGCGGCCTTGATCGCGAGGGTAGTGTCGCTCTCGATGATGCCCAAGCGGTTATTCAGGGCGCCACTGAGATTGAGGTCGATCTGGTTGCCGGCGATCTGGCCGTCGTTGTCGCCGCTGTTGTCGAAGTTGCCGCCGGTGACGCTGACCCGGCCTTTCGCGTAGAGGCCGCCGTTGCGGTTGTCGAAGTTCGTGGTAGTGACGATCGCATCGCCGGTTTGCGCAGAGATGCGTCCACCGTAGTTGTCGATGCCGGCCAGGGTCGTCAGGTTCAGACGCTGGGCCTGGGTGATGCCGCCTTGGCGGTTGTTGTTCAGGTCGTAGCCGTTTTTCAGTACACCGGTCAGGTGGGCAGTGAATGCACCTTGCAGGCTGGAGAGCACGCCACCCCGATTGTCGAGGTTGCCAGCACTGATGGACAGCTCACCCGTCTTGGCCAGGATCCGGCCGCTCTGGCTGTCGATATCACCGCCCACAGTGAGGCTCAGGTTGCCCTGGCTTTGCAGTGTGCCCTTGGCATTGGCGAGGCTGGCGGCTTGTACGTGCAGGCCACCGTTCTGGCTGTAAATCAGGCCATCGGCGCTGTTCTGCACCGCTCCGCCGGTGGTGAGGGTCAGTTGATCATTGGCCGCGACCGTACCGCGATTGCGGTTATCCAGGCCGCCGGTGAGCAACGTCATCAACCCCTGGCTGGCGAGTTGACCGCCCTGGTTGTTGATCTGTGTCGAGCGCTGAACAACCAGAGGACCGGCGCTGGAAAGCTTGCCGTTGGTGTTGGTCAGGGCGCCGAGCAAATCCAGGGTAACTGCGCCGTTGCCCACCAGAGTGCCGTTGCTGTTGTCCAGCGTGGTGCCGATGAAGCTCAGGGCTTGTTGCGCGTTGATGGTGCCGCCGGCATTGCCCAGGGTCATTGCCTGCATGGCCAGGGTTGCGCCACTGTCGATCAAACCACCTTGGGCGTTGTTGATCAGACCGCTGATCGTCAGGGTCTGGTCACTGCCGCTGGAGAGGATGCCGCCGGTGCTGTTATCGAGACTCGCCGCAGTGACGGTCAGGGCTTTCTGGCTGACCAGCGCGCCTGCGCCGCTATTGAGGATGGCGCCGCTGACCGTCACGCCCACATCACCGCTACGGCTGGACAGCGTGCCGTTGTTGCGATTGTCCAGGCTTGACGTATTAAGGCTCAGCCCTTGCCAGCCGGAGATCAAACCGCCCTGGTTGAGCACCGTGCCGGCGTTGACTGCCAGCAGGTTGTTGCTGATCAGTTTGCCGGCGCTGTTGTCCAGCGCTCGTGCGCTCAGGTTGAGGCTCTGGCTGCTGGAGATTTCACCGCTCTGGTTAGTCAGGTCGCGCAGGTGATTGATGCTCAACGTGCCGGCCGTGGTGATCAGGCCGGCGCTGTTGTTCAGGTCGCCGGTGGCCGCACCGAAGTCGATGGCAATGGCGCTGCCCAGCAGCGAACCGCCTTGGTTGTTCAGTCCAGTACTGCTGATGTTCAGGTCGGTGGTGGCGTTGATCAGGCCCTGGTTCTGGTTGTTCAACTGACCGTCAAGGTTCAGCTCGAGGCTGGCACGACTGGTCGGCGTACCGCCGCTGTTGTCCAGGCTGGCGGCCCGTACATCGAGGGCCGCGGCAGCGATCATGCCTTTGACGTTGGTCAGCGCCTGATTGATGCGCAGGGTCAGGCCCTGGTTGCTCAGCAGTTTGCCGTTGCTGTTATCGAGGCTGTCGGCGGCCACGGTAAAAGCCTGGGCGCTGGAGATCTCACCGCCCTGGTTGTTGACGTCCTTGAGGTTCTTGAGCACCAGCAACGGTGCGTTGATCAAACCGTTCTGGTTGTTCAACTGACCGTGGTTCAGGTCCAGATCCAGGGACGTGTTGCTGAACAGCTGCCCCCCTTGCTGGTCCAAACCGCTAACGCTGACGGTCAGAGCGGTGGCACTGGCGATGCGACCGCCGTCCTGATTGGTCAGCTGGGCCGCTGTCAGGTTCAGGCTGTCGCCGCTGTTCAGACTTCCGGCGTGGCTGTTATCAAACGCACCCGTGTTGACGAGTACCGCGCCTTTACCGCTGATGTTGCCTTTGTTGCGGTTGTCGAGGCTGGCGCTATTGAGCGTGAGGCCAGCGTCGGTGACGATTTCGCCACCTTGGTTGGCCACTGCGCCAGTGGTAGCGAGCGTCAGCGCCCCCGCACTGGAAACGCTGCCCAAGGTGTTAGTCAGGCTGGCGGCGTTGACCCCGAGGGTCCCTTCCGCGCTCAGCAGGCCCTGGCTGTTATCCAGATCGCCGGTGAGACCGACTGTGAGGTTCTGCCGAGTCGTCAGCGAGCCGCCACTGTTGTCCAGGCGATTGCCCGTCAGACTCAGTCCGGCCTTGCCCGACAACAGACCTTTAGCACGGTTGATCACCTGATCGACCGTCAGCGCCAGCACACCGTCGGCGATCACCTGACCCGCATCGCTGTTATCCAGCGTGTTGCCAGTCAAGGTCACGTCGGCCTTGCTCGACAGCTCGCCGCCACGGTTGTCAACAGCACCCACCGTCAGTTGCAGCGCGTTAGTCGCGCCAACCAGACCGCCCTGGCGATTGTCGAGGGTCGCGCCTGTCAGCTGGAGGCCGCCGGTGGCGATCAGCTGACCGCCCTGGTTGTTCAGGGTGGTCACGTTGGCCGTGACCTGCGTTTTACCGGCGATCTGGCCATTGGTGTTGTCGAGGTTGTCGACGTTCAGTTGCATGTCACCGTCGGCAATCAGCGTCCCGCCCTGATTGACGAGCTGGCCGTCCACACTCAGTCCCAACGCGCCATGGCTGCTGATCAGACCTGCGGTGTTATCCAGGCTCGCGCTGTGAGCATCCAGTGCCGCTGCGGAAATCAAGCCTTTGACGTTGGTCAGTGCCTGATCGATGCGCAGGGTCAGCCCTTGGTTGCTGATCAGTTTGCCGTTGCTGTTGTCCAGGCTCTGGGCGGCCAGGGTGAAGACCTGGGCGCTGGAGATTTCACCGCCCTGGTTGTTGACGTCCTTGAGGTTTTTCAACATCAACAACGGCGCGTTGATCAAGCCGTTCTGATTGTTCAGTTGGCCCTGGTTCAGGTCCAGGCTCAGCGAGGTCTTGCTGAACAGTTCACCGCCTTGCTGATCGAAACCGGTGACGCTGGCGATCAGCGCCTTGTCGCTGGCGATACGGCTGGCAACACCATTGCTGACCTGGGCCGCGGTCAGGTCGAGGGTGTCACCGCTGATCAAGCGACCGCCCTGGGTGTTGTCGAAGGTGCCGGTGGTGACGCGAGTCACGCCCTTGCCGCTGAGCAAGCCGTTCTGGCTGTTGTTCAGACTCTGGCTGCTGAGGGTCAGCTCACCATCGGTGGTGATCGAACCTCTCTGGTTTATGAGTGCGCCGAGGGTAGTCAGCGACAGCGCGCCGGCACTCGACAGGCTACCGCCGGTGCTGTCGAGACTGGCGGCGTTGACCGTCAGGGTACCTTCGCTGCTGATCAGACCTTTGAGGTTGCTCAGGGCCTGGTCCAGGCGGATGTCGAGACCTTGCTGCGTGACAAGGCTGCCATCGCTGTTGTCCAGGCTCTGCCCCTCGATAGAGGTAGCGCCCTTGCTGAACAACAGGCCCTGGGTCTGGTTGATGACCTGCGCCACTTTCAGGCCCAGGTCCGTCCCCGCCAGGACTTTGCCGTTATCACTGTTGTTCAGGCTCTGGCCCGTGATGCTCACATCAACGGCACTGGACATTTCCCCGGCGCGGTTATCGACGTCATCGACGCTGAGTTTCAGCGCTTTTGTCGCCCCTACCAAACCGCCATTGCGGTTATCGAGACCTTTGCCACTCAGAGTCAGACTCCCTTGAGCGACCAGTTCACCGCCCTGGTTGGTCAGTTGTGCGATGTTGGCAGTCAGGTCGTTTTTGCTGGAGATGCGCCCAGTGCTGTTGTCGACGCTGGCCGCATCCAGTCGCACCGGCCCGACCGCACTGAGCAGACCGCCACGGTTATCCAGGTGGGTGCCGTTGAAGCTGACCGCAGCCTGACCGTTGATCAAACCTTGCTGGCGGTTATCCAGCTGTCCAACGTCGAGTTGCAGATCCTTGTCGGCGCGCACCTTGCCCATGCGGTTGTCCAGCGAGTCGCTGCGCAGGGTCAAGCGGTCCTTGCCGGTCAGGCTGCCACCCCGGTTGTCGAGGCTGCCGGCCTGAACGTCGACCGCCCCTTTTGCACTCAGGTCTCCCCCGCTCTGGTTGTCGAACAGGCCACTGATCCGCGCCGTCAGGCTGCCATCACTGACCAGGCTGCCTTCATGGCTGTTATCCAGGCCCGCGGCGGTGATGCTCACGCTTTTGCCGGAGCCGAGTACGCCATTCTGGTTATTCAGAGCGCCGATCAGACCGATGTTCAGCGCGACGTCACCCGTGACCTGACCGTCGCTGTTGTCCAGACTCGTGGAGGTCAACGTGGTGTTGCCAGCGCTGGAGACCTCACCATTGTGGTTATTCAAGTGGCCGAGGTTGGCGCTGAGGTTGCCATTGCTGCTGATCAAGCCTTGGCTGTTGAGTACCTGATCAGCTTTCAAGTCCAGCGTGGCGTTGCCCAGCACCCGGCCTTTATTCTGGTTATCCAGGGTTGCAGCAGTGATCCTGGTGTTTTGCTGGCCGCTCAAGGTGCCGCCCTGGTTGGTCAGGGTTTGCGTGGTGGTGACCGTCAGGCTGCGGCTGGCGATCACGCTCTTGCCGATGTTGTTGAGGTTTTGCGCGGTCAGGCTGATATCGCCGTTGGCGTTGCGACTGGTATCGGCATTGACCCCGGCTTCGATGATGCCGTTGTTGGTCAACTGGCCGCCGCTGCTCAGGGTGATGCTGTCGCGAGCAACGAGGGTTTGCTGGTTGGTCAGTGCACCTTGGGTTTGCACATTCAGTGCGGTGCCGGCGTAGACCGGTCCTTGGGCGTCGAGGCTGGCGGCTTTGACGTTGACCGCACCGGTGGCGGAGGTCTGGGCGACGCTCAGATGTCCGTTGGCATCCAGTTGAATATCACCGCCACTGGCGGCCACATTGCCCGCGAGCCTGACGCCGACACCGGCCTCGGTGCCGACCAGTTTGATCGCCCCGGCGTACATGCCGCCGAGGGCCGACGAGTCGATCGCCAATTCCGGTTTGGCGCTGCCGTCATCGGCACGGGCGGTGGCGTTTAGCGTTTGTGCATTGACGTCGTTACGACCGGCGACAATGGTCAGGTTTTTCGCCTGGATCTCGGCGTTGATTTTCGCCGAGCGGGTGATGATTTCAAAGCTGTCGACGTTGTTCGCATTGAGGCCTGCGCCGTCAATCGACACGCTGCCCTGATCGACCTGAAAACGGTCCAGTCGACCGTTATCCAGCACCGGTTTGCCGGTGGTCAGGGTGACGCGCGGGGTATTGATAAACCCGCAACCGTTGCAGCTGATGCCGTAGGGGTTGGCGACGATCACCCGGGCCGACTGCCCCGCCACTTCGGTGTAACCGCGCAACTGGCTCGGGCTGCCGCCGTTGACTTCGTTGAGGATGGTGTTGGCCGCAGCGCCCTGGAGGTTCGGGTTGCCGACGATGATTCCACCCAGCTGAGTCGGCTGGGTACGGTTGGTGGCGTTGTTGAGGATGACCCCGTTGGCACCGACGTTGTAGTCGTGGAACTGGTTGTGCGAGAGACCGCTGGCGTTCGGCGCGGCGATATTGACGATCGGTACCCCATTGCCCGCCTGGCCGAGGCTGGTGCCTGGCGCGCTGACGACAATGCCATCGGCCTGAGCCAGCAGCGGTTGCCAGAACATGGCGTTGGCCAGGATGAACGCCAGACCGCGTTTGGGTATCCCGCAGAAGTGCTCACGGGGTTTTACAGCAGCAGGCTGGCCGGCCAGAAAGGCCAGTTGACGAACATCCATGTCGAGAATCTCGGAAAAGCGAAAATTAAATGAACAGGTCCAGACGGAAATAGATCGGCGCTTCGCGCTCGGTCAGCGCATCCGGTCGTTCCAGGGAATGGGCAAAGGTCACGCTGGCGCCCAGGTGTTGGCCACGGGCAAACAACTCGACCGAGTTACTGGACATGCGCCCGTGCTGATCACCGTTGTAGCGATCGTCACGAATCACGCCCCGGTCATACCCCAGGCTGGTGCCGTATTCGGCGAGTACCGGGCGCATCCATTCCCAAGTCACCGGCCGACTCCAGCGCAGGTCGTTGCGCCAGTAGCCGCCGCTGTCGCCGGACAGTGACTGATCCTTGTAACCGCGGATCGACGACTGCCCGCCAAGGCTGGTGCGCTGCGGGCTGAACAACACATCTTCACTGCGCTGGCCAGTCATCAAACTGCTGAAGCTGAAAGACTCGTCCCAGAGTTTGAACGGCTGCAGGTAGCTGGCCGTTGCGGTGTACTTGCGGTAACGCGCGTTAGGCTCGCCGGGGCCGGGGTGGCCATTGCTCTGTGCGTCGAACGCGCCGATACCGTTCTGCATGCCAAGGTCGAGGTTGACGAAGGCACTGCCGACCCGCCGCCCGTGGTTGATGCCGAACTGCGCTTCGCTGAGACGGTTGCTGCTCAGCGCCAGTTTGCTGTCTTCGATGAAGTTGTTGGTGCGCAGGTAGGCCAGGCCAGCGCTGAGCGAGGTTTTGCTCAAGGCGTCGCGGTGGATCACCCGCTCGGCGCGTAACTGATGATTCTGGCTGTCGCCGGTCTGCTTGAAGTTGAAACCGTTGGCCTGCGCTTGTGAGCGGTATTCACTCTGGCTGTAGGTGTAACTGAAGTTCCACCACCCCCACGGCAGGTTGTAATAGAGCATGGCGTTGTTGGAGCTGTGCTGATGATCGCTCACGGCATCGTGGCCACCGCGCAGCATCAACTGATCGGCCAGACCCAGCGGGCTGTCCCAATCCAGAGTGGTGCCCCACTGCTGTTCACCGGTGCTTTTCTGGCCCTCGTTACTGCGCGACAAGCCTGCGCGCCAGGGCTTTTGCGGGGTGTTCTTGACCAGCACTTCGCTGCCCCCGACGGCTTTACCGGGAGCCAACTCCATCTGCGCCTGATTGGAGGGCAGACGGTTCAGTTGATCAACCAGTTGTTCGATTTCCCGCAGATTGACCAAGGCCCCGGTTTTACCTGGAAAGGCCATGGCCAACTCACGGTCCGACAGCTGGCTGCCCTCCGCACCTTTCAATCCTTCGAGCGTGCCCTCAACCACCAACACGCTCAGGTGACCGCTGGAAAGATCCTGTTGCGGCAGATAGGCGCGGCTGGTGACCAAGCCTTTTTCGATGTAGTGATCGGTGATGACCTTGAGCAGTTCGTTAAGCTGAGTGACGCCCAGGCACTGGCCGATATAGGGTTTGAGCAAGCGCTCGCGCTCAGCGGCAGACAGGCTGTCCGCGCCCTTGAGTTCGATGTCTTTGATGGGGAAGCAGCGGGTGCAGCCGGCGCGCTGGGCGCAGCCTCTTTGCCAGGCAGTTCTTTGAGTTCTTCGAGACGCCGGCGCTGCTCTTCTAGCAGTCGATCCTGGCGCTCGCGGATCAGGTCTTGTTCACCGGGGGTGGGTGCGGCGTGGGCCGCGAGTGGCGCGTTGGAAAGCAGGACAGCGAGAAGCAGACAGCGCCTCCATCCTTGGGCTGGCAAAAACATGGACGACCTTCAGAGATGGCGAAGTGACATATTCGAGGGTCGCGACGTTAATGCGCCATCATCCTGACGTCAATCTATTGGATTACCGCCGGTCTGGAAAAATGGTTCGAGATGCGGTGTATTTTGAGAGTTTTAGGCCGTTATCGCGGGCAATCGCGCTCTTACAGGGCTGCAGGTACTTCGGATTATTCCGAAATACCTCATAAGAGTTCAGTCGGCGAGAAGACTCCGCGTCGAGCGTTCATGATGCAGTCTCAACCCCACTCGTGTAGTCGTACCGTGCACCAGGAGTCCCGAAGAACACGCCGAGCTAAGCCGTCGCACAAGGTCCGCCACTATCAATCAACGTGATGGCCGCCGCGCTCGGGTGATCCTGTTGGCCGCCCAAGGTTGTTCGCGGGTTGAAATAGCCCGTTTGGTATTAAGTGTTCAGGTCCGATGCAATTGAGTGTGCAAATGGATGCAATTGCGCAGCTGCCGGAGGCTGAGTTCGATCTGGGCCGCATTCGGACGTAGCGGTCATAAAATCAGGCACTGCGTTTTTACAGGTTATCCGTGGTGGCATGATTTGCGACTGCTTCGTCCGAATGCGGCCCAAACCGAACGCAGGCTTCGCCAGCTGCTAGGCAAGCAATACGAGTTCGACCCCGGTTTTACGCCAGCATTTCCTGAATTTTCTCTTGCAGGGTATTCAGGTCGAAGGGTTTTTCCAGGATCGGCGCAGTCAGTGTTATGGGGCTGCCAGACTCGCGAATTTCAGCCGCGTAGCCGCTGATAAAGATCACTTTGAGATCTGGGCGAAGCTTGACCGCAGGCTCGGCAATCATCACCCCGGTGATGCCACCGGGCAGTCGATAATCGGTGATCATGATATCCAGGTGCGGTTTACTGGCCAGAATCTCGAAGGCCTGCTCGCCGTTCTCGGCTTGTAACACCCGATAGCCCAGGCCCGACAGATAGTCGGCGAGAAGCATCAGGATTACCGGTTCATCTTCGACGATCAATACGACGTCTTGTGCATCTTCACTCATGGGAAGCCTTTGTTCGGTCAATAGCTGCCTGATACGACCATCCGGTCACTCAGAGGTTGCGTTGCGTGCGGCCGTTTTCTAGAGCGGCAGACAAACACGAAATAACGAGCCTTCGTTGATCTTGCTTTCGACGCTGATAGAGCCACCATGGGCGGCGACAATCTGCTCGGAAATGAACAGGCCGAGGCCCAGCCCAGCCACTACGGTTGTTTCCGACACACGCTCAAACTGCTGAAAAATGCGTTTCTGATTCTCGTCGCTGATACCAATACCATGGTCACGCACCTCGACCCGCGCCTGACCGTCTTCGGTATACACGCGCACCTCGATCGGGCCTTTGCCACCGTAACGCAGCGCATTAGTCAGCAGATTGGACACCACCTGTTCGATGCGGAACTCATCCCAGCTGCCTTCAACCTTGTGGTCCGCAACGAAGTTCAATGACGACTCCACCGCATCGACTTGTGGAGCGAAGTTCTGCAGCAGATTACGCACCAATTGCGCCAGATCAAACCGGCTGGGGCGGATCGACAGCTTGCCGGTGCGGATCCGCGAGACATCGAGCATGTCTTCGATCAGCCGGATCAAGCTTTTGATCTGCCGCTCATCGCGATCAACCATAGCGTGCATCTTGTCCAAGGTAAAAGCCGCAGCGTTGTCACGGGCCAGATGCATCTTGCGCAACTGGGTTTCCAGAATCAGTCCGTTCAGCGGCGTGCGCACTTCATGGGCGACAATCGACATAAAGTCATCGCGCATGCGCACCGCTTGTTCGAGTTCGCTTTGCGTGTTCTGCAATTGCTTGAGCAGTGCTTCCTGCTCGCGGCGGCTCTGCTCCAGTGCTTCGACCTGCTGCTTCATGGCCTTGCTTTGCCGGTAAAGATCGACAAACACGTTGACCTTGCTTTTCACCGCATGGATATCCAGCGGCTTGTGCAAGAAGTCCACTGCCCCGCTTTCATAGCCCTTGAAGGCGTAATTCAACTCACGACCGGCAGCGCTGACAAAAACAATCGGGATGTTCTTGGTTTTCTCGGTACCGCGCATCAGCTCGGCCAGTTCGAACCCATTCATGCCCGGCATCTGCACGTCAAGAATGGCTATGGCGAATTCGTGTTGCAGCAGCAGGGACAAGGCTTCGTCCGCGGACAGGGCTTTATACACCGTGCGGTCTTCACGCTTGATCAGCGCTTCAAGGGCCAACAGATTCTCGGGAAGATCGTCGACGATCAGCAGCTTGGCCTGGATATTACTTAACATGCGATTCGTTCCAGCTCGACCAGCAAACGGCTGATGCCGAGCAAAGGGAGAATGTGATCCGGTTGGTGCAGCGCCAAGGCCGAAGCCGGCATGGTCGAGGCATGGGCTTCGTGCGGATCCTGAACCACGGTCAAGCCGCCACGCAGCTTGACCTGCTCCAGACCCCGCGCACCGTCCTGACTGGCGCCGGTCAACAGCACGGCGACCAGGCTCGGGCCATAGGCATCGGCAGCGGATTCGAACAGATAATCAATGGCCGGGCGCGAATGATGGATGCGGTCTTCCAGGCTCAATGACAGGCTACGGTCCTGCTCGACGGAAAGGTGATAGCCGGGTGCGGCGAAATACAGCGTTCCGGGTTCAATGAAGTCCTTGTCGCAGGCTTCTTTAACCGGCATCGACACCCGCCTGGCAAAGACTTCCACCAATTGGCTGCGGCGCTCATCGGGCAAGTGCAGGACGACGATGATCGGCAATGTAAAACCTTGCCCCAAGGCACTGAAAATGCGCAGCAAGGCCTCGACTCCACCCGCCGAGGCACCCACCACAATGGCCTCAACCCGAGGCAGGGTTTGTCGCTTGGCGAGGCCATGGTTCATAATTTTCGGTAGATCCGTTCTTGTTTGACCAAGGGTTCGAACTGCTTGCCATACCCTGAGAAATCCAGGGTTTCCTTGCTGCCCAGCGCCAGGAAACCACGGTGGCACAGCGATTCATGAAACAAGCTGAAGGCACGATCCTGTAATTTTTTATTAAAGTAAATCAGTACGTTACGGCACGAAATTAATTGAGTTTCTGAGAAGACACTGTCGGTCGCCAGACTGTGATCAGCGAAGGTCACGTTGTCGCGCAAGGTCTTGTCGAACATCGCGTAGTCGTATGCAGCAGTGTAGTAGTCGGCAAACGAACACTGACCGCCAGCCTGCTGATAGTTGCGGGTGTAAGCGCGAACATTTTCCAGCGAGAAGATGCCCTGCTTGGCCTTTTCCAGCGAGTGCGGGTTGATATCGGTCGCGTAGATGATGGTGCGGTCCAACAGACCTTCCTCGCGCAACAGGATGGCCATGGAGTAGACCTCCTCTCCCGTGCTGCAACCGGCAACCCAGATTTTGATCGAGGGATAGGTCTTGAGTAGCGGCACCACTTCCTGACGAATCGCCAGGAAGTGCGCAGGGTCGCGAAACATCTCGCTGACCGGAATGGTCAGCAACTGCAGCAGTTGCATGAACGCCGTCGGGTCGTGCAGCACACGCTCCTGCAATGCGGAAATGGTCTTGCACTCGAACTGGTGCAGCGCGTGGTTGACCCGGCGCTTGATCGAAGCGCCCGAGTAATCGCGAAAATCGTAGCTGTACTTGAGGTAAATCGCTTCGATCAGCAACCGCAGTTCGATCTCGGTATTTCGCTCCACTTAGATTCGTTCCATCTTCGGTAACCACACACGAATGAGCGAAAACAGTCGATCCAGGTCGATGGGCTTGGCCAGGTAATCATTGGCGCCTGCTTGCAGGCAACGTTCCTGATCATCCTTCATGGCCTTGGCCGTCACCGCGATGATCGGCAGTTTGCGCCAGCGCGGATCCTTGCGGATTTCGATGGTGGCTTCAAAGCCGTCCATTTCCGGCATCATCACGTCCATCAGCACCAGGTCGATATCGTCGACTTCATTCAGTTTCTCAATCGCCTCGCGGCCGTTACGGCCAATGACGACGACTGCACCTTTTTGCTCAAGGGCACTGGTGAGGGCGAAAATATTGCGTACGTCGTCGTCCACCAACAGCACCTTGCGCCCCTCGAAGACCTTGTCTCGGCTGCGGGCGGTCTTGAGCATCTTTTGCCGTTCATGGGACAACGTGGATTCGACTTTGTGCAGAAACAGCGTCACTTCATCGAGCAGACGCTCTGGAGAGCGCGCGCCCTTGATGATGATCGAGCGTGAGTATTTGCGCAGCTCAGCCTCTTCATCGCGGGTCAGGTTGCGCCCGGTGTAGACAATCACCGGCGGGAACGAACAGATGTCTTCGGTAGACATGCGCTTGAGCAGATCATTGCCCAGCATGTCCGGCAGCTTCAGGTCGATGATCATGCAGTCGTAGATTGTGCTGCGCAAAAGGTCCAGCGCATCCTGAGCCAGGCCGACGGCGGTGATCTCGATATCCTCATCGCCGATCAGACGGGCAATGCTGTCGCGTTGCAGATCGTCGTCTTCTACCAGCAGCACCCGCTTGACCTTCTGGGTCAACTTGGCTTCCAGGCGCGCGAACACGTCCTTGAGCTCTTCGCGGGTGGTGGGTTTGAGTGCATAACCAATGGCGCCCATGTGCATGGCGGCTTCAACGCGGTCCTCGACGGAAATGACGTGGACCGGAATGTGTCGGGTTTCAGCATGCTCCTTGAGGCGTTGCAGCACGGTCAGCCCGGAGTGATCCGGCAGGCGCATGTCCAGCAGGATTGCGTCCGGGATGAACTGGGTGGCGAGGCTGTAGCCCTCGTCGGCGCCATGGGCTACCAGGCACTGGTAACCCAGTTCGTGGGCCAGATCGAAGAGGATCTGCGCAAAGTTCGGCTCATCTTCCACCACCAGAATGCAGCGGGTGGCAAACGGTGCCTTGTCGCGATCATCGGCGAAACGTGGAATCTCGACTTCGTTTACGACGGGCGAGGGAGAAACCTTGATCGCTACGGGTGCGGCGACGACAGACATGGCCCTTATAAGCCCGGTTGGCTCTTCTCCAGGCTCGACATAGTGCTCAGGCAGCACCAGGGTGAAAATGCTCCCTTGGCCCGGCTCACTGGTGACGCTGATATAACCACCCAACAACGCCGCCAGGTCGCGGGAGATCGACAAGCCCAGTCCGGTGCCACCGTAACGGCGGTTGGTCGTGCCGTCGGCCTGGCGGAAGGCTTCAAAGATACTTTCCTGCTGATCCCCGGTAATACCGATTCCCGAGTCGCGCACGGTGAAGGCAATGCCCTCGCCCGGTTGGCGAGAGACCGTCAGGCTGACGTTGCCGTTCTCGGTGAACTTCAGCGCATTGGACAGCAGGTTCTTGAGGATCTGCTCCAGACGTTGACGGTCGGTGAAAATCATCTGTGGCGCGCCGGCCTGCAGCTCAATCTCGAATTCCAGGCGTTTGTGCATGGCCAATGGCTGGAACATCCCGCGCAAACCTTCCACCAGACGCGCCACATGGGTATTTTCCGGGCGCACTTCCAGCTTGCCGGCTTCGACTTTTGAAATGTCCAGAATGTCGTTGATCAGGTTAAGCAAATCGTTGCCGGCCGAGTAAATCGACTCCGCGAACTTGACCTGTTCAGCACTGAGGTTTTCTTGTGGGTTTTCAGCCAGCAATTTGGCCAGAATCAACGAGCTGTTCAGCGGCGTGCGCAGTTCGTGGGACATGTTGGCAAGGAATTCGGACTTGTATTTGCTTGAGCGCTGCAACTCTAGCGCACGGTCCTCCAACTGGACTTGAGCCTCACTCAATTCGCTATTCTTGCGGTCCATCGCATCGCGCTGCTCAGCCAGGGCCAGGGCCTGTTTGCCCAATTGCTCGTTGGTCTGTTCAAGTTCGACTTGCTGGCTTTCGAGGTGGGTCTGGGACTCTTTAAGGATCCGCGACTGCTCTTCAAGCTCTTCGTTGGCGGTCTTGAGCTCTTCCTGCTGCACTTGCAGCTCTTCATTGAGTTGCTGGGTTTCGGCGAGCACTTCCTGCAAGCGCTGACGATAGCGCGCCGCCTCAATAGAGGTGCCGATATTGCCGGCAATCAACTCCAGCAATTCGATATCGCGGTCGCTCAACGGTCGCAGGAACCCCAGTTCGATAACGCCATTGACCTGGCCATCGTTGTTGGTCGGCACCACCAGCACACTGCGCGGCACGCCTTCACCCAGCCCGGAGCTGACTTTGAAGTAATCCTGGGGCACATCGTCAAGCCGTATCACGCGGTCTTGCTGGGCTGCCTGGCCGACAATGCCTTCACCGCTGAAAATTGCCTGGTCCCGCTCTTCCTGCTCACGGGAGAAACCGTAGGTCGCAACACGCCTCAAGCCACCGTGTTCTTCTCGTACATACATGGCAGCGACGGCGGATCCCAGGTATTGCGCGCAAAACTGCAGAGTATTGCGTCCCAGCAAGTTCAGCGTGAGTTGGCCAAGCACCTGTTCGGCCAGCTCGGTCTGGCCGTTGCGCAGCCAGGCTTGTTGCTCCAGTCGCTGGGCACTGTTTTTCTGCGATTCGATATTTTCACGGTAACTCTTCGAAAGACTCAGCAAATCACGGCGACCGATATAGGCCAGCAAAGCGCTGATGCCGAGTACGAATAATAAATAGAGGGTGACGGTCAGGATGGTGGAGTGGCTGACATCCTCATTGCGGTTGACCCGCAGTTGCTGCTCCAGGGCGACGAACTCGTCATATTCCTTGCGCGTCTCGTCCGTCAAACGCTTGCCCCGGCCCGCTTGTACAACCCCGCGGTAATCACCGTTTTGTCGACGCAGATCAATCATCGACTGCGCATAGGTGTTCCATTCATTCTGCAAGGACTCCAGGCGCTTGAGTCGGCCGACTTGCTGGGGACTGTCCGCAACCAGCTCCTGCAGGCCGCGTAGTTCGCTAATAATCCGCGGTTTGGCCACTTCATAAGGGTCAAGGAAGTGCTCGTCACCGGTGATCAGAAAGCCGCGCATCCCTGTTTCCAGGTCGATGCTCAGCTTCGCCGCCTCGTTGGCGTTATTGATCACTCGGTCCGTGTGCTCGACCCACTGGATCACCGACAGTAAATAGGTGATCAAGGACACAAAAAAGACCGCGCTTAGTACACCCACCCCCAACGGTAGACCGACGTTGCGGCTCAGGAGCTTGCGAAAACCATGCTCATCAACCGAAGACGGAGGGGTCATTTGAAGGCCTTGGTGAAGTGTTAACGGTCACGGAGTTTGACTCAAAGTCGGGCGAAGGAGCTATTTTTCTGACAGCTTAGCGCGCAATTTCCTATGTCGTAGCTGCATAGGGTTCAGTAGACCGATTATTCTTGCAGGCCGTTGTACAGCTATGCTTTTTTTGTACGGCTTCGGGAGCTTGTCGGGGTCTGACAATGACTCAAGCAAGAGGCCGGCCTGTTTCACCGGCCGGCACCCACACGTTCATTTTTCGAGAGCCCCATCATGTCCACCACCGCCTCCACCATCCTGGTAGTCGAAGACGACACCATCGTGCGAATGCTGATCGTTGACGTGCTGGAAGAGTTGGAGTTCAAGGTGCTTGAAGCCGATGGCAGCGAAGTCGCCCTGAGCCTTCTCGAGGACAGCGGACAGACCATCGACCTATTGATGACAGACGTCGGGCTGCCTGGTATGGACGGTAAAGAGCTGGCCACCCGCGCCCGTGAGCTACGACCAGCGCTGCCGATTCTGTTTGCCAGCGGCTATGCCGAAAGTATTGAAGCCCCTGCCGGCATGTCGGTCATCGGCAAACCCTTTTCTATCGATCAACTGCGGGACAAGGTTCGCAGCATGCTGCTTGGCAGGGCGTAGCAGCTGTCGAGTAGAACGAGGCAGCGTTCGGCTGCGAAGCAGCCGTAAAACCCTGCACCTCAGTGTTTCAGATAAACCGCGAGCACAGGTTTACGAGGACTCCGTCCTCGGACGCTGCCATTTCCGGCCGCGAACATCCGCCTTACCTGTGATTTAATTGCGCCCCTCGCGAAACCCTCATCCCCCCTACCCGCTTCAAGGAACCCCCCGCTTATGAGTCAGACCGCCGCAACCAAAGTCCTGGTCATTGGTTACGTCTGGCCCGAGCCACGCTCATCTGCCGCCGGTGGGCATGTGATGCAAATCCTTGAGACTTTCTTGCAACAAGGCTGGGACGTCACCTTCAGCAGTCCTGCGGGCGTCGGGGAACATAAGGCGGACCTGCTTGCGCTGGGCATTCGAGAATGCCCGATCGAGTTGAATAACAGCAGTTTCGATACCTTTGTTGCCGAACTGGCTCCGGATATCGTGCTATTCGATCAGTTCATGATGGAAGAGCAATTCGGCTGGCGCGTAGAGAAACAATGCCCCGACGCTCTGCGCGTACTGGAGACATCGGATCTGCAAAGCCTGCGGCATGCACGTCATCAGCGGCTCAAGGAACGCCTCAAAGCCAGCGATGATCAGGATGACTTCAGTGCGCTGTTTGCCCCTGCCCTGCGCGAGGAATTCATGTACATGGCCGACACTGACCTGGCCAAACGGGAAATCGCCGCACTCTACCGCTGCGATCTCAGTCTGATGGTCTCTGAGGTCGAAATTGAGCTGTTGGTAGAGCAGTTCAAGGTGCCACGTCATTTGCTGCACTGGTGCCCGTTGATGCTCGACCCACCCGCACAGTCATTCGCCCCCTTCGAAGACCGCGCGCACTTTCTGAGTATCGGCAACTTCCGCCATGCGCCGAACTGGGATGCAGTGCTCTGGATGAAAACCACCCTCTGGCCGCTGATCCGTCAGCAACTGCCCGGCGCGCAATTGCATATCTATGGCGCCTACACCCCGCCCAAGGCCACTGCTTTGCACAACGCAGCGCAAGGTTTCCATGTCATGAACTGGGCCGAAGACGCCTTGCAAGTCATGTCCAGCGCGCGGATCTGCCTCGCTCCGCTGCGTTTCGGTGCAGGGATCAAAGGTAAGATTGTCGATGCCATGCTCTGTGGCACGCCCAATATCACCACGCCGATTGGCGCTGAAGGGATGAACGGTGACATGCCTTGGCCCGGTGCGATTACCGAAACCGCGAGTGCATTCGCCGATGCCGCAGTGCAGCTGTATAAAGATCAGAGGCTATGGACTCAAGCTCAGGATCGTGGACGTGAACTGTTGGCCGCCCGGTACCGGCAACAGGTCCACGGCCCTGCGCTGATCGAGCGCATCGTTCTATGCCGGGCGAATCTTGCGCAAGAGCGGCGAAATAACTTCACCGGCAGCATGCTGCGTCACCATCACCATAAAAGCACCCAATACATGGCGCAGTGGATTGAGGCGAAAAACCGCAGCAGTTGAAAGCCCTGATCTGGCGAGGTTCACCGATGAGCCGTTCGAAAGCGGTCATCAGGTATTCACCGGGCTGAAGGCCCTGGTTGGATCTTCGCTGACGGTTAAGACGTCATCGCGAACAAGCCCGCACATTTGATCGCATTCACCTCCCGCACGACACACATCCAGTGTGGGGGGCTGCGTTGCGCTTGCTCACGATGGCAGACGATCAATCTCCCCATACATCAAACGAATCCCACCCACTGAGACAACTGCAACCCTACCCCGAAAAACAAATCGTTAGCCTGCTTCCTTTTATTCTGCGCCCACGCCATGATGCAACTCTCCAACCGCCCGCCCGCGAACGACCCTCATGTCTGCGCAACAAACGCCCACATTCAGCTCCATGGCGATCACCCTGCAGATCGTCTCCATCGTTTTCTATACCTTTATCGCATTCCTGTGCATCGGCCTGCCGATCGCCGTGCTGCCCGGTTACGTCCACGAACAACTGGGGTTCAGTGCTGTGGTGGCCGGGCTGACCATCGGCTCGCAATACCTCGCGACCCTGCTCAGCCGCCCCATGGCGGGACGCATGTCGGACAGCATCGGCACCAAGCGCGCGATCATTTACGGCTTGGTAGGGATTGTCCTGAGTGGCGGGTTAACACTTATTTCTACCTTGCTGCAAAGCTTGCCGCTGCTGAGTCTGCTGATTCTGATCGGCGGCCGCTTGCTGCTGGGTATCGCCCAAGGCTTGATCGGGGTCGGCACCATCAGTTGGTGCATGGGGCAGGTCGGCGTGGAGCATACAGCTCGCTCGATTTCATGGAACGGCATCGCGTCTTATGGCGCCATCGCCATTGGCGCGCCGCTGGGAGTGGTGATGGTCGGCGAACTGGGCTTTGCCAGTCTGGGCATCGCCCTGTCGCTGCTGGCGGCGGCGGCTTTGCTACTGATCCGTAACAAACCTTCGGTTCCAGTCATTCGCGGCGAGCGTCTGCCCTTCTGGGACGTGTTTGGGCGCATTGCCCCGTACGGTGCCAGTCTGAGCCTGGCGTCTATCGGCTATGGCACCTTGACCACCTTTATTACACTCTTCTATGTCAGCCGTGGCTGGACCGGTGCCGCGTACTGCCTGACGGTATTCGGGATGTGTTTTATTCTGGCGCGTCTGCTTTTTATCTCCAGCATCAATCGGTTCGGTGGTTTCACATCGGCGATCGCCTGTATGTGCATCGAAACCGTGGGGCTGGTATTGCTCTGGCTTGCCCCCTCGACAGGCGTTGCCTTGATGGGCGCCGGGATGACCGGATTCGGTTTGTCACTGGTCTACCCAGCCCTCGGGGTCGAGGCGATCAAGCAAGTACCGAGCACCAGCCGCGGCGCGGGACTGAGTGCTTATGCGGTGTTTTTCGATCTGGCGCTGGCAATTGCCGGGCCATTGATGGGCGCCGTGGCGCTGAACCTGGGGTACTCGTGGATTTTTTTCTGCGCAGCGTTGTTGTCTGTCACCGGGCTGGGGCTGACCTTGCTGCTCAAACGCCGGTCTGCGTAGGAGCCGCCGCTATTGATCAGCGGTCTGCAACCCTGCCCTGCTTGGCTTGCCCAGCGTATTGGAAAAGAATTGGCCGGCTTCAGAGATCAAGTTACGGTGAATGTCTTCGCGGTCGACGCCGGCAGCGTCGGTACACAACGCAGGCATCGCTGCCAGTTGCTCCTCTGTACAGGGAGCCATGAACACAAAATGCCCGGCACCGGCCAGTAACTTGAAGTCAGGAGCAATCGGCAGTTTGCGCGCCAGCGCAGCGGCGTTTTTATCGATCGCCACCAGTTTGTCGCCGTCGCCACTGTAAAGCAGCACTGGTACATGTACATCGGCCAGTGTATGACGACCAAACTTCAGGCTCAGCGGCGCCATCAGTAACAAGGCGTGAACCCGCGGGTCGGCAACGGGCCGCAAGTCATCACGATCGACGATCAATTCACCCTGGGTGTTGCAGGCGTCGTTGTCGTCGGGGCGCTCCTGGCAATAGCGGCGCAGGCGATCCAGGTCCGGCGTGGCACCGGAGAGGATCAACGCGGTTTCGCCGCCGGCCGAATAGCCAATCACGCCAACCTGATCGGCGTTGACGAACGGTGACAGCATCGGGTCAGCCAGGGTCGCAGTAATCGCTTCGGAAATCTGGATCGGCCGGCCATACAGGTTGCTCAACGTGCCAAGGCGACTGTGATCCTTGTAGTTGTCGCCGGGGTGAATCACCGCGACCACCACAAAGCCTTTGCGCGCCAGTGACGTGGCGAGGTAGTGCAAGGCCAGGGGGGTTCCGGTATTGCCGTGGGACAGCATCAGCATCGGAAACCGGCCAATCGCAACTTTGGCGTCTTTGGTGGCTTCGATCTTATAACCCTCAACCTTGCTTGAATGCTCTATGCCAGTCGATGGGTAGAAGGCAATCGCCCGCATCGGCTGCAAATCCAGCGGATCGAGAAAGCTCATCTCATGGAAGCCGACGCTCCAATGCGGGGGTGGCGCAGGCGCGGCTTGCACTGTATTCAGGCTGCTGAGCAGGCAGATCAGTAACACTGCACTAAGACGCATCATCGGATGCCCCACCTTTGCTACGTAATAAGAAAGCCCGTTTTTTGCTGCCATCCCTTACAGCCAAGGCTTTGTGCCAGTCTTGGCCGCTTCTGAGGCGTGCGCAGCGCGGGGTCGGTAACCCATGACTGCATAACCTGGGCCAAAACCTGAAACATCAGAAACAAAAAAACTCCGTACTCTGACCATTTACTGGTGGCCAGAATACAGAGTTTAGTGGGTGTTACTTGAGCTATTTGAGTTTTTACACAAGCCTTACGCGGCAGCGAACAACTGCTCGCTGATTTGCGCCTGAGCATCGCTCATGGCTTTAACGCGGACTTCGTCACCGTAGGCCAGGCCGTGGGCACGGACGAACTCGATGTCCGTGATGCCCATGAAGCCGAACATGACTTTCAAGTACTCTTCGTGGCCGACGCCGGTGGCCTGGCCAACGTGCAAACCGCCGGAAGTCGAAACCACTACGACTTTCTTGTTACCGCACAGGCCTTCAGGACCAGCTTCGGTATAACGGAAGGTCTGGCCGGCAACCGCAATACGGTCGATCCAGGCTTTCAATTGGGTCGGAATGGTGAAGTTGTACATTGGCGCGGCGATCACCACAGCATCAGCCGCGAGGAATTCGGCCAGAGTCGAAGCGCTCAGCTCGGCTTCATGCTGCTGTGCGGCGTTACGCAGTTCAGCGGTAGTGCCAGCGGCAACCAGGGTGTTGGCGGAAAAGTGGCTGATGGCATCGCTTGCCAGGTCGCGGTAAGTCACCACGGCTGCCGGTTCAGCGGCTTGCCAGGCTTGAACGACACTGCGGCTGAGCTGACGGGAAGCCGAGTTGTCGCCCAGGATGCTCGAATCGATATGCAAGAGTTTCATGTGGGATCTCCAAGTGAGGATCGCCACAGGGCGATCAAGTGAGGACAATCCTACAGATGAAACCAATAGCTGATTAGCCGGCAATAATGCGATAGTTCGTCCCACTGATAGAACAGTCGAGTCCTGACCATGCAAGACCTCAATGACCTCTACTATTTCGCCAAGGTCGTGGAAGCCGGTGGTTTCGCCGCCGCAGGGCGTTTGCTGGGTATTCCAAAGTCGCGTCTGTCCCGGCGCATTGCCGAGTTGGAGGAGCGACTGAACGCCCGTTTACTGCAGCGCACCACGCGCCAATTGAAGTTGACCGCAGTCGGTGAGCGTTACCTGCGGCATTGCCAAGCCATGCTACTGGAAGCGGAAATGGCCGACGAAGCGGTCGCCAGCATGTCCAGTGAACCTCGCGGACGCCTGCGGGTGTCGTGCCCGGTTGGCCTGGCCCATGAGTTTCTGCCTACGGTGATCAGCACTTTTCTGGAGAAGTTCCCCCTGGTTCAGCTTGAGATGATGTTACTCAACCGCCGGGTTGACCTGGTGACCGAGGGCATCGATGTTGCCTTGAGAGTGCGTGAGCTCGGGGATGAGGATCCGCTACTGGTTACCCGCCGCCTGCGCCAGGCCCAAATGGTGATGATCGCAAGCCCGGCCTTTCTGCGCGAGCGGGAAATAAACAGTCCTGACGATTTGAAGAACGTCCCGGTGCTGGGCGCGCTGGAAGCCGACCGCATGGTGCATTTGCGCATGCTCGATGAGCACGGAAAAGTCTGCGATCTGACCCTTGAAGCGCGTTTGGGGATTGATGATTTCATTGTGCGCAAAGCCTGCACGCTGGCGGGTTTGGGGTTCACTATCCTGCCGATGATGTATTGCGAACAGGAACTGGAAAACGGCCAGCTGGTTCAGCTATTACCCCAGTGGTCGCTGCCTGGCGGCTGGCTGCTGGCGGTCTACCCTCATCGACGCGGCCTACTGCCCGCGGTGCGCGCCTGGATTGATCATTTGACCGAATCGTTCAAAAGCTGCGGAGATCGACTGCTATGAAAGCCAAGCTCATGACGGAAGAGGATGTGGCGCACTTCTGCCTGGCACTGCCCGGCGCCAGGGAAGATTACAAATGGGGTGGTGTGCGGGTGTTCTCGATTGCCGGGAACAAGATGTTTGCGCTGCAGAACCTGCGGGGTGCGTCGCTAGCCTTCAAGGTCGATAAAGAGCTGTTTCTCGGGCATGTCGACCGTCCGGGCATTCATCCTGCGCCTTATCTGGCGAGGGCGCAGTGGATCATCATGGAAACGCCCTACCCGCTGGCCACCGAAGAGCTGCAAGGCTTGCTGCAACGCTCCCATCAATTGGTCGTCAGCAAGTTGCCCAAGCGCGTGCAGATCGGATTACAGCTCTAGAACAAGGAGAACAGGCTGGCGCGGAGGAACAACTGATCGACCCAGAATACCTGGTGCAACAGCACGATCACCCAGAACACCAGTTGATACGAGACCTTGCGCGTCTTGTGCCGAAATAACTGTTGTGCCAACAAAGCCCCGGGCCAGCCACCGGCAAGTTCCACAGCGTGCAGAACGTTTTCCGGCGTCCGCCAGCTGTCGGCGCGGGCCTTGCGCTTGTCGTTCCAGTACAGGAAGAACGCCAGCAGGCTGACGATCCCGTAGGCAGCCAAGGGAATAATGGAAATCCCGCGCAGCCACAACATTGCCGATCCGAAACAGGGCAATGTGCACAACGCCAGAAAAACCAACCCTTTGAATCGCGGGTTCTGAACAGCAACCCCGGGCTGTTGCCCGGAGTTGTTGCGCGGCCGTGGTTCGGTCAAGGTTTGGCTGCCGCCCAGTCGACCCAGCCGAACTGCCAGGTGGCGAGAATCACCAGGCCAAAGGCAATCCGATACCAGGCAAACGCTGCGTAGCTGTGGCTGGCAATGAACTTGAGCAGCCCCTTGACCGCAATCATCGCGAAGATGAACGCGGTGACGAAGCCAATGGCGAAGACCGGAAAGTCATCGGGCTGAAACAAATGACGGTACTTGAAGCCCGAGTACACCGCCGCACCGACCATGGTCGGCATTGCCAGAAAGAACGAAAACTCCGTAGCGGTTTTGCGCGAAAGGCCAAACAGCAAACCACCGATGATGGTCGAGCCGGAGCGCGAAGTTCCGGGAATCATCGCCAAACACTGGGCAAAGCCGACTTTCAACGCATCTTTCCAGGTGATTTCGTCGACGGTTTCGGCATGTACTTGATGTTGACGTTGCTCGGCCCAGAGCATGATGATCCCGCCCACCACCAGGGCTGTGGCGACGGTAATCGGATTAAACAGGTACTGGTGAATCAGGTCGGCGAAAATCACCCCCAACACCACGGCTGGCAAGAACGCGATCAGCAGATTGATCGTGAATCGCTGGGCATTGCGTTGTGTCGGCAACCCGACAACAACGTCGAGGATCTTGCGGCGAAACTCCCAAACCACCGCCAGAATCGCCCCGAGCTGGATGATGATGTTAAAGGCCATGGCCCTTTCACCACCAAAATTCAGCAAGTCCGCGACAATAATCTGGTGTCCGGTACTGGAAATGGGCAAGAACTCAGTCAGCCCCTCTACAACCCCTAAAATCAATGCCTGAGCGGCGGTCCAAAGATCCATCTATCCCCCATGAAGCAATGCCTCCAGGCACGCCTCGTTAATATTTTCCATAGCGTTCACTGCAATAGCGCAGCTGAATTTCTGCGCACACAAAATCAACAAAAACCGTAAAAATCCTTGTAAAAACAAGTCGAATTCAAGTTTTTTTATGCGCGGCCGAAATGCTACCAGACATACCCGATTAACGCTGTAGCGTTAGTAGACTTGGGTCGGATTGGCCCACACCCCAAAGCGTATCTAAAGGCTGGCGGGTATTTATTACAAGAGTAAGAATACGCGGGGATGGGTTATCAATAGCTTGCGCGGTGTGTCACAGGCGCATGGGGTCGAGGACTTCAACTCCGGGTGTAACCCGCCTGGACCAGAACGCTGCGCCCCCCTGTAGGAGCAGCCGGTCGACGCTCGATTGCTCGCGATGGACTCAAGGGCAGCGCGTTTATTCAGAAAACACGCGTCTTCGTTAACGTCTATCGCGAGCAAGCTCGCTCCTACACTCCCATCAGCAGCGAACCTTTCGTACCGGCGCTGACGTGCGTTGACGGGTTTCCCATGCTTGGGCAAGACCGACGAGCGCATCGGATGCGGGCAGCATCTTGCGCCCACGAACCAGGTCGGCGGCTCGTTCGGCAAGCATGATAGTCGGGGCGTTGAGATTACCGTTGGGCTCGCTCGGAAACACCGATGAGTCGATCACCCGTAACCCTTCGATACCCCGTACACGCAATTGCGAGTCAACCACCGCCATCTCGTCCTCACCCATGCGGCATGAACCGCAGGGATGGTAGGTGCTCTCCAGATTTTCGCGGACGAACGCATCGATCTCTTCGTCAGTATTAACCAGAGGGCCGGGCGCAATTTCGCCATCACGGAAGCGATCCATCGCCGGCTGCCCGATAATTTCCCGGGTGAGACGAACACAGCGTCGGAACCCCTCGCGATCCTCTTCACGTTGCAGGTAGTTGAAGAGAATTTCCGGGTGTTCGTAAGGGTCGGCCGAGCGAATCCGCACATGGCCCCGGCTCTTGGGTTTGTTCGGCCCGGTGAGCACCATAAAGCCGTGCCCCTTGATGGGTTTGTTGCCGTCGTAACGCATCGCAGCGGGCAGAAAGTGAAACTGGATGTCGGGCCAGCGCAGCCCCTGCTCAGACCGAATAAAACCACCGGCCTCGAAGTGATTGGTCGCACCGAGCCCGTCCTTGCGCAGTAACCAGCGCAGACCGATCAACAATTTGCTGAGCGGGTCCATTTTGCTGTTGAGCGTCACCGGCTCCTTGCAGCCGAACTGGATGTAAATCTCGGAGTGGTCCTGCAGGTTTTCCCCGACACCAGGGAGGTGATGTTTGACCTCCACGCCGGCTTTCTTGAGCACCTCGGCCGGACCGATACCGGAGCGTTGCAGCAAGTGAGGGGCGCCAATCGGCCCGGCACAGATCAATACTTCTTTGTTGCAATGGACGGTATGGGTCTGGCCTTCGCAATCGTAGATGACCCCCACCGCCCGCTTGCCGTCGAGGATGATCTGACGGGTCATCGCTTTGGTGACCACGGTCAGGTTGGGCCGCTTCATGGCGGGTCGCAGATAGGCATTAGCGGTGGAACAGCGCACACCGTTTTTCACCGTCATGTGCATGGCGCCGAAGCCTTCCTGCATAAAACCATTGCAGTCGTCAGTCTTGATATAGCCCGCCTCGGCTCCCGCATCGACCCACGCCCCGTACAGCGGGTTTTTCATGTGATTGCCGCTGGTGGTGTGCAAGGGCCCGGAACCGCCCCGGTAATCGTCACCGCCCGCCTCGCAGCTTTCGGCGCGTTTGAAATATGGCAGGCAATTGCGGTAGCCCCACCCCTTGGCACCCAGCGATTCCCACTCGTCAAAGTCCAGCGCATGACCACGGATGTACACCAGCCCATTGATGGACGAAGAGCCACCCAGAACCTTGCCTCGCGGGCAGTGGATTCGACGTCCGTTGAGGTAGGGCTCCGGCTCGGTCTCGTAGCGCCAGTTGTACTTCGTGGTGTTCATCGGGATCGAAAATGCACTCGGCATCTGGATCACCACGCTGCGATCGCTACCACCGTATTCCAGAACCAGAACGCTGGTGTCGCAATCTTCAGTCAGACGGTTGGCCAGCACACACCCGGCAGAGCCCGCGCCGATGATGATGTAGTCAAATTGTTGGATCGCCATGGTTATCTCCCAAAAGTCTTTTCGCTGAGCAGCGGCGCAGGTCGTGAAGCCTTCTTGTCCCCGGTGGTGTAATGCGGGCACGTCTTCTCGATGCTCTGGATCACCGCTTCTTCGCGTTTCAAGTCAATCGAACGACTGAGCCAGTAGTACGCCAGTCCCGACACGATCAACCCTACAAGCCAGGCGACGTCGATGTTGCCGAGTGCTTTGGCGAGAGGGCCGACATAGACTTCCTTCTGCGCCACGCCGTCGAAGATGTAGAAGAACGGGATCATCGCGACGAAGCCAATCGCATACGAGGCGATACCGCGCAGGCCCCAGCTGCCATAGAGGGTGTTGTGCGGCGTGAAAAAGTGCGGGATGGCATAGCGGCCCCTGCGCACGAAGAAGTAGTCAGTCAGGTTGACTGCGGTCCAGGGCACCAGGAAGTACAGCATCACCACCAGGTAGATCCCGAGCACCGACAGGCCTGTGTCCGAACCTTGAATGCTCAGCGCCACGCCCAGCTGTAGCAGGATCACGAAACCAATGGCGAGGATGCGCGCCTTGCGTGTCGGTTCGATGTGTTTGATCGAGTCGACACAGGTCAGCGTGGTCAGCTTCGCACTGTAGATATTCATGGCGATGACCGGCAGGAACGCCAGGATCGTCACGACCACCACGACGGTGCCAATAATTGGCGACACGGTGTTGCCCACTTGCCCCAAGGCGACCAGTACATCAGTTGCATGCAGGTGATCGGCCAACCAGCCACCCACGGAGATCATCCAGGCACCGGACAGTGAGGCGCCGAGAAAGACCACCGCGATCAATTTGCCGCTGGGGGTGTTCTTCGGCAGGTAGCGCGAATAATCGGAAACATAGGGCGCGTAGGCGATGTTGTAACTCGCCGCTGCGGCAAACTGGGTGATGAAGCCTGTCCAGTTGAACCCTAAAGGTGCCGGAGCAACTTCGCCAGCGGCGAGTAGCGGCATCGGCGCATCGGGCACCCAGTGCATCAGCACCGCCAACGTCACCAGACCGTAAAGCGGAATCGACAGGTACAGCGCCCACTTGAAGCTGCGATGCATCCAGTCATGGCCGAGGATCGCCAGTACTGTCGCTGGCACCGTCACGGCTACCGCCACCACTATCGGGTTGAAACCGAAGAGTGCTTTGAGCCCCTGCATCATCAACACCAGGTTGACGATATTGAAGCCGGCGAAGACAAACAGCGTCGCCAGCAGTACCAGAATCACCCCGCGATAGCCGAACTGCGCCCGCGACTGGATCATCTGCGGCAGCCCAAGGTGTGGCCCCTGTGAACCGTGAAACGCCATGAACAACGTGCCGAACATGATGCCCAGCGTGCCGGCCAGGGTAGTCCATAAGGCGCTCAAGCCAACACTGGGGCCGACGAAGCCGATGGTCATGGTAAAGAAGGTGAAGTTGCCGAGGAACCAGAACGGTCCCTGGCTCGACAGTTTGTCGGTTCGTTCGCTTTCAGGGATGAAGTCGATCGAATGCCCTTCGACGGCTAACTTGTCGTCGCGAGGAGACGCTGTGACGGTGAGATCAGGATTAGTGTGCATGACGTACTCTTATAATTATTGAAGATCATGACGAGATAACTGCAATCTTTCGGGTGAACGGCGCCGCCTATTCACCTTTGGTAGAAAGACCTTTGGTAGAAAGCCGCGTCCTTGCCGTTCACGCCTGCGGCGCGTCATGCGTCAGGCGTGAACAAGCTTCAACCGATGATCAGGGCAGGGTTATCCAGACCGCCTTGGTCTCCAGCAAGTAATCGAGTTGCTCAGCCCCCAGGTCCTTGCCGAACCCGGACTGTTTGTAACCACCGAACGGCATCGAAGGGTCGATGGTGCTGTGGGCATTGACGTATACCGTCCCCGCCCGCAGCCGTGGAATCAGGCTGTGTACCCGGCCCAAGTCGTTGGAATACAGCGCGGCGGCCAGCCCATAGGGCGAGTCGTTGGCCAGAGTCAGGGCCTCCTCTACATCGTCGAAGGGCGCGGTGACCAGCACCGGACCAAAAATCTCCTCCTGGACGATACGCATGTCATTGCGGCAATGGGCGAAGATCGTCGGTTCGACAAAGTAGCCTGGGCCATCGACCGGCTGACCGCCGTAGACCAGTTCGGCACCTTCACGCTTGCCGATGGCGATGTAGTCCGTCACTCGCTCCTTTTGCAACGCCGACACCAATGGGCCGATGAAACAGTCGGGATCCAGTCCCGGGGCCATCTTCAACGTCCGGGTGTAGTCGATCAGCTCACGCAAGAACTCGTCGTAAATGCTGCGATGGACGTAGGCGCGGGTACCGGCGTCGCAGACCTGACCCGAGTTGAAGAACACTCCGTTGGCGATCGCTTGGGCTGCTGCCGGCACATCTGCATCGGCCAGCACGATAACCGGGGATTTTCCTCCGAGCTCGAGGGTTAGTCGCTTCATTTCGTCCACCGCTGCCCGCCCGACAGTGCGACCGACCGGGGTCGATCCGGTGAAGGTCAGTTTGTCGATGCCGGGGTGCGTCGCCATCGCCGCACCGACCACGCTACCGCGCCCGGTCACGATGTTGATCACGCCGTCCGGGATGCCCGCTTCCTGCACCAATTCAGCGAAGCGCAAGGCCGACAGCGACGTCAGCTCGGCGGGTTTGACGACGACTGTACAACCGGTTGCCAGCGCGGCACCGAGTTTCCAGGCCATGGTTTGCAGCGGGAAATTCCACGGCACGATGGCGCCGACCACGCCCACCGGTTCCTTGCGCGTATACGCCAGGTAGTTGCCCGGCAGAGATGGCTCGACGGTGCGCCCGTGAAGCTTGGTCGCCCAACCGGCGAAATAACGAAGCGTGTCGACCGTGCCCTGGATATCGACATCCCGCGCTTGAGCGGCTGACTTGCCCATGTCGATGGATTCGATTTCAGCCAGTTCGACGGCATTGGTTTCGATCAGATCAGCCAGGCGATGCATCATCCGCTCGCGTTCCAGCGGTTTGGCCTGACGCCAGGCGCCGCCGTCAAACTGGGCGCGGGCGGCTTGCACGGCGCGATCCAGATCGTCGGTGGTGCCCATGGGAATACGGGTGATCAAGCCTTCGGTCGACGGCTCGATGACATCGGAGGTCTGTCCGTCACTGGCTTCGACCCACGCGCCACCGATAAACATCTTCTGGACCTTGCCGAGGAAGGTTTGGGTGGCTTCGGATACACCGAATTTCTGCAGATACTGCTTAACGATCGTGTCCATTATTATTCTCTCTGGCCGGCGGTTACATTCGCGCCTGGCCACTGCCGTGGTTCAATGATCGCCCCGGCCTAGCACTGAGCCGGGGGTATTTCGTCAATCACATAGCCCGTGCTTTGGCTCGCTCGTGGTAGATGAAGCCGATGCTGTTTAGCAGCAGTTGCGCGGCGAGAATAGAGGTAACCCCGGCCGGGTCATAGACCGGCGCGACCTCCACCAGATCCATCCCGATGATGTTGCCTTTGCTGCGTTTGGCCAGGGCCTGGATGATTTCCAGTACTTCGTAATACAAGAAGCCGCCATGGCTGGGCGTACCCGTGCCCGGTGCGATGGACGGATCGAAACCGTCGATGTCGATCGTGATGTAGTAATTGACGCCCTGCGGAATCAGCTCCAACACGCCCTCAGTGCCAAGCCGACGGACATCGCGGACCGAAAGGATCTTCGAACCGGCGGCATGCGCAGCTTCATAGTCATCGCGATTGGACGACGAGACGTTACGGATGCCCATCTGGGTCATGCCGACGATGTGATCCATTTCCGAAGCGCGCCGCAGCGGGTTGCCATGCCCATAGCGAACACCATGACGCTCATCGACGAAATCCAGGTGAGCGTCGAAGTGCACGATATGAATCGGCCCCTTGCCCTCGAAGGCCTTGATCACCGGAGCGTGGACCGAGTGGTCGCCGCCCAGGACCACCGGCATGGCGCCTGCCTGGAGAATCTTGCGCACGGCAAACTCGATGTTGTCGTTACTGGTCTGCATGTCGGTATGGACGATATCGGCATCACCCACATCCACCATTCGCACGTCATCGCGGGTCAGGTAGAGCACGTCATCTTCATGGTCGTAAGCACCGGCATGACCGAAGGAGAACAAGGTCGATGCTTCACGAATCCCGCGCGGGCCAAAGCGAGCGCCGGAACGCCACTGAGTCCCCATGTCGTTGGGAGCGCCGAGGATGGCCACGTCAGCATCCAGTGCATCCCAATCGGTGCAGATCGGGGACTTGGCAAAGGTGCAGTGGCCTACGAATGGAAGGTTCAAGCGGCCGGATTCATAACCGTGCTTAGACATGTCGATGCATCTCCGTTCTTATTTTTTGGCGAGGGCGGAGCTGGTAAGTCACCGCCGTTGGAGTGACTATGAGCGCCGGATTTCAGAGAAAAAATGCTAACTATCCGATACTCACATCGGCATCGGCGATGCATCGACAAGCAGGAGGTTGGGGTTGAATCAGTTGCACGACGTGGACTTGAAATTGCTCAGGGTGTTTGCCGCCATCGTCAAATGCGGCGGCTTTTCCGCTGCCCAGGCGGCGCTGAATGTCGGCCAGTCGACCATCAGCGAACAGATGAGCCAGCTGGAAACCCGGCTCGGCGTGAAGCTCTGCCAACGTGGGCGCAGTGGCTTTCGCCTGACCGAACAAGGCGTGGCGGTTTACGAGTCGAGCCAACGCCTGTTGGCGGCCGTGGACAATTTCTGCCTGGATACCGATGTGCTCAAGCAGCACATCACCGGTCAGCTCAATTTGGGCATTATCGATTCAACCATCACCGACCCCGACTCACCTCTGCCAAAAACCACCCAGCGCTTCGTCTCCAGAGGGCACGATGTGCACCTCAACGTGTATGTCGGCACACCTGCGGAGCTGGAGGAGCGAGTACTTGATGGCCGTTTGCATCTGGCCATCGGGCACTTTCCGATCCACGTCCCCGGCCTGGAGTATTTATCGCTCTACCAAGAAGCTCTCGGACTTTACTGCGGTCGGCGTCATCCGCTGTTTGGCTGCAAAGCCGAGAGTGACGAGCTGCTCGAGGAGATCGGCGAGAGCCGTGTCGTCGCCCGGGGTTTCATGCAGCAATACGACCTTGAGCATCTGGGGGTCAGCAAAGCCGCAGCCACCGTCGACAACATCGAGGCGCTGGCCATTCTGATCATCTCGGGTGCCTATCTCGGCTTTCTGCCCATGCACTTCGCCGCCCAGTGGGTCAAAACCGGCGACATGCAGCAACTGGCACCGCAGAGCCTGCGACTGATGTCGCCGTTCGATGTCATCACTCGGCGCGGCGTCGCCCCGCCGCCGATTCTGCGGGTCTTCCTTGAAGACCTGGCGGCCACTGCACGCAATGAGGCCCATGCCTGAGTACCCGCGAGTCACCGGCGCTGGCAGCCACGTGTCAGCCACCCGGTGACAACCTCCTCGCCATAATCGAATGAGTCCCGGCATACTCATTCGCCTCAATGATCCGTTCGTATTCTTTTCAGGTTCCCTATGCGCATCCACGTCACGTTCATCGACCGCGTCGGCATCACCCAGGAAGTGCTCGCCTTGCTTGGCGCACGCAAGCTCAATCTGGATGCGGTCGAGATGGTCCCGCCGAACGTGTATATCGACGCCCCGACCCTCGACGCCGATGTACTGGGGGAACTGCGCGATGCCTTTTTGCGGGTGCAGGGTGTACAAACCGTGACGGTGGTCGACATCCTCCCCGGTCAACGCCGACGCCTGCAACTGGATGCCTTGTTGGCGGCCTTGGCCGACCCGGTATTGGCGGTGGATGGCGGCGGCCATGTGCTGCTGGCCAACCCGGCATTGATCGCGCTGTGCGGTCGCGAACCGATCGGTGAACCACTGACGGCGCTGTTCGACGATCAAACCCTGCAAGCTCTGCTGATCGAACACGGTTATCGCCTGCCGATGCGTGAAGTGACCCTCAACGGCCAAAGCTTGCTGCTCGATGCCATGCCGATCAGCGAAACCGGCGACCAGGGCAAGCAGCCGCTGGCGGGGGGGCTGCTGACGTTGTATTTGCCAAACCGCATCGGGGAACGCTTGGCCGCGCTTCATCACGACCACGCTGAAGGTTTCGATTCGCTACTGGGCGACTCGTTGCCAGTGCAAGCCCTGAAAACCCGGGCTCAACGTGTGGCCGCGCTCGACGCTCCGCTACTGATCCAGGGCGAAACCGGCACCGGTAAAGAGTTGGTGGCCCGCGCCTGCCACGCTATCAGCGCGCGGCGTGACTCACCGTTCCTGGCCCTTAACTGCGCGGCAATGCCCGAGAGCCTGGCCGAGAGCGAGTTGTTTGGCTATGCCCCGGGCGCCTTCACCGGCGCGCAACGTGGAGGCAAACTCGGGCTGCTCGAACTGGCGAACAATGGCACGGTATTTCTCGACGAAATTGGTGAGATGTCGCCCTATCTGCAAGCCAAACTGCTGCGCTTTTTAAGCGATGGTTGCTTCCGCCGGGTCGGTGGTGATCGCGAAGTAAAGGTCAACGTGCGCATCCTCAGTGCCACCCACCGCGATCTGGAAAAAATGGTCAGCGAAGGCAGTTTTCGTGAAGACCTGTTCTACCGGCTCAATGTGCTCAATCTGGAGGTGCCACCGCTTCGCGAGCGCGGCCATGACATCCTGTTGTTGGCCCGGCACTTCCTGCAGCAAGCCTGTAGCCAGATTCAACGTCCCACCTGTCAGTTGGCTCCCGGGACTTACTCCGCGTTGCTCGGCAACCGCTGGCCAGGCAATGTACGTCAGTTGCAGAACATCATTTTTCGCGCCGCGGCGATGTGCGAGAGTCCGCTGGTGGGTATCGAGGACCTGGATATCGCCAGTACTGCAGTGGCGTGGCAACAGGACGGTGAAATCGGCAGCCTGGAGGACGCGGTCGAAGGTTTCGAAAAAAATCTTCTGCAACAGCTCTACAGCAGTCATCCCTCTTGCCGTCTATTGGCCGCACGTCTACAGACCTCCCACAGCGCCATCGCTCAGCGGCTGCGCAAATATGGTATTCCCGGCAAAGCCTGATCATGGCGCCGAACCCCTGTAGCGAAATCGCGACAGTGTATGGAATTCAAGACAGTCCCGCCCATCGCTCCTCCCTCGCGACGTTACGCAAACCGTAGCAGCTGCCGTAGGCTGCGTCCGGCTGCGCAGCAGTCGCAAATCCTGCTTCTACAGTTTGTCTGGAATACCGCAGTGCCTGATTTTACGACTGCTGCGCAGCCGGACGCAGGCTTCGCCAGCTGCTACGGGGGAAGCGCTGAACCTGAAATTGCTTAACTGACGGGCATTGGGCCTTGCATCGTTAAGCCTTGTTCAATAAAAGCCCTGTATTGAAATCAGTACACTTGTATTCACGTCACCTCTCTCGAGTAATCGATAAGCTATTGATATAAAACAGGTATATGCAACTGGCACCTGACTTGCTATAGAACCTGTTCAGTCAGGCTCGCTGCCCAGCCACCGGTAGCGGTCACTCACAATAATCCAGAGGAATGCGCCATGTTCAGCAAGCACGACCAGATCAAAGGCTACGACGACCCGTTGCTGGCAGCGATGAACGCAGAAGAAGCCCGGCAAGAGCATCACATCGAGCTGATCGCCTCAGAGAACTACACCAGCAAACGCGTGATGGAAGCCCAAGGCAGTGGCCTGACCAATAAGTACGCCGAAGGTTATCCTGGCAAACGCTACTACGGCGGCTGCGAGCACGTCGATGTGGTCGAAGCACTGGCCATCGATCGCGCCAAACAGCTGTTCGGTGCCGACTACGCCAACGTCCAGCCGCACTCCGGCAGCCAGGCCAACGCAGCGGTCTATCTTGCGCTGCTGAACGCCGGCGACACCGTACTCGGCATGAGCCTGGCCCACGGCGGTCACCTGACCCACGGCGCCAAGGTCAGCTTCTCCGGCAAGCTCTATAACGCTGTGCAGTACGGCATCGACACCGCCACCGGGCTGATCGATTACGACGAAGTCGAGCGTCTGGCGGTCGAGCACAAACCGAAAATGATCATCGCCGGGTTCTCGGCGTACTCGAAAACCCTGGATTTCCCACGCTTCCGTCAGATCGCGGACAAAGTCGGCGCCTACCTGTTTGTCGACATGGCTCACGTCGCCGGCCTGGTGGCTGCTGGCCTGTACCCTAACCCGCTGCCGTATGCCGACGTGGTTACCACCACAACCCACAAAACCCTGCGCGGTCCTCGTGGCGGTTTGATCCTGGCCAAGGCCAACCCGGACCTTGAGAAAAAACTCCAGTCCGCAGTATTCCCCGGCGGTCAGGGCGGCCCGTTGATGCATGTCATCGCCGCCAAAGCGGTGTGCTTCAAGGAAGCGCTGGAGCCCGGCTTCAAGGTCTATCAGGCACAAGTGATCCGAAACGCCCAAGCGATGGCCAAGGTCTTTATCGAGCGCGGCTACGACGTGGTCTCCGGCGGTACCGACAACCACCTGTTCCTGGTCAGCCTGATTCGCCAAGGCCTGACCGGCAAAGACGCCGACGCCGCCCTTGGGCGCGCCGGAATCACCGTGAACAAGAACGCCGTACCGAACGACCCACAGTCGCCATTCGTGACCTCGGGCCTGCGGATTGGCACCCCGGCGATCACCAGCCGAGGCTTCAAGGAAGCCCAGTGCATCGAGCTCACGGGCTGGATCTGCGACATCCTTGATCACCTTGGTGACGCCGATCTCGAGGCGCGAGTCGCCCAAAAAGCGGCGGCGTTGTGTGCGGACTTTCCGGTCTACCGCGACTGAAGCAACGGGCTACGGTTTTGGGTGCGCTCGGACATTCACGGGCGTACTCAGTCGATGTAGGAGCACGACTTGCCGGCGATGGCGTCTTTGAAATCGCCATCGTCGGAACGCCGCCCGGAGCAAGCTCAGCGCCTACAAAAAGCCATCTATTAAAATGAGCTATTTCTAGTTCTATAAGAGCTGCCGCAGCCTGCGACGGCGCCCACCCGGTTACAATCCGCCCCCTCTTCGACTTCTCCAAGGAATCCGCATGTCCGGGCTTGAACTGTTTGCCGCCGCACTCGGTGTGATCGCCGTCTGGCTGACAGTCAAACAGAACCCCTGGTGCTGGCCGATCGGGCTGGTCATGGTGCTGCTTTACAGCTGGATCTTCTTTGAGGTGAAACTGTATTCGGACATGCTCCTGCAAGTGATCTATGCCGCCTTGCAGCTCTATGGCTGGTGGCAATGGACTCGCGCGGGCGAGACTCGGCATGGACGGCCAGCCAGTCAACTGGACACTCAATCGATGCTGCTTGGCCTTGCCGTCGGCGCAGTTGGCAGTCTGCTGCTGGGAGCCGCCATGGCCCATTGGACAGATGCGGCTCAGCCATGGCTGGACGCCGCACTGACCGGATTCAGTCTGGTCGCGCAGATGTGGATGGCACAGAAACGTGTGCAGTGCTGGCCACTGTGGATCGCGGTTGATGTGATTTTCGTCGGTCTGTTCGTCTACAAGGGCTTGTACCTGACCGCCGCCCTCTATGGCCTGTTTACTCTGCTGGCCGTACAAGGCTGGCGGGAATGGCGCGTTGATCCGGCGTTGCGCGCATGAAAGTGCTGGTCTTGAGCGGTCCGGAGTCCAGCGGCAAGAGTTGGCTGGCGGCAGAGCTCCAAGCCCGGTTCGGCGGGCTGCTGGTGGGCGAGTATGTGCGTTATTTCATTGAGCAGAATCCTCGCGATACCTGCCTGGCCGACATCCCGGCCATCGCCAACGGGCAGTTGGCCTGGGAAGACCAGGCTCGGGCGCAATTGCCGGCCTTGCTGATTCTCGATACTCATCTGCTGAGCAATATGCTCTGGAGCCAAACCCTGTTTGGCGACTGCCCGGCCTGGGTTGAGCAGGCGTTGCTGTCCCGGCATTACGATCTGCACCTGCTGCTCAGCCCGGAGGCGGTCGTCTGGACTGACGACGGTCAACGCTGTCAGCCGGATCTTGCCGATCGCCAGGCATTTTTCCAGGCCAGTCGCGATTGGCTCGACCGGCACCAGCAGACTTACCAGATGCTGCGTGGCGACTGGGTACAGCGCAGGCGCGATGCATTCGAGGCGGTTAATCGGCTGCTGGGCGCCTGACTTCAGCACGCCCCGCCCGGCAAAATGTCCATTCCTGAAACACTCTCCTACCCACAAACCCGCCAAATGAATCGGCTCAAGCCTCGCCGGGGGCAAAGTGTTAATCAACTGAAACAGTCGATCCACACAGTCCATGATGAGCAATTGCGGACAGATCAACGGCGCAATGCCCGGCAATCTGTCTCAGCGTCGTTACAACAAATTTTGACTCCTGCCACAAAGAATCACAACCCACTGTTTTAACTATAAAAATAAAAAGCGGCACACCTTCTGCTCTCTTCCTCACAACGCTGAGAAGGGCCAGCGCACTTTAAGAAGGAATTGCCGTTGTGGGGAATATTGATAAAGGCATTTTTCGCCTCCTGCTGATCGGATGTGCATTGGGTTCGAGTATCAGTCTGCCTGTCCAGGCCGCCGATGGGATCATTGTCATTCAGCGGGAAGTCCAAACGCGTAACGCGACTCGCCCGCCCATGGTTCCCGACCCTAACCCCCTGACCGTCAATGCCAACCCGTCCAAACAAGTCATCAGTGCAACCAATGAACTGTCGGACAGTGACATTTCTGGCATCAGCAGCGGTGCAAGCATCGCCGGCACGATCACTCAAGCCACCGGCACGCTGAGCGGCAGCATCAACGGTCAGTCACAGCTGCCCGGCTTGTCCGCAGGACATTCCGCAGGCTCCGGCAACGGCATTGCCAACAGGATCGACGGCACCATCCAGCAAGGCCTGGGCAGTCTGAATGTTATCGGGGGGACAATGAAATGAATCGCACTCTGCTGATTCTGGCCATGTTTTGCAGTGCGCCGACCTTTGCCCAACCTCCTGTCATCGATACGGCCACCATCGACAACTCCGGCAGTCAGTACCAGGGCAACTTCTCGGTCAACCAGGCTGCCGGCGATCAGCAACAACAGGCCAACGCCCGAGCCATCGCCATTGACACCGACGCAAGCGCCACCACGCAGATTCGCCAACGGTTGCGTACTCAGGTCGATCCCAGGATCGATGCCCAGTCAGCCATTAAAGGCAACGCCTTCAGTAACGGGAATGGCGTACTGGGGGTCAACCAGAGTTCGGGCGCCAGCAACCAGCAAGCCAACGCCCTGCGGATAAGCATCAGTGCTACGCCGCAAAGTATCGACGACAGCGTCCTCATGCAACAGAACGTGGCGCTGCTCAACAACTCCGATTCAACGGATCTTACTCCTGGCCATCGCCAGGTCGCTACCAGCGACCAGGCCTTCACCGGTAGCCGTGGGGTGATCCAGTTGAATCAGAGCGCCGGGGTGGGAAACCGAACGGCCAACACCCTGAGCGTACGGGTCGCGGATTGACCCAAAAGGTAAAAAACAACACTTAACCTAAAATAAAGTACGGAGAATCAGCATGAAACCTTCAATGGCACTCAAGCCTCTGGTTTTCGCAATCGCTGCGGTAATGGCTATTGCTGTACAAGCTGGCCAGGGTGGTGACGAGGAGCATCATCATCATCACGTAAATCCAAAAGACACCACCAATGCTGGCGCCACTGCCAACGCTACAGATAAACAAACCAGCACTGGCAACTACATCAGCAATGAAGGGACTAAAAACACTGCCAACATGACCAACTCGGCCACGGGCGCCTCCGGTAACGTGGGCGTCAACGTTGCAGCAGGCGACGGCAACCAACAAGACAACGCTGCCGCCATTGCCAGCGGCGATGGCTCATTTGTCTTTGGGTCTGTGGTGGCAACCGCCAAGGTCACGCAAACCCAAAACAACAACGAGGTCTACAACCAATCCACCAACAACAGCGCCAATATGAGTGGTTCGGCTAACGGCGGCAGCGGCAACCTGGGTATCAACATGGCTGCTGGCGACCTTAACCAACAGAAAAACACCATGGCGATCGCTGTGTCTGGCGGCAAGCACGCTACTGCAACCGCGAGTGCCGATCAATCAGGCCCAGGCCTGAGGGTGGATAACGACGCCGATCGGACGTTCCGCGTGGATACGCTGTCGCGTACCGTCTCAGCCAGCGGTCATGAGTCTTTCAGAGAGGCATCCGCATCGCACTCTGCTTCGGACTTTACCAAGCGCGCTGCTGCGGCCTTTACTGCGCACGAAGCTACGGCATCTGCTTCGCGCTCTGCCAGCGCCTCTGCCAGCGCCTCTGCTTCGCACGCTGCTGTGAATGCTAATCTGGATGTGAACGCGGACGTGGACTTTAGCGCTAGCAGGAATAATGGCTGGCACCACAGCAGCAGCAGTGTGGATCTCAATGCAGATATCGACGCATCGCTCCAAGCATCGATCGACAAATCGCACAGCGCATCGAACAGCGCATCGCACAGCGCATCGAGCAGCGCATCGCGCGACGCATCGGCCAGCGCATCGTTCGCCGCTTCTGGCAGTGAATCGAAAAATAAATCGCAAAGTTTCAGCGAATCCAGCGCCTTTGACTTGAGCAACACCGTGTCCTGGCAAGTGCTGACCCCAACTGGCTGGGCAAACCCTGTGACCAACACTGCCAACCTGAACGGTTCGGTGAATGGTGGCAGCGGCAACCTGGGCGTCAACGTGGCTGCCGGTGTTGGCAACCAACAAAGCAACTCGCTGTCCATTGCATCCGGTTGCAGAACCTGCCTGTAAACAAAGCTCCAGAGTCTGGAGAGCCCCCTTCGGGGGGCTTTTTTTCACTCTTGCACGAAGGCATCCAATCATGCGCATTTTCGCCCTGGTGTTCCTGGTTTTTCTGGCTGGCCTGAGCGAAGCGGGACAAATGCCGCTTTCCGTCTTGCCAGGTGGAGCGGTCGTTTTCAAACCGGTCCAGAGCATGCGTGAGCGCAAATTTGCCGACCTGGTCCAACAGAAAACCGACTTCAGTTGCGGTGCAGCTTCCCTGGCGACCGTATTGCGCCAGGCCTATTGGCTGGACGTAACCGAGGCCCAAATCATCGAAGGCATGCTGGCTCACTCCGACCAGAATCTGGTCCGCGTCCAAGGCTTCTCCATGCTCGACATGAAGCGTTACGTGGAAAGTATCGGCATGCGGGCCCGTGGTTACCGGGTATCGCCGGAAGGTCTGACCAGTGTCGCGATTCCGGTCATCGTGCTCATGGACATCCGCGGCTACAAGCACTTCGTGGTCATGCAAAAAGCGGAGAAAGACTGGGTGTATATCGGTGATCCGGTACTCGGTCACAAACGCTTCAAGTTCGACGACTTTGTCAAAGGCTGGAACGGCATCATCTTCGCCGTCATAGGCCAGGGCTACGACAAGACCAACGTCTTGCGCGAACCTCCTTTGCCACTGACCGCCAAGAACCGCATCAACGCCTTCAGCCCGGTGCGGGACGCAGAGTTGATGGATTTCGGATTCATCCAGAGCGACTTCTTCTAATGACAAGGGAGCACGAAGCTCCGGGAGTATCCAATGAAGACTCCATACTGGCTGGCCGTCGTTTGCCTGGCCGCCAGCCTGCCAACACAAGCACTCACGTTCAAACCGATTGAACTCAAGGATCAGGAGTTGGCGACCCTTCGCGGCCGGTTTGTCATGCCGGGCCGGATCATCAGTTTCGGGGTTGTCATGACCAGTACCTGGCAAAATGCCCGCGGTGACATGATCGGGGCAACCTCCTCGATGCAGATTCAAGAATCGACCATCAAGCCACAGTTCTATGTGTCGATGATCGACAAGAAAGGTGATGGTTCACCGGTCTCCCAGGGTTCCGGCAATGTCAGCGGCGGCGGCCTCAGCAGCACCCAGGGTGTAACCCAGGTCGTGCGCGCCGCCGGCGACTACAACAGCGCCTACAACAATGTCGACATCAACGTCAAAGAAGCCAACCAGGCACCACAAATGGATACCCAGGGCCAGCCATTGACCGCCGGCACGACCCTGTCCGCCTCCAACGGTGCCGGGGCCTTCAGTATGTCGTCGAGTAGCGCTGGCGTGCAGTTGAGCATCCAGGCCAACAACAATCAGGGCAGTACCGTGCAACGCCTTGCCCAGGGCGGCCTGCTGCAGAACGCGACCTTGCTCGGCGGAAGAAACCAGGTGAACAACCTGACGTCCCTCAATGTCGTCCTGCGCAACAACCTGCCGACCGTCGGGGCGCTGGACTGCAATCTGGACCAACTAAAAGGCCTACACACTCTCGGATACTGATCTACGCTGAGTCTCATCAAATGTAGTCAGAAGGGACGGCTAACCCATGCACAGATCGTTCGCGTTCAGAGCTGTCGTTTGTTTGAGTACCCTGGTCCCGGCCACTTTGCTGCAAGCAGCACCGGATCCCCAGGTAGAAGCCCTAAAACAAGAACTCATGGAGCTGAAACAGCGTTACGAAGCACAACAGAACGCGCTGATGGTACTTGAGCAGCGCGTTAAACAAGTCGAAGAAACACCTGCAACACCTGCTCCCAAACGCCTGACCCGCTCCCCTGCCGAACAGACCGCAGGCGCCAAGACTGTGGCCACGGGTGCCCCTGGGACCAGTTCGTATGGGCAGTCGCTCAAGGACGACTCCGGACCTGCGCAAAGCGTGTCCAACCTGTATGACGAAGCCAGCGGCTTCTTCGGTGGCGGCAAGTTCAGTCTCGAAACGGGCATGACTTATACCCACTATGATACCCGTGCATTGGTGCTCAATGGCTTTCTGGCTCTTGACTCGATTTTTCTCGGCAACATCAACATTGACCGCATCAAGGCCGACAACTGGACCCTGGACCTGACAGGCCGCTACAACGTGGCGCAACGCTGGCAATTCGACCTCAACGTCCCGGTCGTCTATCGAGAATCGACGTACTCCTCTGGTGGTGCAGGAGGCGCAGCCCCGGTCTCATCCGACGCCACTGTTAAGCGCGATCCGACCATAGGCGATGTCAACTTTGGTGTTGCCTACAAGTTCCTCGATGAATCGGAAAGCCTGCCCGACGCGGTCGTCACTCTGCGAGTCAAGGCGCCGACCGGTAAAAATCCGTACGGAATCAAGCTGATCAAGGACCCGGGCAACGACAATTTGTCGGTACCTCAGTCACTCCCTACCGGCAACGGTGTCTGGTCGATTACCCCGGGTATCTCGCTGGTCAAGACCTACGACCCTGCCGTGCTCTTCGGCAGCCTGTCCTATACCTACAACATGCAGGATTCCTTCAGCGATATCAGCCCCACTGTAAATTCCACGGTCCCGGGAGATGTGAAACTGGGCGATTCCTGGCAGATCGGCGCCGGCATTGCGTTTGCCTTGAACGAGAAGATGAGTATGTCGTTTTCGTTTTCCGACCAATTCGCCCGCAAAAGCAAAGTCAAACCAAGCGGCCAGGACTGGCAATCAATCCCGGACAGCGACTACAACGCTGCCAACTTCAACATCGGCCTGACCATGGCGGCAACCGACAAACTGACGATAGTCCCCAACCTCGCCATCGGCCTGACCCAGGACGCACCGGCCTTCTCCTTCAGTCTGAAATTCCCGTACTACTTCTAATGGCCACTCAAACGACAAAGCCCGCTTCGGCGGGCTTTGTCGTTTGAAGCTTGAACGTCAGCGTATCTGGTGCTTGTGCAACAAGCGGTAGAAGGTAGGCCGCGAAATACCGAGCACTCTTGCCGCGATACTCAAATTGTCACTGTGGCGATTCAATACATCGCACAGTGCCTGGCGTTCGGCGCGGTACTTGTAGTCCTCAAGAGTTCCCATGGGCGCTGCAATTGCCTGATGGCTGAGTAACCCCAGGTCCCGCGCTTCGATTTGCCGTCCCTCGGCCAGGACCAACCCACGGCGAACACGGTTGGCCAGTTCACGCACATTGCCCGGCCAGTCATGTTTACCCATGGCGATCAGCGCGTCCTCACTGAAACTGCGCGGACGCCGCCCGGTTTCCTGGCTATAAAAGTGGGAAAAGTGGTTGGCCAGCATCGACAGGTCACCATGGCGTTCACGCAACGGCGCGGTGACGACTTGCAAAACGTTCAACCGGTAATACAGGTCCTCACGAAAAAGCTTTTTCTCGATGGCGGCTTCAAGATCGACGTGGGTTGCTGCCAATACCCGTACATCTACCGGAATCGGTTGACTGCCACCGACTCGCTCGATGTGTTTTTCTTGCAAAAATCGCAGCAGATTGGCTTGCAGCTCAAGTGGCAGATCGCCGATTTCGTCGAGGAACAATGTCCCGCCATGGGCCGCTTCGATACGTCCGACCTTGCGCTGGTGAGCACCCGTAAAAGCGCCCTTTTCATGACCAAAGAGTTCGGACTGAATCAGATGCTCGGGGATAGCCCCGCAATTGATCGCCACGAACGGCTTGCTGTGGCGATGCGACTGCCGGTGCAGGGTTCTTGCCACCAACTCCTTGCCGGTGCCGCTCTCGCCACGGATCAAAACCGGCGACTCGGTAGGCGCCAGTTTGCTCAACAGTTTGCGTAACTCACGAATCGATTGGCTGTCACCGAGCAATTCATGCTCCGGCTGGTCGACATGAATCGAACCTCGCCCGCGTAACCGCGCCATGCCAAATGCGCGGCCCAGGGTTATCTGAACCCGCGAGACATCGAAAGGTAAGGTATGAAAGTCAAAAAACCATTCGCAGACAAAATCACCGACATTCTGCAAACGCAGAACGTCCTGGTTAAGCACCGCGATCCATTCAGTCCCGCTGTGGCTGATCAGTTCCTTGACCGCCTCCGGTCGCTCCAGGTGAAACGGCTGCAGCCGCAGCAAGCCCACATCGCAGGGGCGATCCGTGGCGAACTCAAGCGTACAGCTGTCGACGTCCCAACCGATCGTACGTAATCCAGGCAGCAGAAGGTGACAGTCGTCACAGGGATCGACCACTAGCAATCGTCGTAAGGCTGGTGCTTCGATCATGACGGTTCCTTGGCGCCAAATTTTAGAAATGTTATTAGAAACAATCGTTTGGCAAACATGAAATTAACATTAGCAAGAACTTGAAGCGGCCTTGTATCGTTTGATTATAGGACTAATACCAAACCCTCCTGAATTCGCTATAAGAGCAAACCTTGTTAGTTACCTAACGAAATTGCTACCTTTCATTCAGCGTTCAAAACCGCTGTTTAAGTTGAGGCCATGAAAGAAAGTTGAAAAAACTCGCTATTGCATGTGACCTACCCCACCTCTGCGGGCATCAGTACAAGTAACCAGCCGAACGGTAAGCCCAACCGACGGCACATCACTTGTTTGGGCACAAAGAGAGAAGACCCCATGAACGCCCCGCTCCGCATCAACGAAGCACTTTTGATTGCCGGCCACGCATTCGAGCCTTTTCAATGCGTCGCCTGGGCCCCGCAAGACGGTAATGGCGAACTCAGCCTGACCGTTATCGACCGGACCAACACCCATATTGGCCGCAAACAGATTCCAATTAGCGCCTATTCCGACCCGGCACAACTGGAAAGCCTGTTGGAAGAGGCACGCGCCGAGCTGAGCCAGGAAGGCTATACACTGCAATCCTGGTCAATGCCGGAGTAAGCATTCTCGCGGATCACTATCAGTGTTATCCGCGCAATGCGCTTACCCAACTCTGGATATACCGCCTTTCGTCGCGTTCGCTTTAACGCTTGAAAGCGACGTGGCGGTGTATCAACGTATTGAAATCTCCCCATTGGCGACTTTCTACGCCGACTCAAGCGCCCGGCTTCACCTGCGCCATGTCCCCTCTTCTTTAATGAGGGCTCAATGTCGTATGCAAATAGACTTGGTTTCGGTGAAAGCGTCGAGCCAATCGGCTCCGAAATCTCGCCCGTTTCCAGACTGTTTGAAACCACCGAAAGGCATGTTCGCATCAATCAGCGTGTGACTGTTGACCCATACCGTACCGGCCTCGATACGGGGTGTCAGGTCCATGGCCGCCGACAAACTGCGGGTCCACACACTGGCCGTGAGCCCGTATTCGGTATCGTTGGCCTTGCTCAGCGCCTCTTCGGCATCGGTAACCCGCGTCAGGGTCACTACGGGGCCAAATACTTCGTCTCGGGTCAGCGAGAGGCGGTCCTCGGGATTGATGACCAGGGTCGGTGAAACGTAAAAACCTTCATTGTCCGGCCCCCTTGCGCCACTGATCAGCTCGGCATGGTGGGTGCGAGCATCGGCCAGGTAGGACTCGATTTTCAGTTGATGCGCTTTAGAGGCGACCGGATTGATTTGAGTGGTCGGGTCCATGCCCGGCCCTATCGAAAGCCCTTTGACCGCCAACTCGAAATCGCCCGCCAGTCGGTCGAAAAGAGGAGCCTCTACGTAAATGCGTGAACTCGCGGCACACACCTGACCCTGATTCAGAAAACTGGCCATCATCAAGCCTTCAACCACCTGCTTCGGGTCGGCGTCCTTGAGTACGATTGCCGGGTTCTTACCGCCCAACTCAAGGGTAATTCGGGTCAGTCGGTCGACGGCGCTACGGGCAATGCCTTTACCCGTGGCGGTCGAACCGGTGAAACTGATTTTGCTGATCAGTGGGTGGCTGGTCAGGGTTCGGCCGCACACGCTGCCGCTGCCGGTCACCACATTGAACACCCCTGCCGGGACGCCGGCTTCGGTGGCCAGTTCGGCCATGCGCATCAACGTCAAAGGAGTGATCTCCGATGGCTTGATCACAATCGAGCAACCGGCAGCCAGGGCAGGCATCACCTTCCACATGCCGATCATCAGCGGGAAGTTCCAGGGAACAATCCCGGCGACCACACCGATGGGTTCCTTGCGCGTATACGCAGTGTATCGAGCACCGTCGGGAACAGGGATCGACAGGTCCAGGGTGCGCCCCGAGATCTTGGTGGTCAGCCCTGCTGTATAGCGCATCCAGTTCAATGTGCAGCCCACTTCAAAGGCCCGCGCAACAATGATCGATTTGCCTTGTTCCAGGGTTTCCAGCTGAGCCAGTTCTTCAGCATGTCGTTCGAGCAAGTCGGCATAACGCAACAAGATACGCTCGCGCTCTGCGGGTAAGCGGCGGGACCATATGCCCGAGAGAAAGGCTTTATGGGCCGATGTCACCGCACGCTCCACATCGTACTCATTGGCGTCGGCGGTAGAGGCGATCTGCAGACCGGTTGCGGGGTTGTACACCGGCAAGGTGCTGGTGGACCGGGCGCTGACCCAACCGCCATCGATATACAAGCCATGGCTTCGCTTCAAGAAAGAATTGACACTGCCCAGTGTCACAATCCCATCGTGGTTCATAATCCTTGCCTCATGCTGATGATTGGAAATAACTCCACAGCCGCAATACCCATCAACGACAGGTCATGAGTAGCAGTGCTTTGAGTCAGAGCCTAAATCAGCCATTGCGCGCTTGATTTCTCGTCTGTGCCAGACAGGTTTCTATCCATGCCAATCTCGATTCAGATTACTCGGTCCAGCTTCAGAGAGCCGATTTAGGCACAGAGCAAAAGGTTTCTGGCAGGAATCAAAAAGAAGCCACCCTCCAGCTGTAGCAAAGTGCAGGTGTGCCTATCCTCGGCTTCTCTCAAGGAACTCAGAAATGTTCACGTCCGTAGCGCTGCTAAAAAGAAAACCTATTGCTCGACTCGCGCTGGCCATCACCTTAGGCACGCTCGGCTTGCCTTGCTGGTTGCCCAAGGCCGATGCCCATGGAGCAGCCGCCGAAATGGTGCCTCTGCAATCGACCCTTGAGGAGTTTGGCGCCACGGTTAAATGGGACAACTATGCCAACCTGTTCGTCATTGCCAAGGACGGCGCCTACGTAAAGGTCAAGCCTGACAGCAAGGTGGCAATGCTCAATGGCAAACGGATGGAGTTGTCCGTCCCGGTGGTGTTCAAAGGCAAGACCGCGTTCATGTCCAAGGACTTCATCAACCAGGTGTTCCAGTCCGGACTGGACAAGACCTTTGTCGTCGAGACCCGCCCTAACCCGCTTAACCCCCTGAGCGCGGACGAAATCAAGAGCGCAGTCGATATCATCAAAAAATCGGACAACTATCGGCCGGGCTTTCGCTTCACCGAAGTGTCCGTCCATACGCCACCCAAGGATCAGGTCTGGAACTTTGTCTATACCGGGCAAAACGTCTCCCAGCCGCGCCAGGCCAATATCGTTGTTCTGGATGGCAAGCACGTCATCGAGGGCCTGGTAGATCTCGACAGCAAGACACTCATGTCCTGGACACCTGTCGAAGGCGCCCACGGCATGGTGTTGCTGGACGACTTCGCTACGGTGCAGTCAGCGATTGAATCGAGCCCCGAATACGCGCAAGCACTGGCCAAGCGTGGCATCACCGATGTCAAAAAGGTCGTAGCCACCCCATTGACGGTCGGTTACTTCGACGGCAAAGACGGCCTGGCGCAGGATAAAAGACTCCTGAAAATCGTCAGTTACCTCAATACCGATGACGGCAACTACTGGGCGCACCCGATTGAAGGCCTGGTCGCGATTGTCGATCTGGAGCAAAAGAAGCTCATCAAGATCGAAGATGAGGCCCTCATCCCGGTCCCGATGAAGCCGACACCCTATGATGGTCGTGGACGCAAGGGAGTGCAGGTCAAACCGCTGGAGATCATTGAGCCAGAGGGGAAAAACTACACCATTACCGGCAACAGCATCCATTGGCAGAACTGGGACTTTCATGTTCGCCTCGATTCGCGGGTCGGTCCGATCCTGTCCACGGTCACCTATGACGACAAGGGCAAGAAACGCAAGATCATGTACGAGGGCTCGCTGGGCGGCATGATTGTGCCTTATGGCGATCCTGACGTTGGCTGGTACTTCAAGGCCTACCTGGATTCGGGTGATTACGGCATGGGCACCTTGACCTCGCCGATTGCACGCGGCAAAGATGCCCCGCAAAACGCCGTGCTGCTGGACGCCACCATTGCTGACTACACAGGCGCACCGACCTCGATCCCTCACGCCATGGCGGTGTTCGAGCGCTACGCCGGCCCGGAATATAAACACCAGGAGATGGGCCAGCCCAACCTCAGCACCGAGCGTCGCGAGTTGGTCATCCGCTGGATCAGCACCGTCGGCAACTACGACTACATCTTCGACTGGGTCTTCCAACAGAACGGGACCATCGGCATCGATGCCGGCGCCACCGGTATCGAAGCGGTCAAGGGCGTGAAATCCAAAACCATGCATGAGGCGACAGCGAAAGAAGACACACGCTATGGCACCCTTCTGGACCACAACATCGTGGGCACCACCCACCAGCACATCTACAACTTCCGACTGGACATGGATGTGGACGGTGAGAACAACTCACTGGTTGAAGTCAATCCGGTGATTGCCCAGAACGACCGTGGCGGGCCGCGGACCAGCACGATGCAGACCGAGCAACAAGTCGTCAGCACCGAACAGCAAGCCGCACAGAAATTCGACCCCTCGACCGTCCGCTTGATGACCAACTTCAGCAAGGAAAACAAAGTTGGCAACCCGGTTTCCTATCAGTTGATTCCTTATGCTGGCGGTACTCACCCGGTTGCCAAAGGCGCCAACTTTGGCAAGGACGAATGGCTCTATCACCGCCTGAGCTTCATGGACAAGCAACTCTGGGTGACTCGCTACAATCCAGAGGAAAAGTACCCGGAGGGTAAATACCCTAATCGCTCAGACAAAGACGCGGGGCTGGGGCTGTTCACCAAGGACAACCAGTCCATCGAAAATACCGATGATGTGGTCTGGCTGACCACCGGCACCACCCACATCGCTCGGGCCGAAGAGTGGCCAATCATGCCAACCGAGTGGGTGCATGTGCTGTTGAAGCCCTGGAACTTCTTCGATGAAACGCCAACGCTGAACTTGAACGCACCGAAGTAAAGGAGGCACTTAAAAAGGAGGCTCCAGCGGATAATGCCGATTATTTAAGCGTCATTTTGCGAGGAAGGCTTCAGGTTGTTCACCAGTTTCAAAATCCACCCCTCTCCCTAACCCTCTCCCCAAAGGGGCGAGGGAACTGAATGGGGGGTCCTGAAGATGTACTGCGACCTGAATGTAATTCGTTGAGTCCATAGTCGACGTGGTTTCACAGGTCACAGCAGCTCGACAGGCACTCAAGATCAGTTCCCTCGCCCCCCTGGGGAGAGGGTTAGGGTGAGGGGTGGATTTAGGATCAGAAGACTGCGTCCGACTCACTCAGCAACCACCACCACAATCAAGCATGTTTCTTGCGGTATTCCCCGGGAGAAATCCCGAAGCGGGATTTGAACGCCGTGGAGAAGTAGCTCGAATCGGAAAAGCCCCATGAATAACCCAGTACCGACAATTTCTGCTCCTTTCCCGATTGGCGCAGGGATTCAGCGCACAAATCCAGACGGCGATTCTTGATGTATCGCGCGACGACCAGTCCCTTCTTGGCAAACATTCGATAAAGGCCTCGCATCGACATGCCCACTTCCCGCGCCAGCAGTTCAGGGCAGAGGTCTTCCGAACGAATATGCTCATCAATGTAACCGAGGGTCTTGCGGAAGATACGCTCATGCAAATCACTGCAGTCTTCGGTATGACTGATGGCCGGACGCAGCAGGCTGACAACGGCCTCCAGGGTCGCTTCGCTTTCCTGCTGGCTCAGGCTGTTCTGGCGCGTGGCATCCAGGATCAGGTGGTGAGACAGCATCGCGATGGGTGATGTCGCGGCAATCCGGTGACCGCACCTTACCTGATTGAAGCGCAGGGTCTGCTCGACCAACCGGTACGGCAAAATCAGCGACAACTGCCGGGAGTTCTCACTGTAGGTGAAGTCGCTGGGGCGCGAAGCGTCAATCAGCGTGATGTCACCGGCTGACAGCGAAACCTTATTGTCGCCCTGGGCCATACCGGCAGTGCCGTCGAGCTGAAATACCGCAAAGTATTTGCTTCCTTCGCCAGCGGCAACTTCCCGGGGCGTGCGGTACAACCGTGCCTGGCAGGCATCGACAAAGCTGAGCTTCAACGCGCCGCTTTGGTATTCCCGGATCTGGCCGGAAAACCCGGAGCCCAGGGTTTGCGCATTAAAGGCGCCGCAGATCTGATTGATCTGGTTGAGCCACTGATCAAACCCATCACGGCGCTGTGCAGTTGTAGAAATCATGTCAGGCCTCACGCAGGCTTATTTTTATTATCTACGCCAATCCACGATAAATCGGGATGTTTCGGATCTCCTGAACAGTGATTCTCCCTGAACGATGACGAGCTATTTAAGCCCGCCAAAACGCCGATAAAAACTTTCACCGACATCCGGTAACGGGCCGTCAGCAGTTTCCAGCGCGCTGTTCAGCCACTCCTCTGCCTTGGCGTAGATCAACCGGTAGATGTTGCGGCACAACTGCCGAGCGGCACGTCCTTCCCAGTCGCCGGGCAACAACTCGTCCGGTAATTGCGGGTCACGTAACAGCAGTTTGCGGTATTCATGAATAAGCAGAACCCGTGCCAGGAAGCAGTCGGACGGCTGCAGGTTTTCTTGCTCGCGAAGTGCTTGCCAGAGCGGTCGGAACAGCTGAATGAACTCGCTGTAGTGGGTCGCCAGTTCCTCGATATTCCAGCTCTCGCGCACCTGCAAACGCAAGGCCTTGGAGGCCAGCACGTCCTGGGCGGTGGTTTCGAAGACGATGGTCTCTTCCTGGGCGCCGAGGTCCAGCAACGTGGCGTTGACATCCGCCCGGTCGCTGCGTGGGCAGGCCAATACCACCGGCGAGATCGCACCAAAACCTTGCCATTCAAGCTCTTCGCGCACTTGTTTGCGCTTGTCCTGAGTCAGCTGCGAGAGCATTACCAGGCACCAGGAACCGTCCCAGACAGGCACAGTGGAGCTGTAGACCCGTTTGAAGGCCTTGTCGAAACGCCGCCGGCCAGCACCGGTCAAGCTGTAGTAGCTGCGCCGCCCGACTTTCTCGGCGGTCAGCCAGCCTTCTTTGGTCAAGCGAAAGATCGAGGTGCGGATCAGCCGTTCGTTGATGCCTATCGGCTCAAGTAATTGAATCAGACTGCCCAGCCAGACCGTCCCGCCATGGGGTTCGATAGCATCCCCGTACAAAGTAATGATCAAGGAGCTGGCGCGGATCGGCGTCTGCTCCTGAAAGCGCGTAATAAGATGGGTCAAAGGTGTCAGGGACGACATGGACGTACCGAGGAAAAAAGGAGGGAATATACCGGTTTCATGAAGCGCTCACCTACCTGTAGCAGCTGCCGAAGGCTGCGTCCGGCTGCGAAGCAGTCGCAATTCAGACGATACGTTCTTCCTGAAGTAACACGGCTGCCGGTTTTACGACCGCGTCGGTCGGGCGCGACTCCGAGGCGAACGCAGGCTACGCCAGCTGCTACAGGGGGCTTGCCACTCATTGCGTCGCGCCTTTTGGCCGCAGGCCGCTGTCTGTGATACGTCGGCGATTGGGTTCCGGCTCACTCAGCGGTTCGCAGACGTGCATCTGCTCAAGGCAACGTTTGGCCAGTTGCTGGTACTCACGGGTACCCGCCTGCTTCCACGACACCTCCTCATCACTGAGGGTGCGTTTGACACTGGCCGGAGCCCCCATCACCAAAGACTGCTCAGGGCATTCGAAGCCAGCCTTGACGAAGGCCGCCGCCGCGACGAACGAGCGAGGGGCGATCCGGGCATTGTCCATGACCACCGCATTCATACCCACCAGCGCATCGGCGCCAATCCGGCAACCATGCAATACCGCGCCGTGGCCGATATGTCCGTTGCGTTCGACCACGGTGTCACTGTCCGGGAAACCGTGCATCACGCAGGTGTCCTGCAGATTGGCGCCCTCCTCCAGCACGATTCGGCCAAAGTCCCCGCGCAGGCTGGCCAGCGGCCCGACGTAACAATGCGGACCGACAATCACGTCGCCAATCAGCACGGCTGAAGGATGAACGTAAGCACTGGGGTCAACCACCGGGGTCAGACCATCGAGGCTATAGCAGGTCATGGAGCACTCCTTATAGAAAGCGCAAAGCGATGCCGATGAAGGATCATTTTGTATCACATCGCTTTATAAGCATAAAGGACAAAAAACCGTATCACTTATAAAAATCCTCGAAACGTCACCGTCACCCCACCCATATCTTTGCCTATAAACCAGTAATTACGGCAAAACGGCCTCTTTTAAAGACCTTCAAGGTCAGACACTCAAAAGTCAAAACCACATCAATTAGACACGTTAAATCAATTTCAAACTTGCATTTACGTATCACGTTGTAGGTATACTCGGGAAAAACCGGCCTACCGAGCCGACCCAACAATGAGCCGGCATCACAGCCGAGCGTGCACCGTGAGGGCATCCGCCATGCCTCAAACCCTTGCTATCGAGTTCATCGAGCCGGGCGTCCGCCTGATTACCCTGCAGCGCCCGCAAGCGCTGAATGCCCTCAACACCTTGTTGCTGGGTGAACTGGCCACCGAACTGAGCGCCGCCGAAGCCGATCCCCATACCCGCGCTGTAGTCCTGACCGGCAGCCGCAAAGCCTTCGCGGCAGGCGCCGACATCACGGAAATGGCCGAGCGTGATCTGGTCGGCATTCTCGACGACCCACGCCAGGCCTCATGGCAAAGCATTACCCGCTTCAACAAGCCTCTGATCGCTGCCGTCAACGGCTTCGCCCTCGGCGGCGGCTGCGAATTGGCGATGCACGCCGACATCATCATCGCCGGTGAAGACGCCCGTTTCGGCCAGCCGGAAATCAATCTCGGAATCATGCCCGGCGCTGGCGGCACCCAACGCCTGCTGCGTGCCGTCGGCAAGTCCATGGCGATGCAGATGGTCCTGACCGGTGAGTCGATCGACGCTCGCCAGGCCCAACGCGCTGGCCTGGTCAGCGAAGTGACCCAACCGGAACTCACCGTCGAACGCGCCCTGCAGATTGCCCGCAGCATTGCCGGCAAAGCCCCGCTGGCCGTGCGCCTGGCCAAGGAAGCGCTGCTCAAGGCCATGGACACCGATCTGGCCAGCGGCCTGCGTTTCGAGCGCCATGCTTTCACCCTTCTGGCTGGCACCCGCGACCGCGACGAAGGCATTCGGGCCTTTCAGGAAAAACGCACACCGACCTTCACCGGGCAATAACCCGGTCATCCGTCACTGATTCGAACGACCTCTTAGAGAGCGCCATAACCATGAACTTCGAACACATCCTGTTTTCCATCGAGGCCGGCGTCGCCCTCCTCAGCCTCAATCGGCCGGACCAGCTCAATAGCTTCAATGCCCAGATGCATGGCGAAGTGAAAGAAGCGCTGAAACAGGTCCGACGGAATCCGGACGTCCGCGTCTTGCTGCTGACCGGTGAAGGTCGCGGTTTCTGTGCCGGGCAGGACCTGAGCGACCGCGATGTCGCGCCGGGCAGCGCGGTGCCGGATCTGGGCGAGTCCATCGAGAAGTTCTACAACCCGCTGATCCGTCAGTTGCGCGATCTGCCGATGCCGGTGATCTGCGCAGTTAACGGTGTGGCAGCAGGAGCTGGCGCAAACATCCCGCTGGCGTGCGACCTGGTGCTGGCGGCGCGCTCGGCGAGTTTCATTCAAGCCTTCTGCAAAATCGGCCTGATCCCCGACTCCGGCGGCACCTGGACCTTGCCACGCCTGGTCGGCATGGCTCGGGCCAAGGCGTTGGCGTTGCTGGGCAATCGCTTGAGTGCCGAGCACGCCGAACAATGGGGGCTGATCTATCGCTGCGTGGAGGACGCCGAGTTGCGCGATGAAGCCTTGAAGCTCGCCCGTCACCTGGCCACCCAACCGACCTATGGCCTGGCACTGATCAAACGCAGCCTGAACGCCAGCATGAGCAACAGCTTTGATGAGCAGCTTGATCTAGAGAGAGACCTGCAACGTCTGGCCGGGCGCAGCGAAGATTACCGTGAGGGCGTCAGCGCCTTTATGGAAAAACGCAGTCCTGTCTTCAAGGGGCGCTGAATCATGACCGCACTGAACACCAACGCCCGTGTTGCGGTGATCGGCGCCGGCGCCATGGGTGCCGGGATTGCTCAGGTCGCCGCACAGGCTGGCCACCCGGTGCTGCTGCTGGACAATCGTCCCGGCGCAGCGGCCCAGGCCATTGATGGCATTGACCGGCAACTGGCCAAACGGGTCGAGAAAGGCAAACTGACGGCCCAGGCGCGGACTGCAACCGTCGCGCGCCTGCAGGCAGTGGAAGCCGTCGAAGCCCTGGCCGATTGCGAGCTGATCATCGAAGCCATCGTCGAAAATCTGGAGGTCAAACGCGCCCTGTTCCGGCAGCTGGAAAGCCTCTGCAGTGAACGCTGCATTCTGGCCAGCAACACCTCCTCGCTCTCGATTACCAGTATTGCTGCACAGCTGAACCGTCCAGAACGCCTGCTCGGCCTGCACTTCTTTAACCCGGCGCCCATCATGGCACTGGTTGAAATCGTCTCAGGCCTGGCCAGCGATCCAGCCCTGGCTGCATGCCTTTACGACACCGCCAAGGCGTGGGGTAAAAAACCGGTGCATACCCGCTCCACACCGGGTTTTATCGTCAACCGCGTGGCCCGACCGTTCTACGCAGAGAGCTTGCGCCTGCTACAGGAAGGCGCCGCCGATTGCCCGACCCTGGATGCGCTGATGCGCGATGCCGGCGGATTTGCCATGGGCGCTTTCGAGCTGACCGACCTGATCGGCCACGACGTCAACTATGCGGTGACCTGTTCGGTGTTCGACGCCTATTACGGCGATACCCGCTTCCAGCCCTCGCTGATCCAAAAAGAGCTGGTGGAGGCCGGGCACCTGGGACGCAAGAGCGGTCATGGCTTTTATAGCTATGCCGAAGGTGCCGAGCGCCCTCAACCTGCTGAAATCAGCAGCGATGCTTCCATAGAAGCCTGTGTCGTGGAAGGCCATATGGGCATTGCTCAGGGATTGATCCCGCGCTTGCGCGAGCATGGCATCGAGATCATCCAGCGCGATGGCCAAGGTCTGCTGCGGATCGGTGACGCGGTGCTGGCCTTGAGCGATGGACGCATGGCTAGCCAACGAGCCCGGGAGGATGGCCTGCGTAACCTGATCTTGCTGGACTTGGCGTTCGACTATGGCCACGCCGGCCGCATCGCTATCAGTTGCTCGGCAGACATTTCCGAGCCCGCTCTCAAGCAAGGTGTCGCGCTGCTGCAGCGGGCCGGCCTGAAAGTCAGTTTGCTCAGCGACAGCCCGGCACTCGCAGTCCTGCGCACCGTCGCCATGCTTGCCAATGAAGCGGCCGACGCCCTGCTGCAAGGTGTTGCATCAGCTGCTGATATCGATCTGGCGATGCGCGCCGGAGTCAACTATCCCCAAGGACCGCTGGCCTGGGCAGATTCCATAGGGCTTTCGCGCATCCTCAAGGTGCTGGAAAACCTGCACGCCAGTTACGGCGAAGAGCGTTATCGACCGTCGCTGTTGTTGCGGCGCCGGGTCGCTGAAGGGAGGACTTTCCATGACTAACCATGAAGCAATGAACCTGGCCAGCAGCTGCGCGCAAGCGATGTTTGAGCGCGACAACGCCAGCCAGGCGATGGGCATGCGCCTGCTTTCGGTGGCACCCGGCAGCACCCGACTGGGCATGAGCGTACGCGCCGATATGATTCAGGGCCACGGTACCTGCCATGGCGGCTACCTGTTCGCCCTCGCCGACTCGGCGTTTGCCTTCGCCTGCAACAGCTACAACGAGGCCACGGTGGCCATCGGCTGCAGCATCGACTACATCGCACCGGCGCGTCTGGGCGACACCTTGATCGCCGACTGTATCGAGCAAAGCCGCTCGGGCCGCACCGGCAACTACGACGTGCGCATTGAAAACCAACAGGGCCAGTTGATCGCCCTGTTCCATGGCAAGTCCTACAAAGTGCGCGGCTCTGTGCTGGCGCAGGAGAACCCGAATGAATGACGCCTTGATCATCGATGCGGTCCGCACCCCGATCGGTCGCTACGCCGGCGCCTTGAGTAGCGTGCGCGCCGACGACCTCGGTGCGGTGCCGCTGCGCGAACTGATGCAACGCCACCCACAGGTCGACTGGAATGCGGTCGACGATGTGATCTACGGCTGCGCCAACCAGGCCGGCGAAGACAACCGCAACGTCGCACGGATGTCCGCACTGCTGGCCGGGCTGCCGGTCAGCGTGCCCGGCACCACTCTCAACCGTCTGTGCGGTTCCGGGCTGGATGCGATCGGCACCGCAGCCCGGGCGATTCGCTGTGGCGAAGCCGGACTGATGTTGGTGGGCGGCGTGGAATCGATGTCCCGTGCACCCCTGGTGATGGGCAAGGCCGAACAGGCGTTTTCCCGTCAGGCGGAGATCTTCGACACCACCATCGGCTGGCGCTTCGTCAATCCGCTGATGAAAAAAGCCTTCGGCATCGACTCCATGCCGGAGACCGCAGAGAACGTCGCCGCGCAGTTCAACATCTCACGCGCCGATCAGGACGCTTTTGCCCTGCGCAGCCAGCAACGCGCCGCCGCAGCCCAGGCCAGCGGGCGTTTTGCCAAAGAAATCGTTGCAGTGCAAATCCCTCAGCGCAAAGGCCCGGCCAACGTCGTCGAGCATGACGAACACCCGCGTGGCGACACCACCCTTGAGCAGTTGCAGAAGCTCGGCACGCCGTTCCGCGAAGGCGGCAGCGTCACCGCCGGCAATGCGTCCGGAGTCAACGACGGTGCCTGCGCACTGTTGCTGGCCAGTCCCGACATGGCCAAACGCCACGGGCTGATAGCTCGCGGCCGGGTGGTCGCCATGGCCACCGCCGGGGTAGAACCACGGATCATGGGCATCGGCCCGGTCCCGGCCACTCGCAAGGTGCTGGCACTGGCCAACCTGAGCCTGGCCGACATGGACGTGATCGAACTCAACGAAGCGTTTGCTGCCCAGGGCCTGGCCGTGTTGCGCGAACTTGGTTTGAGCGACACCGATCCGCGGGTCAACCCCAACGGCGGCGCCATCGCTCTCGGCCACCCACTGGGCATGAGCGGCGCACGTCTGGTAACCACGGCCCTGCATGAACTTGAAGAACGTCAGGGCCGCTACGCCTTGTGCACCATGTGTATCGGTGTTGGCCAGGGCATAGCGCTGATCATCGAGCGTCTACCCCACTAAAGAATCGCGATTCCCAGGGAGCCGAGAGGTATCCTTGGGGCATGCACTCAAAGCGCTCCTTCGGGAGGGCTGAAACACAAAAACAATTCGAGTGAAGTCATGAACATGCCAATTGCCAAAGCCGTGCTTGATCCAGTGCTGGACCCGATGGAAACCGCCAGCATCGACGAACTGCGCCAGCACCAGCTGGAACGCCTGCGCTGGAGCCTGAACCACGCTTACCAGAACGTACCGCTGTACCGTGAGCGCTTCGATGCACTGGGCGTGCACCCGGACGACATCAAGTCCCTGGACGATCTGGCGAAATTCCCGTTCACCACCAAATCCGACCTGCGTGACAACTACCCCTATGGCATGTTCGCCGTGCCGATGCATGACGTCGTACGCCTGCATGCCTCCAGCGGCACCACCGGCAAGCCGACGGTGGTGGGTTACACCCAGAACGACATCGACACCTGGGCCAACGTGGTTGCGCGCTCGATCCGCGCGGGCGGCGGTCGACGTGGCGACAAAGTGCATATTTCCTACGGCTACGGCCTGTTCACCGGTGGCCTCGGCGCCCACTACGGCGCCGAACGTTTGGGCTGCACAGTCATTCCGATGTCCGGCGGCCAGACCGAAAAACAAGTGCAACTGATCAAGGATTTCCAGCCGGACATCATCATGGTCACGCCGTCTTACATGCTCAACATCGCCGATGAAATCGAGCGCCAGGGCATCGACCCACACAAACTGGCCTTGCGCCTGGGTATCTTCGGCGCCGAGCCCTGGACCGCCGAACTGCGCAGCGCCATCGAGCAGCGCTTGGGCATCACCGCCCTGGATATCTATGGGCTTTCGGAAATCATGGGCCCCGGCGTCGCCATGGAGTGCGCCGAGACCAAGGATGGCCCGACCATCTGGGAAGACCACTTCTACCCGGAAATCATCGACCCGATCACCGGAGAAGTCCTGCCGGATGGGCAAATGGGCGAACTGGTGTTCACCTCACTGAGCAAAGAAGCCTTGCCGATGATCCGTTATCGCACCCGCGACCTTACCCGCCTGCTGCCCGGCACGGCACGACCGATGCGCCGCATCGACAAGATCACCGGGCGCAGCGATGACATGCTGATCATTCGCGGGGTCAATGTGTTTCCAACGCAGATCGAGGAGCAGGTGCTGAAGGTCAAACAGCTGTCCGAGTCCTACGAGATCCACCTGTACCGCAATGGCAACCTGGACAGCGTCGACGTGCATGTGGAACTCAAGGCCGAACATCAACACTTGGCCGACGAACAGCAAAAGGCTGTCTGCGCCGAGTTAAGCCGCCACATCAAGACCTACATCGGCATCAGTTCGCGTATCGTTTTGCAGCCAGCCTTCTCGATCAAACGCTCCGAAGGCAAAGCCTGCCACGTAGTCGACAATCGCCCAAAAGCCTGACCAACCCTCTTTCAGCCCCGCTACGGCGGGGCTTTTTTTTGCCCACAGAAAAAGCCGTCCAGCGCAAAACGATACAAAAACACATACGACACTGTTTTTTGTGTTTGATATTAATTTCTGTATCGCTTATAAATAACTCCATGACCAAGAACCCATTCATGGCGGAGACATCGTATGTACGCACAGCTTGTAGAAACCGGGGTGAAGCACATCAAGTCCCTGGACGAGATGTCCGAACAGGAACGCGCCTTTCAGGAAAAAATCGATTCGGAAATCAAGATCGAAGCCAAGAACTGGATGCCTGATGCCTACCGTCAGACCCTCATTCGGCAGATCTCCCAGCATGCTCACTCGGAAATCGTCGGCATGCTGCCCGAAGGCAACTGGGTCACCCGTGCCCCATCGCTCAAACGCAAGCTGCAGTTGATGGCCAAGATTCAGGACGAAGCCGGCCACGGCCTGTACCTGTACAGCGCCATGGAAACCCTCGGCGCCGACCGCGACGAGGAAATCGCCAAGCTGCACAGCGGCCGCGCCAAGTACTCGAGCATCTTCAACTACCCGACGCTGAACTGGGCTGACATGGGCGCAGTGGGCTGGCTGGTGGATGGCGCCGCAATCGTCAATCAGGTGGTGTTGCAGCGCACCTCCTATGGCCCCTACTCCCGGGCCATGGTGCGGATCTGCAAGGAAGAGAGCTTCCACCAGCGCCAAGGCTACGAAATCCTTTTGACCATGATGCGCCACGGCAATCAGGCGCAAAAAGACATGGTCCAGGATGCGATCAACCGCTTGTGGTGGCCGTCGCTGATGATGTTCGGCCCCAGCGATGAACATTCGCCCAACAGCGCTCAATCCATGGCCTGGAAAATCAAGCGCCAAAGCAACGATGAACTGCGTCAGCGTTTCGTCGACCAGACCATCCCGCAACTGGAACTGCTGGGCTGCACCGCACCGGATCCGGACCTTAAGTGGAACGCCGAACGCGGCCACTACGACTTTGGCGAGATCCAGTGGAACGAATTCTATGAAGTGCTCAAGGGCAATGGCCCGTGCAACCAGGAGCGCGTTGCCACCCGCCGCAAAGCCATTGAGGACGGCGCCTGGGTCCGTGAGGCCGCGGTCGCCCATGCCCGCAAAAAGCAAAACAAAAACGCCGCCTGAGGCTAACCCCGTACCCACGCAGGAGCTGCCGCAGGCTGGGATCTGTTGATCCTCAGCCCTTGCGTCTCAACGCGTACCGATCTGGAGTCACCGCCATGTCCGAATGGACCCTCTTCGAAGTCTTCGTGCGCAGCAAGCACGGCCTCAACCACAAGCATGTCGGCAGCGTGCATGCCGCCGATACCGCCATGGCTATCGAGAACGCTCGCGAGCTCTACACCCGTCGCAGCGAAGGCGTGAGCCTGTGGGTGGTGCCTTCGGCACTGATCACCGCCTCCTCGCCGGATGAAAAAGACCCGCTGTTCGACCCGGCGGACGACAAGGTTTATCGCCACGCCAGCTTCTACGAGCTGCCGGCCGAAGTCGGGCACATGTGAGGCTGACCATGAACAACAAGACTGATCTGATCGAATACTTGCTGCGTCTGGGTGACAGCGCCCTGATCCAGGGTCAGCGCCTGTGCCAATGGTGCGGCCATGCCCCGGCGCTGGAAGAAGAACTGGCGCTGATGAACGTTGGTCTCGACCTGGTGGGCCAGGCCCGCAACTGGCTGGAGTATGCCGCCGAGCTGCTGGATGACGGCCGCGACGCCGACCACCTGGCGTTCCGCCGCGACGAGCGGGCCTATCGCAATCTGCTGCTGGTGGAACAACCCAACGGCGATTACGCGGTGACCATCCTCAAACAATTCCTTTACGACGCCTGGCACTTGCAGGTGCTCAGCGGCCTGAGCCAGTCCAGCGACTCGCGCATCCAGGGGATCGCCGCCAAAGCGGTGAAGGAAGTGACCTATCACCTGCGCCGCTCCAGCGAGTGGGTCGAACGCCTGGGTGACGGTACCGAGGAAAGCCATAAACGCATGCTCGCAGCCATCCCGGAGATCTGGCGTTTCACCCTCGAACTGGTAACCACTGATGACAGTGAACAACGCCTGTGCGCCGCAGGCATCACTCCGAACGCGGCCCAAGTAGCGGCGGCCTGGCAAGCCAAAGTCACCGAGATATTTGCCAGCGCCACCCTGCCGTTGCCAACCGCGCCAAGCTATTTCTACCTGAATTCCCGCCGCGGACTGCACACCGAACATCTGGGCATTCTGCTGGCCGAGATGCAATCACTCCCCCGAGCGTACCCCGATGCGACCTGGTGAGCTGATTAGCAGCGACCGCGGCGCTCGCCCGGGCCAGGCCAGCGACCTGGATGCGGCCTGGGCAACCCTGGCGCGGGTCATGGACCCGGAAGTGCCGGTGGTCAGCGTGGTCGATCTAGGCATTGTTCGCGATCTCGATTGGCAGGCCGGGCATCTGCATGTGGTGGTCACGCCGACCTACTCCGGCTGCCCGGCCACTGAAGTGATCGAAAGCGATATCCGCGAAGCGCTGGAACTCGCCGGTTTCAAGGCGCCGAAATTGGAGCGCAAATTGACCCCAGCCTGGACCACCGACTGGATCACCAACAGCGGTCGCGAGCGCCTGCGCGCCTACGGCATCGCTCCGCCCAACGGCAGCACCAGCAAACGCAGCCTACTCGGTGAAAGCGCCAGCATCCTCTGCCCACAATGTGGCAGCGCTCATACCGAAGTGCTCAGCGAGTTTGGTTCCACCGCGTGCAAGGCGCTGTACCGCTGCCGTGATTGCCTGGAACCGTTCGACTATTTCAAGTGCATCTGAGCGGCCATCGCCGTCCATGCTGGAGAACAATAATGAGTAAATTCCACAGCCTGACCATCAAGGATGTGCGCAATGAGACCCGTGACGCGGTGTCCATCGCCTTCGAGATTCCGCAGCACCTGCAAGACAGCTTTCATTTCACCCAGGGCCAGCATCTGGTGATGCGCACCCAACTGGATGGCGAAGAAGTCCGACGCTCCTACTCGATCTGCACCGGGGTCAACGACGGTGAATTGCGCATAGCTATCAAGCGTGTGGCCGGCGGGCGTTTTTCAGCGTTTGCCAATGAACAATTGAAGGCCGGGCACCGCCTGGAAGTGATGCCGCCGACCGGGCACTTTCACGTTGAACTCGACCCGACCCGCCATGGCAATTACCTGGCGGTCGCGGCCGGCAGCGGGATCACGCCGATCCTGTCGATCATCAAAACCACCCTGGAAAACGAGCCGCACAGCCGCGTCACGTTGCTGTATGGCAACCGTTCAAGCTCGGGTGCGTTGTTTCGCGAGCAGCTGGAAGACCTGAAAAACCGCTACTTGCAGCGTTTGAACCTGATTTTCGTGTTCAGCCGCGAACAGCAGGATGTCGACCTTTATAACGGTCGGATCAACGCCGAGAAATGCGAGCAACTGTTCTCTCGCTGGCTCGACGTCAAAGCCCTGGACGCCGCGTTTATCTGCGGCCCGCAGGACATGACCGAAACCGTGCGCGACAGCCTGAAAGCCAAAGGCATGCCCGCTGACCGTATCCATTTCGAACTGTTCGCCGCCGTCGGCAGCCAGCAAAAACGTGAGGCGCGTGAAGCGGCTCAGCAGGTCGATGCGGCCGTCAGCCAGATCACCGTCATCAGCGATGGCCGCGCCCTGGCCTTCGACTTACCGCGCAACAGCCAAAGCATCCTCGATGCCGGCAATGCCCAAGGCGCTGAACTGCCCTACTCGTGCAAGGCCGGCGTTTGCTCGACCTGCAAATGCAAGGTCATCGAAGGCGAAGTGGAAATGGACAGCAACCACGCCCTGGAAGATTACGAAGTGGCTGCCGGGTATGTGCTGTCGTGCCAGGCGTTTCCGGTCAGCGACAAGGTAGTGCTGGATTTTGATCAGCTTTGAACCGCATTCGCGGGCAAACCCTAATGCCTGTAGGAGCGAGCTTGCTCGCGATGGACGTTAACGATAACGCGTGTTTTCTGAGTAAACGCGCCGCTCTTGAGTCCATCGCGAGCAAGCTCGCTCCTACATAGGGCACCCGTAAACACGCTTGACCCCACAACAAAAACAACAAAAGAGAACCGCCCATGACGCCGTCGATGAAAACCGGCTGATCCTCGGCTACACCCTGGCGCTTTGGTAACCCCTGATCGGCGCGGTACCGCCGCGCCGGCACACTTCATAACCCGGAGGAATCGTGATGCCTCACGCCCCTACCCTGCAAAGTTTCATCGCCGGTCGCTGGATCGGTCAACACGGTGCTCAAGTGCTGCGCAGCGCCATTGACGGCCACGAGATTGCGCGCACTCACGAAGAGCGTCCGGACTTCGCCGAGGCCATCGAGCATGGCCGTCGCCAAGGCGTCAGTACGCTGATGGCGCTGGACTTCCAGCAGCGCGCCCAGCGTCTCAAGGCACTGGCCTTGTACCTGAGCGAACGCAAGGAGCAACTCTACGCGATCTCCCACCACAGCGGCGCCACCCGCGCCGACAGCTGGATCGATATCGAAGGCGGCAACAGCACGCTGTTCACCTACGCCAGTCTCGGCTCCCGTGAACTGCCGTCGGGCAACATCGTTCACGAAGGTCCGGCCATGTCGTTGAGCAAGCTGGGCAGCTTCGCCGGCACGCACATTCTGGTGCCCCGTGGCGGAGTGGCGGTGCACATCAACGCCTTCAACTTCCCGATCTGGGGCATGTTGGAAAAATTCGCGCCGAGCTTTCTCGCCGGCATGCCGTGCATTGTCAAACCGGCCAGTGCTACCAGCTATCTGACCGAGGCGGTGGTGCGCTTGATGGACGAATCCGGTTTGCTGCCCGCAGGCAGTCTGCAACTGATCATCGGCAGCACCGGTGATCTGTTGGATCGCCTGCAAGGCCAGGACGTGGTGACCTTCACCGGCTCGGCCGACACCGCCGCCAAACTGCGAGTCAATCCGAACCTGATTCGCAACTCGGTGCCGTTCAACGCCGAAGCAGACTCGCTGAACTGCGCGATCCTCGCCCCAGACGTCCCCCCCGACGACGAAGAGTTCGAGCTGTTCATCAAGGAAGTCGCCCGGGAAATGACCACCAAGGCCGGGCAGAAATGCACCGCCATTCGCCGTGCGATTGTCCCGGCCAGGCACATCGATGCAGTCGCGACCCGCCTGCGGGATCGGCTGGCGAAAGTCGTGGTCGGCGACCCGTCAGTGGAAGGCGTGCGCATGGGGGCATTGGCCTCCCACGATCAGCAAAAAGACGTCGCTGAACGTTTGGAAAGTCTGTTGCAGAGCAGCGACCTGTTGTTCGGTGCCCGCGACGGCTTCGAGCCTCGCGGTGAAAACGTCAGCCAGGGTGCATTCTTTGCGCCGACCCTGCTGCTGGCCCGTGACCCGCACGCCGAAGGTGGCGCGCACGATATCGAAGCGTTCGGTCCGGTCAGTACCCTGATGGCCTACAACGACCTCGATGAAGCGCTGGCCCTGGCCGCTCGCGGCAAAGGCAGCCTGGTGGCGAGCTTGATCACCAAAGACCCACAGATCGCCGCCAAAGCCATTCCGGTGGCCGCCGCCTGGCACGGGCGCTTGTTGGTACTCGACCGCGAATCCGCTGCTGAATCCACCGGCCACGGTTCACCCCTGCCACAGCTCAAGCACGGTGGCCCGGGTCGTGCCGGTGGTGGTGAGGAACTCGGCGGTTTACGCGCCGTGAAGCACTACCTGCAACGCGCGGCAGTGCAAGGCTCGCCAACCATGTTGGCAGCGGTCACCGGAGAATACGTGCGTGGCGCCAAGGTCATCGAAACCGAAGTGCACCCGTTCCGTCGGTTCTTCCAGGATTTGCAGATCGGCGAATCATTGCTGACTCATCGTCGTACTGTGACCGAGGCTGATCTGGTGAACTTCGGTTGCCTGTCTGGCGACCACTTCTATATGCACTTCGATGACATCGCGGCAAAGGAATCGCAGTTCGGCAAGCGCATCGCCCACGGTTACTTCGTGCTGTCGGCGGCAGCCGGTCTGTTCGTCTCGCCAGCGCCCGGCCCAGTGCTGGCCAACTACGGCCTCGACACTTTGCGCTTCATCAATCCGGTGGGCATCGGCGACACCATCCAGGCCCGCCTGACCTGCAAACGCAAAATCGACCAGGGCAAAAAGAGCCCCCAAGGCATTCCGCAAGGCGTGGTGGCCTGGGATGTGGAAGTGACCAATCAGCTGGGAGAGCTGGTGGCCAGTTATGACATTTTGACCTTGGTGGTGAAGCGGGAGGAGTAACCACGCCACAGACCGTTCCCACGTCCACACCGCGTGGGAACGATCCTCGGGCCTCAAGACTTTTTCCCACACTTGATCTTCCCTTTCGCTTACGGCAACTTGCGCGCTTCTCAATACAAGGAGCTGCCGATGTCCGGTTCAATGGCCCAGGCGTTCGCGCACAATTTTCTCGGGCATTCGCCACGCTGGTACAAGGCAAGTATTGTTGCGTTCCTGATCCTCAATCCGCTGGTGCTCTGGACCGTCGGCCCGGTGGCTGCCGGCTGGCTGCTGGTGGCGGAGTTCATTTTCACCCTGGCCATGGCGCTCAAGTGCTACCCGTTGATGCCCGGCGGGCTGCTGATGGTCGAAGCCCTGCTGCTGCGCATGACGACGCCTCAGGCACTGTATGACGAACTGCTGCACAACTTCCCGGTGATCCTGCTGCTGATGTTCATGGTGGCGGGCATCTATTTCATGAAAGACCTGCTGCTGTTTCTGTTCTCGCGCTTGCTGCTGGGGGTTCGCTCCAAGGCGTTGCTGAGCTTGATGTTCTGTTTCCTTTCGGCCTTTCTGTCAGCGTTTCTCGATGCCTTGACGGTGACGGCTGTGATCATTAGTGCTGCAGTAGGGTTTTACTCGGTCTATCACCGCGTGGCCTCGGGCAATGACCCACGCCAGGACAGTGAATTCAGCGACGACCAACACCTGCCGAAGCTGCACCACGAAGACCTCGAACAATTTCGCTCTTTCCTGCGCAGCCTGCTGATGCATGGTGCGGTGGGCACGGCCCTGGGCGGTGTCTGCACGCTGGTGGGCGAACCGCAGAACCTGCTGATCGGCCATGAGATGGGCTGGCACTTCTCCGAGTTCTTCCTGAAAATCGCCCCGGTATCGCTGCCGGTGCTGGTGGCAGGTCTGGTGACCTGCGTGCTGCTGGAGCAGTTGCGTTGGTTCGGTTACGGCACCTTGCTACCGGACAACGTGCGCGCGGTACTGGCCAACTATGCCGCTGAAGACAACGCCGAACGCACCTCCCGTCAGCGCGCGGCGCTACTGGTTCAGGGCCTGGCGGCGCTGATTCTGATCGCCGGGCTGGCATTTCACATCGCCGAGGTCGGCCTGATAGGCTTGATGGTGATCGTACTGATTACCTCGTTCACCGGCATCACCGAAGAGCATCGCATCGGCAACGCCTTCAAGGACGCAATGCCATTTACTGCGTTGTTGGTGGTGTTTTTCGCCGTGGTCGCGGTGATTCACGATCAACAGCTGTTCACGCCATTGATTCAGTGGGTGCTGGCCCTGCCGCCAGAACAACAACCAGGCATGCTGTTTATCGCCAACGGCCTGTTGTCGGCCATCAGCGATAACGTGTTCGTGGCGACGATTTACATCACTGAAGTGAAGCAGGCGTTCATTTCCGGCCATATGAGCCGCGAACACTTCGAGACCCTGGCGATCGCCATCAATACCGGCACCAACCTGCCGAGCGTGGCAACGCCGAATGGGCAAGCGGCGTTCTTGTTTCTGCTGACGTCGGCGATTGCGCCATTGATTCGCTTGTCGTACGGAAGGATGGTGTGGATGGCGTTGCCGTATACGGTGGTAATGGGTGTGTTGGGGTGGTATGCGGTGAGTTATTGGTTGTAAGCCGAAGAGCGAATTGGACCCCTTGTAGCAGCTGGCGCAGCCTTCGGCAGCTGCTACGGGTAATCACCCAGCTTCAACGCGGCAAAATATACCGCTCGATGGCCTCTGCCGCGCCATCTTCGATATTGCTGCCAGTCACCAGATCAGCCTGACGCTTCACCACTTCCTCCGCCTGCCCCATGGCAATCGACAACCCGGCGCGATGAAACATCGCCGGGTCGTTGCCGCCGTCGCCGATAGCAGCCGTGTACTCAAGCGGCACTCCCAAAAACCCGGCCAGCGTCGCCAATGCCTCGCCCTTGTTCGCCTGCATCGCGGTCACGTCCAGATAAACCGGTTGTGAGCGCGAGACCTGTGCCTCACCGTCGACCCTGGGTTGCAACTGCGCCTCCAGCTCAACCAGTAACTGAGCGTTGTGACTGGCGGCGACGATCTTGTCGATGCGATCCAGATACGGCTCAAAGCTCTCGACCACCACCGGCGGATAGCCCAGGCCGTGCTGTTCTCGGGGCACCATTGGCCCATGAGGATCGTGCAGCAGCCAGTCACCTCCGGAAAACACCCAGACCTCCACCTCCGGTTGCCCACTGAATAACGCAAGCGTGGCGATTGCTGCATCCCGCGGAAGGTAATGGGCGACCAGAAAACTACCGTCCGGATGAACGATGGTTCCTCCATTAAATGCCGCCGTCGGCAGATCGACGCCCAAGGCTTCGATCTGCTGCAGCATGGCCCTGGGCGGTCGGCCGGTCGCCAGGCTGAAGAAAACCCCGGCCTCACGTAACGCCTGCACGGCCTCAATCGTACGCTGACTGAGGCTGTGGTCGGGACGCAACAAAGTGCCGTCCATGTCACTGAGCAAAAACTGGATGGGATGACGCGTTTGGCTACTCATCCCAGGCTGTGCCAGACGCGACCGTCACGGGCCAGAAGTTCCTCAGCTGTCGCCGGGCCATCTTCGCCTGCCGGGTAAGTCTGAACGGTGGAGTCCTCTTTCCAGGCATCAAGGAACGGTTGCACGGCGCGCCAGCCATTTTCGATATTGTCAGCGCGCTGGAACAACGTCTGGTCGCCGGTCAGGCAGTCGTAGATCAAGGTCTCGTAGCCGGTGGACGGCTGCATCTCGAAGAAGTCCTTGTAGGCGAATCCCAGCTCGATGTTGGCCATAGCCAGCGCCGGCCCAGGGCGCTTGGCCAGCAAGTCAAACCACATGCCTTCGTTGGGCTGGATCTGAATCCTCAGATAGGTCGGTTGCAGTTCATTCACTTCGGTATCGCGAAACTGCGCGTACGGCGCGGGTTTGAAACAGATGGCGATTTCCGTGTCACGCACACTCATGCGCTTGCCGGTGCGCAGGTAGAACGGCACACCGACCCAGCGCCAGTTGTCGATCATGACCTTGAGCGCGACATAGGTTTCGGTGCTGCTGTCGGGTGCCACATTCGGTTCATCGCGGTAACCGGGCAGCGGCTTGCCGCCGAGTTCGCCCGCCGCGTACTGGCCGCGCACCGAGTTCGCCCGCGCCTCTTCGGTGGACCAGGGGCGGATCGCCCCGACAACTTTGGCCTTTTCCCCACGCACCGCATCGGCGCCGAAAGCGGCCGGTGGTTCCATTGCGACCATCGCCAACAACTGGAACAGGTGATTGGGCACCATGTCCCGCAGCGCACCGGTGTGTTCGTAGAAGCTGCCGCGCGTCTCGACCCCGACAGTTTCCGCCGCGGTGATTTGCACATGATCGATGTAATGGTTGTTCCAGAAGGCCTCAAACAGGCTGTTGGAAAACCGGCTGACGAGGATGTTCTGAACCGTTTCCTTACCCAGGTAATGGTCGATCCGGTAGATCTGCTTCTCCGTCATGACCTTGAGCAGGCAAACGTTCAACGCTTCGGCAGTGTGCAGGTCGGAGCCGAAAGGCTTTTCGATCACCACCCGGCGAAAGGCCTCCGGGGTTTCTACGAGCAGACCGGATGCTCCAAGGCGACGCACCACTTCGCTGAAAAAGCGCGGTGCGGTCGCCAGGTAAAACACGACGTTACCGGTGCCGCTGGCGGCGATTTTCGCCGCCAGCGCCTCGTAGGTGCTGTCGTCGAGGAAGTCACCCTGAACATAGCTGATGCCGCTGGCCAGCTTGGCCCACAACGCCGGGTCCAGGGCATCCTCACCTTTGCCAACCTTGTTGGCCGCCTCGGTACGAATAAAGTCTTCGAGCTTCTTGGCGAAGTCGATATCGCTGATTGCGTTGTGATCGACGCCGACGATACTCAGGCCATCGCTTAGCAAACCGTCACGACTGAGGTTGTACAGCGCTGGCATCAGCAGACGCTTGACCAGATCACCATGGGCGCCGAACAGGAACAGCGTGGTCGGCGGTGCGGGTTCTGCCTTGTTTTTTTTCCGGCGCGAGGTCATTTTTTGGGGGTCTCGACATGGCCGCCAAAGCCGAAACGCATGGCTGACAACAGTTTGTCGCCATAGGTGCTTTGCTGGCGGGAGCGAAAGCGCGCGAACAACGAGTTGGACAACACCGGGACCGGCACCGATTGCTCCATGGCCGCCTCGATAGTCCAGCGCCCTTCACCGCTGTCAGCGACTGCGCCCGAATACCCGTCGAGTTTCGGATCGCTGGCCAGGGCGTCGGCGGTCAGGTCCAGCAGCCAGGAGGAAACCACGCTGCCACGGCGCCAGACTTCGGCGATGTCGGCCACGTTCAGATCAAAGCGTTGATCTTCCGGCAGGTTCTCCGAGGCTTTGGTTTTGAGAATGTCGAAACCTTCGGCAAACGCCTGCATCATTCCGTATTCGATGCCGTTGTGAATCATTTTCACGAAGTGCCCCGAACCTGCTGGGCCGGCGTGAATGTAACCGCGTTCGGCGCGATCATCCTCGGCCACCCGATCCTTGGTCCGGGGGATATTGCCCAGGCCCGGCGCCAGGCTGTCGAACAGCGGGTCGAGGCGTTTGACCACCTCGGTATCGCCGCCGATCATCATGCAGTAACCGCGCTCAAGGCCCCAGACGCCGCCGGAGGTGCCGACGTCGATGTAGTGCAGGCCTTTTTCCGACAGCGTGCGAGCGCGACGGATGTCGTCCTTATAGAAGGTGTTGCCGCCGTCGATGATCACATCGCCGGCATCGAGCAATTGGCTCAAGGTGTCGATGGTTTCTTCGGTCGGCTCACCGGCCGGAAGCATTACCCAGACCGCTCGTGGTTTCTCCAGGCCCGCGACCAGTGCCGGCAAGTCCGCAACACCGGTTGCGCCCTCTTCGCTCAAGGTGGTGACAAACGCGGCGTTGCGGTCGTAAACCACGGTGGAATGCCCATTGAGCATCAGGCGCCGCGCAATATTGCCGCCCATGCGGCCCAGTCCGATAATCCCCAATTGCATGTGCTGATGCTCCTTACTACAAATAAATGTGTGTCAAAGGTTATAGCGCAATGAGGCTAATGAGGGTTAGTCCAGAGCGTCCGGACATAGTTTCCCCTCAAGCGGACCAATACGCGGGATCACGTCAGAAATCACGACGAAGACACAGGGACAATTAAAAATAAAAAAGTTCCATTTGCAGGAAAAAGAAATCAGAATCGGCACCGATAGTGGTCCTGCGCTCAGATTCGAGAGGCCGAACCACCGGTGTGACACGCCATTTGCGAGGTGAGCAATGGGCACAGTACTTACGGCACGTCCTGCACAAACTCTTTACGTCACCATTCGTCGTGACGAATTGCGTCTATTGAAAGAAGAGCGCGAGCAATTGCTCAATCAGGTCGCACAGCTGCGCCAGCTGTTGCAACAGGCGCAACCCCAGGAAATCACCGACTCATCTCCCACCCCGCGTGCGCTGAACCACTGAGACCTGAACGCCTTGCTCCCCTGACAATGGGGAAACAGGGCGTACTGCCAGCACCAAATCCATTGCCCCCCTTGAACATGCTACGAGTGTCGACGGCTTATCGTCTGCCCGGCAGCTGGCCTACACCGTCGTCGGTATGATGTCTCGCTATGAGTTCGACAAACACCTATCAGCCTCATCGACCTGCACTGACCTGTCAAAAATGTAATCTTCGCCCCATGCTGGCGTTAACTTCCATTTAATAGAATGGCCACACACTGCGCCCCTGACCTTTTGGCACGCACGAAGGACACCACACACTATTGATGGGAAGCACAGCATGAAACTTTCAACCTTGATCCTCGCTGGCCTGATGACCGTTAGTTCTGCAGCCGCCTTCGCCGAAGGGGGTTCCGAACGATCCAGGCAACATTGGGAAAACTTTAATTTTAGCCAGCAACAAGTCCACGGCAAATCCGATAACACGGCGTCTGTCGACACGGTTAAAACCGCACCCGCCACTGACGATCAGACAGTAAAAGAACAAAAACCCAACGCCTGATCCTCACGCAGCAATCGACTAAAACCTGGCAATACCATTCTTTTGGCAGAGATTAATATTGGCGTCCTGTTGGACTAATGCCAGTCAGTTAAGGAAATCAGGTCTCTGTAGGAGCAGCCGGTCGACGCTCGATTGCTCGCGATGGACGCTAATGATAACGCGTGTTTTCTGAGCAAACGCGCCGCCCTTGAGTCCATCGCGAGCAAGCTCGCTCCTACAGGGGCACAGCGTTCGCTTAACTGACCAGCATTATCCTGTTGGACGCCTTTTTTTGTGCCTGGCACATTCACAACGCTCGCCTTGCTTATCGGTAAATGACCGGAAAATTACGAATACGTTAAGAACGAGCAAAAAGCTGCCGATGCTCTGTCTGGAGCATCGGCCGATTCTGGTGATCGTAGTACATCGGGGCTGGAGCGGTCACTCATGCACGCGGGGTTCCCGACATTCTTACAAGGCTTTAGTCCAGAACAACATGCGGCCATGGGCCGGGTCGAACATCCCTGCGGCGAAACCGAATTTACCGTAGGAGGCCTGAGCCACCGCATTGCCTTCGAGGACTTCCAGGGTGATTTTGCAGCAGCCACGTTGACGGGCGATATCCTCGACCTTTTGCAGCATTTTCTGACTGATGCCAAGCCCGCGGTACTTCTTCACCACCGCCACGTCATGCACATTGACCAATGGACGACAGGCGAAGGTTGAAAACCCTTCGAAACAGTTGACCAACCCGGCCGGCTCGCCACCGACGAACGCCAAAACACTGAACGCATGAGGACGCTTGGCCAGTTCGCCGGGTAGATTCTGCAATACATCGGCCGACAACGGCTCGCCACCGCCCATGGGATCTTCGGCGTAGTGGTTCAGGACAAAGCTGATGGCTTCGGCATGCACCGGGTTGGTATAGCTGGCTTGTAGTACCAGAATTTCTGCGGATTCCATTTCCATCCTCGATCGCATAGTGATGTCCCCTTCCTCAACACGTCTCCAGACGGCTGAAAGGGTCAGCGGACCTTATCGCGGCCAGACCCGTTCCGACAATCCCTTTGCATTTTTTCGTCAGCATGGGTGTTCGTACTTACATTCCCCAAATCTGCTCTTCGGTCCAGCCCAGCTCGGCAAAATCTTCGGCGCGCAACGCGGCTTCAGCGGCACAGAAGAACTCATCCAGCTGCGGAGGATTGACCGAAGTGCCGCTGAGCATGGCGTGGACCTGGCCACGGTGATGGAGTTGATGTTCGAACAGATGGGAGAGCATGCGTAACCGACTGTCACGCTGTGGACGATCACGGGTGATGGTCACGACACGGCCCATGTCCGCGTCCTGCAGTTGCTCGCAGTAAGCGATCAGGCGACGGTCCACCAAAGCTTGTTCACGCTTGAGTTCTGCGCTGGTGTCGAACGGCTCGTCTTCCTTGAAGAATACATAACAATCGGGATGGGGAGACTCACCGTGCAGCTCTCGCTCCAGCGCATCCACATAAAACCAGTCGCAGGTCAGGATGTGATTAAGGGTGGCCTTGATACTCGGAAAGAAGCTGACACGCCGCGCAACAAACTCAGCCTGGCTCAACTGCCCGCAAGCCTTGGCCAAACGGTGATTGGCCCAGCCGTTCTGGTAAGCCATGGTCAGTAAATGGTGGGACAGAGGCTGGTTCACAGTGGCACCTCCTATGGTTTTCAAAGCACCTGACAAAACCGCTGCAACTGCATTTCCCGCAAGCGGCTGAGGGTGCGGCGAAACGCAAACTCCAGATAACCCTCGGTGTACAACGACTCCATCGGCACCTGGGCCTCGATGTATAGAGGGACCTTGCGGTCGTAACACTCATCGACCAACGCGATAAAGCGCCGAACGCTGTCGTCATGCACCGACAACTCCGGCAGCTCCCGGTCTCCGGCGTCGACCCGTTCGACCCCGTCTTCCGTGCCGCGGGAAATTCGTCCGGGGCGCTTTTGTGCACTGAGGTTCGGTACTTCGCTCAATAGAATAGCGCTGAACCTGTCGCACAACGCCATGAAGTCCATTGCCGCAAAGGGTTGCTCACACAGGTCCGCATAACGGCACCAGAGCACGGTATCGCTGGACTGCACGGCCGTGATGGAACGGTAACCGACGCTGACCGGCTCGCGAGAAACTGCTTGCCCGACAGTCAAACCCTTGAACACTTCGCTCATGGCATTTGGCTGGTCGAACGCACTGACCCAATAACGTTGAACACCGAGGCCCGGATGCAAGCGATGGTCTTCACTGCCATCCACCGCCACCACCCGCATATGGTTTTTGATCGCGGCAATGGCCGGTAGAAACCGCTCACGATTGAAACCATCGGCGTAGAGCTGGTCCGGCGGCTGATTGGAGGTGGAGACGATGACCACGCCTTCCTCGAACATCACCTGAAACAGTCGCCCGAGGATGATCGCGTCGCCAATGTCGTTGACGAACAGCTCGTCGAAACACAGCACCCGCACCTCGGCACTCAGCTCGCGGGCCAACGCCTTCAATGGGTCGGCGGTACCGGTCAACTGAAAGGAGCGCTGATGCACCCAGCCCATGAAATGGTGGAAGTGCTGACGGCGGGCTGGTATGCGCAAACGTTGGTAGAACTGGTCCATCAACCAGGTCTTGCCTCGGCCCACCGGCCCCCATAAGTAGGCACCTGTGACGTGCGTGCGACCCTGATGCAAGGCTTGGTGACACTGCTCAAGCGCCTGCACCGCTTTCCATTGCGCGTCATCCTGGACGAAGCCTTTTTGCTCGATGGCATGTTGATAGGCGCTGAGGGGGGAATCGAAGGTCATTACAGGCAGATTTGGTCCGGGCTGAAGCCGGGTAATGTAGCAGCTGGCGAAGCCTGCGTCCGGCCGCGAAGCGCTCGTAAAATCGGCCACCGTGGTTCTATAGGAGAATCGCGATAACCGGATTACGACTGTTTCCCAGCCGGACGCAGGCTTCGCCAGCGGCTACATGACCGCGCGAATCTTCATCTACAGCGAAATATCCAGCCGGGTGATCTTGCCGCGCTCGTCAAGCCGGAATACATAGCGCAATTCCAGCGGGCTGCCGGGAAAGGTGCCGGAGATCAGGTTGTTGACCAGCACCTTGCCGGTGCGTTGTTGCACATCAAGGACTTCGACCCGCGGCTGGTAACGTCGGGCGGCATCTTCCATCCATTGGGCGATGGCGATGGTGCCGACCCGATGCTCGCCTTCATCAAAAACGTTGGCATCCTCGGCGAAGAAGCTGGCGACCGCCGAACTGTCACGGGCATTGGCGGCCGCAATGTAAGCGGCGATGGCGGGCGCAAGTGAAGAGGCTGGATTCGACATGTTGATACGGCTCCTTGTTTGTTGATTCTGGAGCCATGCTAAAACAGCCGTGTGTCAATTCTTGTCAGGAGTGAAACGTCCTGCTTCATCCAGTTGCATCAGCTTGCGCCAGGCTCGCAGCAGGTCACTGCGACGCCCCGGATAGTGCTCACCCTGCTCGCTGGCAGCAGCAATCCGATCGGTGCGAAAAGTCCGATAAGCCTCGCGCAGTTCACACCAGGCGACGATCACCCGCACTTCGTTGAAAAAGCCCAGCGCCAACGGCCAGATCAACCGCTGGCTCGGGACTTTGTTTACGTCTGCGTAATCGATGTGCAACTTTGCCTGACCGCGAATGGCCTGGCGAAAGACATTCAACTCCACGGCATTCTGCGGGTAACCGTAACCCGGCGGTCCGGGCAACACCGTCGGGTTGCGCAAGGCGTCTTGCGCGGCAGGCGCCAACACCGCAGCAATCTTCGCCAAGGCATCGGCCGCCGCTTTGCTCAGCACCTCATCGCCGCGTTGATCGACATAACGCAAACCCAGCACGATGGCTTCAGTCTCGTCGGCATTCAGCATCAACGGCGGAAGAAACAGGCCGCTGCGCAGTACGTAGCCAATGCCCGCTTCGCCATAGATCGGCGCTCCGAGGGCGGTCAATTCGGCAACGTCGCGGTACAGCGTGCGCTCGGAAATCTCCAGTTCGCTGGCCAGCACCGCCGCTGTCACCGGACGGCTCTTGCCGCGCAATACTTGCAGCAAGGTTAATAAACGGGTGGTACGCGACACGCTGATCACGCTCTTGTTCGAAAGGGTTCGTGGAGATTAGCAGAGCGTCCTGTCAGAAACTGTCAGTAGAGAAATCAGCGGTGAGTACCGGTTGGCGTACCTCGATGCGGGAAGTCAGTTAAACCTTGGGTGACAAGAGATCGCCCGCACCGAAAGCGTGCGGGCTTCAATCCGGCCTACCGGTCCACCTTATGCCGCGCCGCATACACACACAGCATCTCCATCGCCAGGGTCGCTGCCGCCAATGAGGTGATTTCCGCGCTGTCATAGGCCGGGGCGACTTCCACTACGTCCATGCCCACCAGATTGATCCCGCGTAAGCCGCCGATGATTTCCAGCGCCTGCACCGTGCTCAAGCCGCCACACACCGGCGTGCCGGTCCCAGGAGCGAATGCCGGGTCCAGACAATCGATATCAAACGTCAGGTACACCGGGTTATCGCCGACCCGCTCGCGGATCGATTCGATGATTGCGTCGCAACCTCGCCGATGCACCTGCCGCGCATCCAGTACCTGAAACCCCTGATGGTCATTATTAGTGGTGCGTAAACCGATCTGCACCGAGCGGGACGGATCCACCAGCCCTTCCTTCGCCGCGTGCCAGAACATGGTGCCGTGGTCGATGCGTTTGCCATCTTCATCCGGCCAGGTGTCGCTGTGGGCGTCGAAATGGATCAGCGACAAGGGGCCGTGCTTTCTGGCATGAGCCTTGAGCAGCGGATAGCTGATGAAGTGGTCCCCGCCAAACGTCAACATCGCACAACCGGCCGCGAGGATTTTCTCGGCATGGGCTTCGATGCTGTCCGGCACCGACTGCGGCGTGCCGGAGTCGAAGCTGCAATCGCCGTAGTCGATCACCGCCAAATGGTCGAACGGATCGAAGGTCCATGGCCAATGCCGTTCCCAGGCGATTCCGGTGGAGGCGTTGCGAATCCCCCGTGGCCCGAAACGCGCGCCCGGGCGGTTGCTGGTGGCAGTGTCGAACGGCACGCCGCTGACCACCACATCAACACCGCGCAAGTCGCGGCTGTAACGACGGCGCATGAAACTGGTGATACCGGCGTAGGTGCTTTCAGCTGCTGTTCCGTAGAGGCTGTCGCGGGTGATGGCCTGGTCGTTCAAATCGGCGATATCCATACAGAGGTCCTTATTATTGGCGGGTACGGAAAGTGGTCCACACGCGAGTGCGCTGACGCATGTCCTTGAGGCTCATGCTGCGGTCGGCGTACAGGCGATCCCGTACATCGGCGGGCGGAAAAATGTCGGCATCCTCACGCACAGCGGCATCCACCAAGGGTGTCGCGGCCAGGTTGGCGCTGGCGAAATACAACGTGTTAGTCAGCCCTGCCACCGATTCGGGGCGCAGCATGAACTCGATAAAGGCCCGGGCTTCTTCCGGGTGTGGAGCGTCCTTGGGGATGGCCAGGTTGTCCTGCCATACCAGCGTGCCTTCCTTGGGAATCCGGTAGGCCACCTCAAACGGCTTGTTGGCTTTGCGTGCCTGATCGGCAGCCACGCTGGCGTCACCGTTGTAGGTCAGCGCCAGGCACACGCTGCCGTTGGCCAAATCGTTGATCTGCCGACCGCTGGCCACGTACAGCACCGAAGGTTGCAACTGATGCAACAAGACTTCGGCGGCAGCCAGATCGCTCTTGTCAGTGCTGTAGGGATCTTTACCGAGGTAATGCAGCGCCAGACCGATCACTTCCTGGGGTGAATCAAGTATGGCGATGCCGCAGTCCTTCAACTTGCTGGCATATTCAGGCTTGAACAGCAGGTCCAGGCTATTCAGAGGTACGCCGGGTAACCGCTTCTGCACGGCTTCGACATTGATGCCCAGGCCCAGCGTGCCCCAGGTGTAGGGCACACCGTAACGGTTACCCGGATCGACAGCGGCAAGCTTTTTCAGCAAATCCGGATCAAGGTTGGCGTAGCCTTTAAGGTTGTCGTGGGGGATTTCCTTCAGCGCGCCTGCGGCCAGACCACGAGCCAGCACGCTGGACGACGGCACCACCACGTCATAACCGCTGCCGCCGGTCAGCAGTTTGGTCTCCAGAACTTCCGGGGTATCGAACGTGTCGTAGCGCACGTGGATGCCGGTTTCCTGTTCAAAACGCTGCAACGCCTCGGGCGCCACGTAATCGGCCCAACTGTAGAGGTTGACCACTTTGTCTTCGGCCTGCGCCGACAGTGCGATGGCGAAAGCCAGAGCGGGATAACAGAGTCTGAGAACCGAACGCATATCAAGCACCTGCCGCAATGGAGTGCCTGCAGCATGCGTCAGGGGATACATTGTAAAAATATTAAGTTTATTATCCTGACTTTCGCCCGGAGTAATGTTTGATGCTCGGACAAATTCACGATCTGGACCTGCATTTGCTGCGTTTGTTTGTCAGCGTCGTGGAATGCGGCGGCTTCAGTGCCGCCCAAGGCGAACTCGGCCTGAGCCAGTCGAGCATCAGCCAGCAGATGGCCAAGCTCGAAACCCGTCTCGGCTACCGGCTGTGCAGTCGTGGCAAAGGTGGTTTCAAACTGACGCCCAAAGGCGAACAACTGCTCGGCTCGACTCGTGAGCTGTTCCAATCCATTGAAGCGTTCCGCCATCAGTCCAACGGTGTGGCCGGTCGATTGCTCGGTGAAGTGCGCCTGGGTCTGTCCGAAGCCCTCGATCAATCTGTGCTGCAACGGGTCGCCGAAGCCATCCGGCGCTTTCGTGAACGGGATGAATCGGTGCGTATCGAGCTGATCAGCGCCATGCCCGGCGAAATGGAAAGGCTGTTGCTACAACAGCGGCTGGACCTGGCGATCGGGTATTTTTCACAAGTACAAAGCGCCTTCGATTACCGCGAACTGTTCACTGAAACCCAACATCTGTATTGCGCGGAAGGTCATCCGCTGTTCACCAACGACGCACCGGACGATGAGGCACTGCAGAGCACCGATCGGGTCGACCATCCTTATCGCTTCCTGCGAAGCGACGAACCTTTTCAGGGCAAGCTCTGCTCTGCCCGCTCCGAGCAGGTCGAAGGCACCCTCGCCTTCATCCTTTCCGGTAAGCATGTCGGCTATCTGCCCAGCCACTTCGCCCGTTCCTGGGAGGAAAAAGGCCTGCTTAAAGCCGTGCGCCAGCCAGACCTGAGCTTTGAGGTGGCCTTTCACCTGGCCCGTCATCGGGCACAGGTGCCGGGGGATGCGCAGCGGGCATTCGAGGAAGACTTGCTGACGGCGTTTTCCCTGACCTAGGGGCTTTTCGCGTTGCCCTTGATGCCCTCTGCTGGCATCCTGCGCCTCCATTTTCTGACCCGGCCCCGTATTTTGTCTGACGCCAATCCCATGCATCGTTCTGACCTGATCTACGGTCTCTACGACCGCCCGCATTTCACGGCGACACTCTTTGCCGCACTGCAACATGTGTTGGCGAGTTTTGTCGGCATCATCACCCCGACCCTGATCGTTGGCGGTGCCCTCGGCCTGCAAAGCGAAGTGCCCTACCTGATCAGCATGGCGCTGTTCGTCTCGGGTCTGGGCACCTTCGTTCAGGCTCGGCGTTTTGGCCCTGTCGGCTCGGGTCTGCTGTGTCTGCAAGGCACCAGCTTCTCTTTTATCAGCGTTATTCTCAGCGCCGGGTTCATGGTCAAAGCCCGTGGTGGCGGCACCGATGAAATTCTCTCGACGATCTTTGGTGTGTGTTTCTTTGCCGCGTTTATCGAAGTGGTGCTGAGCCAGTTCATCGGCAAGCTGCGCAAGCTGATTACGCCCGTTGTCACTGGCACCATCATTACCTTGATGGGGTTGTCGCTGATCAAAGTCGCCATGACCGACATGGCCGGCGGTTTCGGCGCCACGGACCTGGGCTCTGCGAGCCACCTGGCCCTGGCCGGGCTGGTGCTGGGGACCATCGTGGTACTCAACCGCGTCGATGCCCCCTTCCTGCGTCTGGGGGCCATCGTCATCGGCCTGACCCTCGGTTATGCGGTCGCCTGGTTCATGGGGCAGGTCGACTTCAGCAGCGTGCAGGATGTGCCGCTGATGAGCGTGCCGGTGCCGTTCAAGTACGGTTTCTCGTTCGACTGGGTGGCGTTTGTTCCGGTGGCGGTGATTTTCCTTATCTCACCGCTGGAAGCCGCTGGCGACCTGACCGCCAACTCGATGATTTCCCAGCAACCGGTCAAAGGCCCGGTGTACATCCGGCGGATCAAGTCCGGGCTGCTGGCGGACGGTCTCAACTCGGTGATGGCCGCGACCTTCAACAGCATGCCAATGGTGACCTTCGCCCAGAACAACGGGGTGATCCAGCTCACCGGCGTGGCCAGCCGCTACGTGGCGTTCTTTATTGCCGGGCTGTTGGTGTTGTTGGGGCTGTTCCCGATGATTGGCGCAGTGCTGCAACTGATGCCCAAACCGGTGCTCGGCGGCGCCGAGTTGATCATGTTCGGTACTGTCGCGGTGGCCGGGATCAAGATCCTCGCCGAAGCCGGCCTGCATCGACGCAACATGCTGATCGTGGCGATATCCTTAGGCATGGGCCTGGGCGTCGCAGCGGTACCGGAAGTGCTGCGCGATTTGCCGAAGGCGCTGCACAACATCTTCGAGTCACCAATCACCGTCGGCGCGTTCTGCGCTATCTTGCTGAACATCTTCCTGCCAGAAGAATTCATTGAGCTGGAAGAAGACGAATTCGACCCGGAAGCCTCCACGCTCAAGGTCATGCAGAACCCGGATATCACCCCGTAGCGGCTACAGTAACCGAATCAACCAGAGATCATGTTCATGCGCAGACTCATCGGTTTATCCCTCTCCCTGCTTTTGCTCACCTTGAGCGCCTGCGCCCTGTTCCCCAATCGTGATCCGCTGAACATCAACGTAGTGGGCATCGAGCCGCTGCAAAGCCAGGATCTGGAAGTGCGTTTCGCGGTGAAAATTCGCCTGCAAAACCCCAACGAAACACCGATCGACTACAGCGGTGTGGCCCTGAACCTTGAAGTCAACGGGCGCCCACTGGCCAGTGGCGTGAGCGATCAAAAAGGTTCAATCCCGCGTTTCTCCGAAACTATTCTCACGGTGCCGGTGAGCATTTCGGCGTTCTCTGTGCTGCGTCAGACCCTTGGACTGAGCCAGACCCAAACCCTCGACAACCTGCCTTACGTGCTGCACGGCAAACTCGCGGGCGGGCCGTTCGGCACCATGCGTTTTGTTGAGCGCGGCAATCTCAGCCTGCCTGGCTCGACCGCAGCCTGGTGAGCCGCGTCATGTTTTGCGCGGCTCACGTAAAGCGACAAACACCACCAATGCCGAGACCACAGTAATCCCGATCAGCACATACAGCAGTTGGCTAAAGGCGTTGGCATACAACAGCAACAACGCCTCACGACTGAGGTACGGCAACAGCGCTGCACTGGCTTGCAGGTTGCCGGTGGCCAACTGTTGCGCCGCGTGGGAAATGTGTTCTGAATCCGCCGCTGCGTCGCTGATCGAAACCTGGAGCAGTCCGGCCAATACAGCGATCACCAGCGCCAACGCAATGCCCTCCCCGGCGACCCGGGTCGTACTGAATATCCCGGTGGCCATGCCGGCGCGCTCCTTGGGCACCACACTCACCGACAGCCCGTCCATCAAGCCCCACGGCATGCCTGCGCCCAACCCGATCACCAACATTGGCAGCACATATTCTGCCGGTGGCTGTCCTGGCGCGACGCGGCTGAGCCCATACAAGCCTGCTGCGGCGATCAGCAATCCGACACCCGAAATCACCCCGGCGTTAATCCAGCGGGTCAACAGCGCCGCCAGAAACGGCACAATAACCATGGGTGCAGACAAAGCGATCATCATCAAGCCGGCGTCGACCTCGCTGTAGCCTTCGACACCGATAAAGCGGATCGGCAGCAGAATCAACAGCACCACGAAGCAGTAGCAAGTGGCAATCGGCAGCACCTGAACGCCGACAAAACGCGGGTAACGAAACAACGACAAATCGAGCATCGGCCGCAAGACCCACAACTCCACTGCGATAAACCCCAGCAACGACGCCAGCGCTCCCAGCAGCAGACTCAACACCAGCCCACTGCTCCAGCCACTTCCCGGTGCCTGCAAAATCCCCCAGGTAAACAGTACCAGCGCTGCGGTAAAACTCAGTGTGCCCGGCCAATCGACGCCAGCGGCGTCAGGGTCGCGAGACTCGTGCATCCGCGGCACACCAAACAGCAACGACACACCGCCGATGAGCGTCGCGGACAAGAAGATAGCGCGCCAACCGAAGTGCTCGATCAACACCCCGGCCAGAATCGGGCCAAGGGCCAGGCCGACGCCGAACGTCGTGCCTAGCAGACTGAAGGCTCGGGTTCGCTCCACACCGTCAAACTCCTGCGCCAGTGCTGCCGAACCGCCGGCCAGCGCGGCGGCTCCGGCGAGCCCCTGGACGGCCCTCAGTAGATCGAGCCAAAGCACCGAGGGTGCAAACGCCAATGCTAGAGACGTCACGGCGAATAGCGCGATGCCAATTCCGAATACTCGTTTGCGACCGTATTCGTCGGCCAGCGTCCCGGCGGCCATCAGCGCACTACCGAAACTCAGCATGAAGGCGTTGGTCATCCAACTCAGGGCTAAGGCACTGCCGCCCAGTTCACGACCAATTGCAGGAGTGGCGACGGCGACCCCGACAAACGTCAACGGTAATATCAACGCCGCCAGGCAAACCGCCGCCAACACCACGTAGGGATCACGGGTGCTGGACGGGAAAACTACAGTGTTGGAAATATCGACTTCGCGGCTCATTTGCACCTCAGATGTCTGTAGCCGACAACGCGGCATTCAAGTCGATTCAATGGTAGATTCGCTTCAATCAGCGAGAAACAGGGCGAAAGTCCCGACTTAAAGGACTAAAACGCTCGAATTGAGGTCAACCTTGGACAATTTGAATGGCTTGCTTGCCTTCGTCCGCGCGGCGCAAATGCGCAGCTTTGTCGCCGCTGGAGAGCGATTGGGGATTTCAGCTTCGGCGGTCGGAAAAAGTGTGGCGCGGCTTGAAGAAAAACTCGGCGTACGACTGCTCAACCGCAGTACCCGACGCATTAGTCTGACCGACGAGGGCACGTTGTTTTTTGAACGCTGCCAACGCATCGTCAACGAGGTCGAGGAGGCGCAAGCAGAACTCGCACGAATCACCGACACACCCCGGGGCAAGTTGCGCGTCAGCCTGCCCGCCATTGGCTACCGCATGCTGCTGCCGATCCTCCCCGAATTCGCCGAACGCTACCCGGACATCGAGCTGGACCTGGACTTCAATGACCGGCTGATTGACGTCATCGCCGAAGGTGTCGATGCGGTGATTCGCAGCGGCGAGTTGATGGATTCTCAGCTCAAGTCGCGCACGCTGGGACCGTTTCGCTTCGTGCTGATCAGCGCGCCCCACTACTTTGCTCGTCATGGCACACCCACGACGCCGAGGGAACTGGAGCAGCACGCTTGCTTGCGTTACAAATTTCCAGGCACCGCCCAGCTGCAGGAATGGAAACTGCGCAGTGCAGCCGATGAGCCACCGTTGCTACTCAGAAGCGCGCTGACCAGCAATAACCTGGAAGCGCTGATCTTCGCCGCGACCCAAGGGCTGGGGATCGCCTTTATCCCGGATTTTGTGGTCCGCGATGCGTTGGCCGACGGCACGTTGATCTCGGTGCTGGATGACTACCAGACCGACAGCGGAAAATTTTCGGTACTGTGGCCGAGCAGTCGACACCTGCTGCCAAAACTGCGAGTGTTTGTCGACTTTCTGGCCGAGCGGCTGGTATTAGGAAAACCCTGAATTCTGAACTGTGAAAGCCGTTTTATCGCGCACCCCAAGGAGCAACATCGCACATGGAAACCACGCCCATCCTGTACACCGAACGGCTGATTCTGCGCCCGCTGGAGCTGGCCGACGCCGAAGCCATTCAGCAGCAGTTCCCCCATTGGGAAGTGGTGCGTTTTCTCAATGCGATGATCCCCTGGCCTTATCCGGCGGACGGCGCACTCCGCTATTTGCAGGACATGGCTTTGCCGGCGATTGCCCGGGGTGAAGAGTGGCATTGGTCGATTCGTTTGAAGTCAGCGCCCGAGCAACTGATCGGTAACGTCAGCCTGATGGAAGAGCAAGACAACAACCGCGGCTTCTGGCTTGCACCGCAATGGCAGGGTCAGGGGCTGATGAGCGAAGCCAGTGCGGCGGTGACCGAGTACTGGTTCCAGACCCTGGACCGCGCGCTGATGCGAGTCCCCAAGGCCTCGCAAAACCTGGCGTCACGGCGCATCTCCGAGCGCGACGGCATGCGCCTGATCAGCACCGAAGAGCGCAACTTCGTCAGCGGGCGCTTGCCGTGCGACACCTGGGAAATCACCCGTGAGGAATGGCGGCGTCTCAGATAAACCGCACCCCCGGCTTCGCCCGCTCATCCACGGTCAGCTCGAATACGTCCGGGCGCGCGTAGTGTCCGGTGACGTCGAAGTCGTAACGAGCGCGGACCAGTTGGTCGGTGTCGATTTCAGCCGTCAGCAGACCCGCGCCGCCCAACAACGGTCCGGCGAGAATATCGCCCATGGGACCGACGATCACGCTGCCGCCGGCAATCAGCGGGCGTTCGGCCGGCCAGTTGGCGATGTCCAGGCCCAAGGCTTGCGGTGAATCCTGAACCTGACAGGCGCTGATCACAAAGCAACGTCCTTCGTGAGCGATATGACGCATGCTGACCTGCCACATTTCTCGCTCATCCACTGTCGGCGCGCACCAGACTTCCACGCCTTTGGCGTACATCGCGGTGCGCAGCAGCGGCATCATGTTTTCCCAGCACACCGCGGCGCCGATTCGCCCGACTTTGGAGTCAATCACCGGCAAGGTCGAGCCATCGCCCTTGCCCCAGATCAGCCGCTCGGTGCCGGTGGGCATCAGTTTGCGGTGTTTGGCAACCAGGCCGCCTTGGGGTTCGAAATACAGCACAGTGCAATACAGCGTGCTGCCGCAACGTTCGATCACCCCCAGCACCAAACTGGCACCGGTGCGCGCCGACAATCCCGCCAAGGCTTTGGTTTCAATACCGGGCACATCGATGGCATTGGCGAAATAGCGGGCAAAGGCTTCGCGACCTTCCGGCAAGCGATAGCCCAATTGCGTTCCAAAACCTTCACCTTTCGGGTAGCCGCCGAGCAAGGCTTCCGGCATCACCACCAGGCTTGCGCCAGATTCGAGGATGGCGCCTTCATAAGCGAGAATCTGTTCCAGGGTCTCGCCCTTGCCGGCGGGCAATGAGCCGATTTGCAGTGCAGCAACGATGGACTTTGGCATCGCGGTAACTCCGTGAGCAATGAGGTGTTGCTCATTCTCCGGCCGCGCTCGATCATGAATAAAGACCACTTCAACGCTGAATGATATGAGCCAAATGAATATCGCCAACGTCGACCTCAACTTGCTCAAGGCCTTCGAGGCGCTGCATGACGAGTCCAGTGCCAGTCGGGCGGCGTTGCGCCTGGGGGTGACGCAATCTGCCATGAGTGCGGCGTTGCGGCGGTTGCGGGACTTGTACGGTGATCAACTCTTCGTGCGCACTGGTCGTGGATTGGCGCCGACGCTACGGGCCAACCAACTGAAACCGGTGGTCAGTGAAGCCCTGAACAAGTGTCGACAAAGCCTGGCGATGGTCGACCCCACTGTCGGCCACTATGAAGGTCGTTCGGTCACCGTCGGTTTATCGGACGACTTCGAAATTGCCTACGGCCGCCGGCTGATCGAGGAGATCGCCCGGCGCGCGCCAAAACTGCGGCTGATCTTTCGTCAAACCCACAGCCAGATTGTTGCCCATGCCTTGATGGAACGCAGTATCGACCTGGCAATCACCGCCGGTGGTTTTGCCGAGCGCATGCTCAGCCGCCAAGTGCTCGGTGAAGGGAGTTATCTGTGCCTGGCGGACCCGGCCAGCCTGGCCGACGGGCAGCATGAAATCAGCCTCGAGGAGTTCGTCGCCCGCGAGCATATCCTGGTGTCTTCGGGTGGTTTTATCGGGATTACCGATGAGGGGTTGGCCGGATTAGGACTAAGCCGACAGGTCTGCGCCTCGACCACACACTTCGCGGCGCTCCCCTACCTGCTCAAGGGTAGCCAGGCTGTGGCGACCATCCCGGCGCATGCAGCACAACGTATTGCCGCGCTCACCGGACTGACGCTGCTGCCCTGTCCTCTGGCGCTGCCACGCTATCCGATCGAACTGGGCTGGCGCACCGACAATCAGCTCGATCCGGTGGTGCTGAAGGTCCGCGAGGCGATAGTGGCGTGTTTCGTGTAGAAGAGATTACCTCCTCGCCGCCAGCGAAGTTCATACCTTTTGTTTGGTTTATACCCTATATGAGATCGCCACTATAGCCCCCCTCATGTCGACTAACATGTGGGACGGCTTAACTAAATGTATTTAGCTTAATTAAATATTAATTCAATAGAGGTTCGGGTGACGCCCTCCCTACTCAACATCTACACATTCCAGAAAAGCTCCGATATTACTTGAGCATTCCTTTTGCATAGTTACTTTGCGAGCTCAAGTAGGGTGAAGGTTCCGGTTAGTGCCACTGGTGCTTTATTTCCTGCCACTGTTTGTCTGATAGCCACTTATCTGCCATCGGGAAGAAAATACTCTCCTCAGCATCCATGTGATCATAGTACTTCCTGATGAAGTCATCGATGGCGTCAGCGATTACTCTCGCCTCTTGAGTTGAGTCCTCCAACATTTTGAGCTGTCCAGCAATGCGCTCAAATGCCAGATGATCTCGCTCGATATCCTGGACCCGTTGGTGGATCGGTGCCTCAGTCGCTAGCAAGGCCCGCCTAATGAGCTCTTCATTTTCATGGTGGTGTCGCTCTGCATCACCATGCAAGGCTTCCAGCATCTTAAACAACAGCTTACAGTCATCGGAACCAGCGGATTCATGCCTCACTCTACCCAGCAATCCTTTGATCTGAGTAATTTTTAGAGCCACTTCATGATGATAGGCGTGCAGTTCATTCAACAAGACGTTCATATCAAATCCTCACCATCTCACCAAACCATCACAGAAAAACATTACCAACCACAAGCCCCCCAAGGAAAGCCATATATATCGACCCGCACAACTTCTAATACACCTACCCAAAAGCATTCACCAGCGCGCATTAATCTTTTTTAGTATAGCTTGGCAAAAAAACTCTCACCCCAAGAAATTTGCCACCCTTGGATAAATTTGAAATATCAAGCGAGTGTTCATATGCACTATTTGATCTGCTTAAGGAGACGCTACAACAATTGCCAGCCAACCCCAAGAAATCCGCACTTTTTCTTAGGAAAAATCATAAGCCCGGGATTTTAGGAAGCCTGCGTATGCCGGGTCGTGTCTACCCCAGATAGGCGATCAAGCGAGTGGACCGGCTGCTGGGGAATCGGCATCTGCAAAAAGAGAGCTCGCTGTTTTACTAGATCATGTTACGGGCCTTGCCGGGGTCGCTGAAACATCCATTGATCCTGGTTGATTGGTCTTGAAATGACTCAAAGCGCTCCCGACTTCATTCATTTGTAATGAAGATGTCCGAGCGCCACAAAGATCATCATTTTTTTGCCCCAAGTGTCGCAATGTAATGAGCGACAGATTCGGCATCAGCGTCAGACAGTGAATGAGTGACCTGCTTCATCAGGGCACCACGAGGGCGCTGGTCGGTCTGTTGAAAAACCTTGATCTGGCGAATCACGTAGTAGGCATGTTGACCCGCCAGGCGCGGAAACTGACCATTGCCCTGGCCGTCGGCACCGTGGCAGGAACTGCACTGAGCGACGCCCGACTCAGGCAAGCCCTTGCGAAAGATTAGTTCACCGCGTGCATCAGGCTTATCGGCGTCAGCCTTCATGGGGCTCTGACTTGAAAAATAGTCTGCCAGTTCGCTGATCTGGGTCTCTGTCAAATGGGTAAACCCCCACATGTACTGAGTCCCGGTTTCATCGCTGCGTACATGGCCCTTGAAGTCCGTAAGCTGCAACTTCAGGTACTCTTTTTGCTGGCCGGCCAACTTGGGAAACATCGGCGAGATAGACTCCCCCGTCAGCCCATGGCACATGGAGCAAACCTTGTCCACCATGGCGACGCCGGATATGGGTGAGGTTTTTTCCGACGCCTCCTCGTTCGTACCGGTGCAGCCCGTGAGCGCAACGACGCAGAGGGCAAGAATAAAACTTGATTGATTCAAAGCATCCTTCATGTCCATTGTCTCCGTTGTCTACGCCCAAGCTCTCAACAGATCAAAACGCGTACCACATATAAAGATACGTGGTGTCGTTTTCACTGGCATCACGGCCATTACCGTCGTAGTCGTTCGTTGCGCCCAAATAGCGGGTGAAATAGTTGTATTGAAGTCCGACCCTCAGGTTCTGCATCGGTAACCAGAAAACCTCAGGCGTCCACATCTGTGTATCAGGTGAAAAATTGGCACTGTCCGGGTACGCCGTGGCATCCGAGCTGCCGTTGACATTGGTATACGCCAGGCTCGCACCATATTTGGCACGGTATACATAACTGCCCTTCAACTTGAGCGATCGGAGGGACGAGGGTCCATCGAAGAGTGTCTGGGTGTCATCCCTGATTTCTTCCTTTACATACCGTATCTGTGCCGTGAAAGCATGGGGTTCAAGGAGGTACTGATACTGGCCATCGAAGCCTACGTCCCGGTACTCGGTGCTGCCCTGGCCGTGGATCGGATTGTTGGAGTCATCCATGGGAAGAATTTTGGCATTCATCGCAAAGGCCCCCACCATCACGTTCTGGGCCCCCCACTCGTAGGTATAGGCCAGCCTTGCATAAGGGCTTGAGCCATCCATGTACGTCAACGGATGGTAGGTGTCGCCCTTCTTGTTGCCCATACTCAGAAAGGACCACGGTTCTTTGGCTGTCTGGTAGGAGGTCAGCTCCAGATACAACGACTTGTTCAAATAAACATAGGCACCGATACCCGCCACCTGTTGAGCCAGGCCCCCTTCAATCAGCGTCGATGTCGGGACCCCGCCAAAGGCGCCCAAGGTTGAACTGACATACGGATAGCCCCAGGCAGGCGTGCTGTTCCAGACATCCTGAACCGTAGGGTTGTTATTCAATGTGACACCCCAGATGACATCACGCGAGGCATCAACCATGCGGTCCGCGTAACGAAGATCAAAGTTGTCCGAGCCCAGGTGCCCTACCCAATTACCCGCGGCGTCCTGGTGGTCATACGAGCTGTAGGTGAATTGGGCAAAGCCGCCGATGACGTCAGTGATTTTTCCGCCCAGAAACACGCTTCCAAAATCGAGTACGGCTTGCTTGTCTTTGGGTGAAATCGAGTCGCCCGCACCGTCGCTGTTGTTGCGCGTTGAGGTGAAGTCGCCGACGATCATGGCGGCCAGAGGGTTGGTTTGTACGCCGTTGGTATAACCCGTCAGCTTGAACAGGCGCCCGTAAGGTGTCAGTTCAGGAAATTGCCCACCCGCATGGCAGGCAACGCAGCTTTGCCCTGTTTGACGTGCAAAGGAAGGCAGGGCCTGGGCTGACTGACAGAGCACCAGGAGCACTAGTGCCCCCAACAGGGTTCCAGGTCGCCCAAATGACCTGAAAAAAAACGACCGCGCCACCGCCTTCTTCCCGCCTGCTTCGCCGTCCTTTACGTACATTTTAATTCCCCCTGAAAAAGAGGCTGCCAAGTGACATCACCCTGGATGGAGCCTAGCTCGATTAAAAAAGTCGGTATTGGCGTCGATGTTTTTTAAGCACACAACGCGAATTGCGCACACGTTTGTTGACGTAGCTCAATTAATCGTCCGTATCAAAGCGTAGGAATGATCACCGGGCTGGGCGTCAACACAATGCGTCGAGAACCTGCGTATTGAAATCAGGTGGTTGACGATCGACAGAAAGGATATGCGCTCTTCAGCAAGCAACCTGTTTCGACTCAAACGCTACGCAGATTTTCTGAAGTGAAAAAACAGGCGGATGACCAATATTGGCAAGCCAGGCAGGAATGGTTGCGTACTCGGGATAAAATCAGTCAATAAGCGAAAGCTGTTGGCTGAATGCCCTTGCCGCCAGCCTTGATCGGCATTCACTATCCTGCGTAGGAGAACTTAATGGTCATTGACTGGATCAATTTCACTCCATGGAAGTCATTGGCCGGCGGGTCTCTGATTGGCTTGGCCGCGGGGCTCTTTGTTGTATTCAACGGGAGAGTGGCCGGGATCAGCGGTTTACTGGGTAGCTTATGCAGTCGAACTCATGAAGGCCGTTTGGAAAAAGCTGCATTTGTGCTCGGATTGTTCATTGCCCCTCTGATTTGGCTACTTTTCACACCCCTTCCCATTATCGAGTTTCAGAATGGCTGGGGCAGCCTGTTGGCAGCGGGGTTTCTGGTAGGGCTTGGTACCCGTTATGGATCAGGTTGTACCAGTGGACATGGCGTATGTGGCATCTCCAGATTGTCGTTACGCTCCATGGTGGCGACGCTGGGCTTCATGACGGCGGGACTGGTAACCGTGTTCATCATTCGCCATCTTTTGGGGGGCTGACTATGCGGGCGCTAGTGGCGTTGCTTGCAGGATTAATTTTCGGAGTGGGCTTATTGCTCGCGGGCATGGCAAATCCCGCCAAGGTACTGGGGTTCCTCGATCTGACCGGGACCTGGGATCCATCACTGGCGCTGGTGATGTCCGGTGCCATTGCCGTAGCGATCCTGCCGTTCAGTTGGTCAAAACGACAGAAGCGTTCTCTCTTGGGCGAATCAATGCAACTGCCTCAAAACCGCATACTCGATCGACGCTTGATCGCAGGAAGCTTGATATTCGGCATTGGCTGGGGCATCGCCGGTATTTGCCCAGGACCTGCAATCGTTGATCTGGGCGCCGGATTCTGGCAAGCAGGTGTGTTTTTTGCTGCCATGTTGACGGGCATGCTCCTCTTCGAAGTACTTGAACGCTTTACCGGGAAGGGAGACCTCAGTAAAGAAACCCAATAAAGACCAGTAACCTCAATGTAGTCAGCTGTTGGCTGTGAGGGATGGAGCCTCACTCAGGCTGCCGCATCGGTGCGAGAAGAAACTGGACAATAGCTTCGAAACCATCCGGCCTACCACTCGCAGGCGACGCAAGCGACATACTGGCATTGACCCCTTGCACGATGGTTTTGGCTATTGCCAACCCAAGACCTGAGCCACTCGTTTGGTTGCTCCCGCGCACGAAGCGCTCGGTCAGGCGTTGCAACACCGGCTCTGGCACCGCGGGCCCACCATTAACCACTCGCAGCGTTGCCTGACTGGAAAGGCTCACTTCAATGGGCTGATCCAGCGCTCCATACTTCATCGCGTTCTCGATCAGGTTACGCACAAGAATGGCAAAAGCGTCAGGATCAATCGCCGATAGCACGCTTTGCGCTGCGGGCAAGACCAGATGAATCCGCTGACCGGCCGCGTGATTGCACTCATCAACAACATGCGCAAGCAAGGGAATCAGGTCTTGCTGCGCTTCGGACAGTAGCCCACCACCTTCAGCCTTGGCCAGTTGCATCAGTTTTTCCGAGAGTCGTGTCAGTGCTTGAAGGGAGGCCTCGATCTTGGCTGCACGCACTTGAAGCGGGCCCTCAGGCGCCTCGCGGCGTAACCGCTGGATTTGCGCCAGCGTCGCTGCCAGTGGGGTGCGCAGCTCATGGGCACTGTTGGCAGTAAAACTGCGTTCGGCCTCTAATGCCTTGCGCAGTCGCTCCATCAGATGGTTGACCGCCTCGGCCAACGGGTCGATTTCGGCAGGCAATCGATCCACCTTGATGGGAGACAAATCACCGACCCCACGCGTCTCGATGGCTCGGCGGTAAGCCCAAACGCTGCGCAGGCTGACGTGCACGAACAACCAGGTGCCCAATAAGCTGATTGGAATCAGTGCCAACAATGGCAGAAGCAGCGCAAGCAATGCCTCCTGCGCCGCTTCGCGTCGATGGGCCAAGGGCTCGGCCATTTCGATAGAAATGCCTTCGCGCAGAGCGCTGGCCCCGTATAAACGATACCTGGATGTGGTCGTGAAACCTTCCACCGGCAGCGGATTGAATATGCTCGGGTCGGCATCATGGGACTGCATAAGAATCTCGCCCTTGGCACCTCGGACCAGGTACGTCAGGTACTCCTTGCGCACTTTGAGCGGTGCAATATGTCGAGCCTGGCGAGGCTCATCACGGTTGCCGGTTTCGAGCACGGCCAATGGCAGAATTCGCTGGGCCGTTTCCTCCAGTGCACTGTCGAAGGCCTCGTTCAATTCGTGTTGCACCACGAGCCAGGCGCCTACAGTCGCTCCCAGCCAGAGCAGGGTCATGCCCAGGGTCAGCCCCAGACCCAGGCGCTTTTGCAGACTTGAGGCCGGCTTCATACCGGCATCAACCGGTAGCCCATCCCGCGGACAGTCTCAATCATGTCGCGGCCCAGTTTCTTGCGCAGCCGGCTGATATAGACCTCAATGGTGTTGCTTTCAATTTCGGCCCCAAACGCGTACAGACGATCTTCCAGCTGGGATTTGGACAACAAAGCGCCGGGCCGCTGGATGAAGGCTTCGAACAATGCCCACTCGCGAGCGGTCAGGTCTAGCGTAATGCCGGCGCGCAGAACTGTGCGAGCGGTCATGTCGATCTGTAGCTCCCCTACTTTGATTTGCGGGTTGGGATTACCGCTGTAACGTCGTGCCACGGCCGCGACTCGGGCAGACAACTCAAATAGATCGAAGGGTTTGACCAGATAGTCGTCAGCACCCGCATTCAAGCCATCAATACGATCGGATATCTGGTCCCGAGCCGTGAGAATAATCACGGGCGTGACGTCCCCTGCCCCACGTTGCTTGCGCAAAAAATCCAACCCGCGCCCGTCCGGCAGCATCAGGTCGAGCAAGATCAGGTCATAACGCGTCGTTCGCACACTGGTCTGAGCGTGATCGAGACGCTGCACCCAGTCCACCGCGTGACCGTCATCTGCAATTTGCTCGCGTACCGCTTCGCCGAGCCCCACAGCGTCCTCAACCAACAAAACCCGCATGCAACACCTCCTGTGATGGTTCGCCGTACGACACATTGGCTGGCGAACCTGACAAAGACCTGAATCCCCCTTCAGGTTGCTGTCAGCTTACAGGCGCAGGATCCAGCCACAACGTTTGAACGAGGAACCCACCATGAAAAAGATTGCTGCTGCGGTTTGTCTCGCCAGTGTCATTGCGCTGCCGGGTTTGGCCCAGGCGCGGGAAGTCACCCTGACCACCCAGCTGAAAAATTACGACGGCAATGATGCGTATCTGGCGTTTTATGTGACCGACGCCAACGGCAAATACCAAAAAACCCTGTGGGTGGCCGGCAGGAAGGCCAAGTACTACAGGCATTTGTCTGACTGGGCCCGCGGCAGTGGCTTGAGCCCCAGCGAGTTTGACGGGGTCAGCGGCGCCAGTGTCGGTAGCGGACGCACCCTGAAAGTGAGCGTTGAACTGGCAGATGCATTGATTGATGCCGGTTATCAAATCCGCGTCGACAGTGCTGTCGAGAACAAACGTGAGGCTCGCTCCGATATTGCCGTGCCATTGACTACCCAAGGTGCAGGGAAGCCTTCGACCGGCAACGGTTACATCGAGTCTTTTACTTACGACATGTGACATCGGCACCCCTTGGAGGCTGACCATGCTACGCCAGTTTCATTCACTGCCCGGGCTTGTCGCCGCCCTATTGGTCATGCTGCTAGCCATCAGCGGGGCGATTTTGTCTATCAATCCGGCCCTGGAAAGACTGAACGCGACAATACCTGCATCCGGTCAGTTGAATGTTGCCGAGTTGGCCGGTCGAGTGGCGAACCACTACCCTGGGGTCGAAAAAGTCCGCCGCACGCCCTCGGGCTCAGTCATCGTCTATTTCACCCAGGACGGTCAGGCCGGCGCCGAACGCGTCGACCCGCTGACCGGAGTGAGTGTTGCGGCCTATGTACCCTCCCGTTTCTCCCGCTGGGTAAAAGACCTGCACAGGTCATTGCTGCTTGGCACGCCGGGGCACGCGGTATCAGGCATCGGCGCACTGTTTATATTGATACTGTCGATTTCCGGGGCTGCACTGCTGGCAAAGCGCCTGGGCGGCTGGCGGCGCGTGATGCAGCCACTACGCGGGAGTTTCAATCAGCGCTGGCACGCTGAAGTCGGGCGTTTCGCGATGTTGGGCTTGCTGTTGTCGGCGTTGACCGGGATGTACATGTCGGCCACCACCTTCAGCCTGATCTCGGACGGGATGCAACGCGAGCCGGTATTTCCGAGCACCATCAGCGCCGGCCCGGCAGCACCGATCACGACCTTACCAGCGCTCATGGCGACTGACCTGAACGACCTGCGCGAGCTGGTCTTCCCCAGCGTCGGTCATCCTGAGGATTTCTTTTCGTTGCGTACCGCGCAGGGCGACGGTTATGTCGATCCCGCCAGTGGAGCGCTGTTGTCTTACTTGCCCCACGACCGCATGCGTAATGCCTACGAGTTCATCTACCAGCTGCATACCGGCGAAAACTTCTGGTGGTTGGGCCTGCTCCTCGGCGTTTGCGCACTCAGCGTGCCGTTGATGAGCGTCACCGGTGCGCTGCTATGGTGGCGCCGTCGCCAGTCAATGCCGAAAATCCCTCACAACAGTGGCGCGCAAACCGCCGACACGGTGATTCTGGTCGGGAGCGAAAGCAACAGCACGTGGGGGTTTGCCAAAACCTTGCATGAGGCTTTGCACCAGACAGGCCACCGAGTCCATACCGCAACCATGAACCAGCTCGCGGCAGAGTATCGCAGTACCCAACGGCTGTTCATCCTGACCGCCACGACCGGTGATGGTGACGCGCCCGCCTCTGCATCGCAGTTCTTGAAGCGTCTGGCGAGTGCCCGCGTAAAACCTGATCTGGATTTCGCTGTACTGGGATTTGGCGATCGGCAGTTTCCGAAGTTTTGTCAGTTTGCCAAGGACACTCAGGCGGCTCTGCTTGCTTCAGGCTGGTCGCAGCTGCTTGAACTTGAAACCATCAATCGCCAATCCCCCCAGGAGTTCACACGTTGGGGCTCCGCCGTTGGCCAGTTAATGGGGCATGAACTGACGCTCGTACATACACCCCTTCGGCCTGAAACCAAGACCTTGGTGTTGATGGAGCGCATGGAATACGGCGAGCACGTGAATGCACCCACCCATATTCTGCGTTTCAAAGCGCTAACACCTTCGCGCGTGCCGGGTTGGTTCAAACCTGTGCGAAAGGGAGATGGCCTACCCCATTTCGAAGTTGGCGATTTAGTCGCCATTGTGCCACCTGGCGGCCTCGTGCCGCGCTTCTACTCACTGGCCAGCGGATCAGATGACGGCGTTTTAGAAATTTGTGTGCGCAAACACGAAAGCGGTGTGTGCTCCGGCTTCCTCCATGATTTGCCGGTGGGGGGTCAGATTGAGGCATTCATTCAGCCCAATCCTGATTTTCGCCCCGCGTCTGGAAAAAAACCGGTAATTCTCATCGGTGCCGGTACCGGTATCGGTCCTTTAGCGGGATTTATCCGCAACAACACAGCCCGGCACCCGATGCACCTGTATTGGGGAGGACGTCACCCGGAGTCCGACTTTCTCTATGAGCCCGAGCTCAATGGTTATCTGTCGGACCAACGTCTCACCCAGTTACACGTCGCGTTTTCCCAAGTGCACAAGCGTAGCTATGTGCAGGACCGACTCATCGCCGACGCCTTGGCGTTACGCCGATTGATGGATAAAGGTGCCCAAGTACTGGTGTGCGGGAGTCGCGAGATGGCCAAAGGCGTGATGAACGCTCTGGATGAAGTGTTGGCTCCGCTCAACTTGACCGTGCTGACGCTCAAAGCACAAGGACGCTACCGTGAAGATGTCTACTGAACCCCATGAGTCCTCCTTATGCCGCTACAGCCTGAGCGGCGAAACCATGGGCACCCGTTACAGCGCGTTGTTTTTCGCCGAACCGCAGGTAGATGAGGCAGCCATTGGCAAGAGCCTGTTTGCAGCCGTCGACAATGTGGATCAACAGATGTCGACATGGAAGCCGCAGTCCGCCCTCAACCGTCTTAATGCGGCACCTGAACAGCAATGGCTGCCTGTGCCTGACGAACTGGCCAAGGTGCTGACAACCGCTTTGCGTGTAGGCCGTCAATCCAGTGGTGCGTTTGATATCGCCGTGGGTGATCTGGTCAACGCCTGGGGCTTTGGTCCTGGCGAACAGCAACCAACCCCACAGCTCATTAACACGTTACATCGCCAGGTACGGGCACCAGCCACTCGAACACTGGAGATTGATCCTGTGCGCAACCTGGCCCGTAAACGCTCAGCAACCACCCTCGATCTTTCGGGCATCGCCAAAGGTTTCGCGGTGGATGAAATGGCACGCTGCCTCGATGGCTGGGGGATGACGAACTACCTGGTGGGAATCGATGGTGAAATGCGCGCACGCGGAACCAAGCCGGATGGAGAGTCCTGGGTCGTCGCCATTGAAAGACCCCGCCGTGGCGTTCGTGAAGTCATGGGCGTAATGGAGATCAGCGATGCGGCGATTGCCACGTCCGGGGACTATCGACACTGGATCGAAGTTGCCGGCCAGCGATACGCTCATACGATGGATCCCGCTCTCGGTGCGCCGCTGTCCAACCAACTCGCCGCAGTCACAGTGGTTGCCTCCACCTGCATGCTCGCCGATGCATGGGCCACTGCGCTCATGGTCCTGGGAGAAAAAGCCGGCCCCGAGCTCGCGCAGGAGCGTGGCATGGATGCAGTGTTCGTATTACATGACGGCGAGCAGTTCAGGGAAATATCGGTTGTTGCTGGACGCCTCCAGACGCAGATTGAAGCGCGCTGAAACGACCGAACCACCCCTGCCAATGCCAGCCCGTCGATCCGCTTGCCCGTTTGTATGCCTGTTTTCTGATGTGGATCAGACTCTCCCCCAGACCGACTCCTATTCTCGAATGGACCCCAACGGTATTGAGAGGAGCTGAAGATGAAAAAATCAGGCTTGATCGGCCAATGCCTGTTGATGGCGGCAAGTGTTTTACTGTTGCCATCAACCAGCGTCTTTGCTAACCCACAAATGTCACCACCAGGCGGCATGCTCAGTCACCACTCGGATTTCGACTGGGTCAAACATACGCAGCAGACCCTGGATGATCTCAAGGGCAAGCTGAATCTCAAGCCGGAGCAAATGCCCGCATGGGATACATGGGCCACGGGGGTGATAACAGATGCCAATCAGCAACTGGAAAAGGACAAAACCGGACGTGACGAAGGGGCGAGTACGCCGAACGCGCTGATGGATGAAACGACACCGCAAAGAATGGCCAAAGGGATAGAGCGTTTGCGTGCACAAACCCTCTGGATGCAGGCGCATCTGGTTCGCCTGGACGCTGCTCTGGTGCGCACCAAAACCTTCTACGAAGCCTTGGATACTGAACAAAAAACCATTTTCGACCTATTCTGGACTGTGATGCATCACAGAGTCTCCGACCAAGACGGTCGGCAGATCCCTATGCACATGTTCAGACCCCGAATGGAAGGCGACCAGGACGAATCCAGCAAACAGTAAGCGGTAAGCGGTAAGCGGTACTCACTGCTCTATTGGGTGGACATCATGAACATCAACTCGGTAAAACGTTGCGCGCTGATCGGGGTAATCCTGATCGCCACAAGCCTTGCATTGCCGGCCAACGCCGAGCGACACGGAGGCGGTCATGGCGGCGGTCCGTTTTGTGGGGCATAGGTCTTGGCTTGGGCCTGGGCTGGGAAGCCGCGTACCTTCGCGGTCCGTATTACTACCCCTCCTATCCGGTCTACTACTACCCGACCCCTGTTTATTACTATCCGGCCAACCCGCCTTCGGTGGCAGCACCCCCCAACATTCAGTCTGCGCCAAGCTGGTATTACTGCCCTTCAGCCAAAGGCTACTACCCCTATGTGCGCCAGTGTCCTGAAGCATGGCGTATGGTTCCGGGGACACCACCCGGCCCCATACACTGATTGGCGGAGCTGATTTCGCAGACAGCATCTGGCACGTTGGTAGACGCTGGATGCATTTCCATGTGTGCGCCATTGGTGGAGAAAAAGAGTGGACCGCTTCAATCCTCCGCCAGCAACGACTCATCCCCGGGCGGAACCTGAGGTCAGGAACGCCTTGAGTTCCGTCAGGGAACGGGTGTTGAGAATGTTGGGGTTTTCCAGCCAGGCACGGCGTGCCTGAGCGACCCCGTAACGCAAATAGGCGAAGTCGGCGGTGCGATGTGCATCCGAGTTGATGCTGATGAGCACACCTTCATCCTTGGCGTATCGGCACTGGAGGTCGAACAGGTCCATGCGTTGCGGCTGCGCATTGAGTTCCAGACAGCAACCACGCTGCCGGGCAGCCTTGATGATTGCAGGCAGATCCAGGTTCAGAGGGTCGCGTTCATTGATCAGCCAACCCAGCGGATCTCTGGTTCCTTGTGCGGAACGGATGCGGGCGCGGACTTCGGATGGCCAACGATGATTGGCGCCACTGGCGTCCACTTGGCAGGAAGGCCAAGTGCATGCTTCCCATCCGGAGTATCAAGAAAACTTTGGACGAAACCGATCCAACAGCCCTTGATCACGTATCACCGTGAACGTCCACGGTTGTTGATTTACCGCGTTGGGCGCCTGTGCGGCGGCGTTGATCAAACGACGAATGATGGGTTCATCAACAGTTTCCGTCGAGCGACGGCCCGAGATCGCCTCGTTGATATTCATGTCGGTAAGCCTAGAAGTTGTCGTTTCATAAAGTGGCCCGCCAACGAGGATCTACTATTGATTTAGATCAGATGAAGGCGGGACCAACCTCTCCTCTCGTTTCGTCTGGCGACTCGCTCCCCTCTGAGCGGCTCCACGTTGCGCGACATTGATCTGCATCAGAAGGACGATGCGCGTTCAACGCACACTGGCTACGCCTCGCTCTCGCGAGACGGGCAACGCGGGTGAAAATGGCTCGCGCAGGAGCACTGACATGTACGGAAAAATCAGGGCGTATATCGACGGCAGCGTCGCGTCTTTCCGGTGCCGGCACGCGCCCCCTCTGATCCGGCGGGGGGCCGGCCACAGGCGGGACGGACGGCGGGTTGCTTGTATGAGTCGCTCGATCCGGCTTCTGGTGTGCGCTGTGCTGGTGTGCATCTGCGGGCTTGCCTGGGGCGCGGACGCAGCCGAGCAGAGCGCCGGACCGCGCGTTACGATCCTCGTTTACCACCGTTTTTCGCAGACACTGGACGACTCGATGACCGTGCGCATGAGCACCTTCGAAACCCAGTTACGCGTCCTGCACGAGCATGGCTACCACATCGTGCCGCTGCGCGAGGTTGTCGACTGGCTGCGGGATCCGAATGCGACGTTACCGGAGAAACCGGTGGCGATCACCGTCGACGACGGGCATCGTTCGGTATTCGAAAAGCTGCTGCCCATCGTGCTGCGCGAGCGCTTTGCGGTCACGCTGTTCATCTACCCATCGGCGATCTCGAACGCGTCCTATGCGCTGACCTGGGAGCAATTGCGTACCCTGCAACAGACCGGGCTCATGGACATCCAGTCGCATACGTACTGGCATCCCAACTTCAACGTCGAACGCAGACGCCGTACGCCGGCGGATTTCCAGCAATTCGTCCGCACACAACTCGACAAATCGCGTCGACGTCTCGAGTCGCAAACCGGTGCGCATATCGACATGCTCGCGTGGCCGTTCGGCATCTACGACGACGAGTTGATCGCACTCGCCTCCGACGAGGGTTACGTCGTCGCCTTCACACTGGACGCGCACAAGGCGGACCGGCACGCGCGGCTGCTGGCACTGCCGCGCTTTCTGATGATCGATGCCTACGGCGCCAGCGCGTTCGCGCGCCTGCTTGGCGAACCGAACTCTCTGCCGATGCCCGCAACGGGGAACGCACGATGACCTTCATCCGCGCATTGAGGCGCTATGCACTCCCGGCGCTGCTCGCCGTCACGACCCTGCTGACCGAGCGAGGCGCCCTGGCTGTCACCGGCGTCGTGCTCGACTCAAGCACGCAAAATCCGGTTGCCGACGCAATCATCACGACATCGGCCGGCGTGATGCGTACCGACGAATACGGGCGGTTCGAGACGGCTCAGGCGGTCGAGAGCGTCGCGGCCCGCGCCCCTGGGTATCTGCGCACCGAGGCTAAAGTGTCCGGCGAAACGCCCGTGACGCTCGCGCTGACCCCGTTTCGCCCCAAAGCGCTCTATCTGTCGGTGTTCGGCATAACCAGCAAGACGCTGCGCAACCAGGCCGTCAACCTTGCCGAAAGCACCGTGATCAATGCATTCGTGATCGACGTCAAGGGCGACCGCGGCCTGACGCCGTATCGCAGTGCGGCGCGCGAGTCGATCGGCGCGGCGGCACGCGTGACTGTGCGCGCACCACAGTACCGGGACTTTGCCGCACTGCTTGCCAGGCTGCATGCGCAAAACCTGTACTTGATCGCGCGCATCGTGGTGTTCAAGGATGACCCACTCGCCGACGCGCATCCGGAGTGGAGTGTGCACACCGCAGAAGGCACGCCGTGGCGCGATAGCGAGAACCTGCAATGGATGGATCCGTTTTCGCAAGACGTATGGCAGCACAATCTCGATGTCGCCGAGGAGGCGGCGCGGATGGGCTTCGACGAGGTCCAGTTCGACTATGTGCGCTTTCCCGACAAGAGCGGGCTACACTTTGCCCTCCAGAACACCCGTCGCAACCGGACCGCGGCGATCGTCGGCTTCCTTCAGGCCGCGCGCGCACGGCTCGCACCCTACAATGTATTTGTCTCCGCAGACATCTTCGGCTACGTCTGCTGGAATCTCGACGATACCGCGATCGGCCAGCAAATCGAATTGCTGGGCGAGCCGCTCGACTATATTTCGCCGATGCTATACCCGTCCGGCTTCACCTGGGGGCTGCCGGGCTTGACCAACCCGGTCACCGACCCTGGTCAGGTCGTCAGGCGTACCCTGGCAGAGGCGGTGCAGCGCACCCATCTGCCGGCCGTGCGTTTTCGTCCGTGGTTGCAGGCCTTTCGCGACTATGCGTTCGATCAACGCCCGTTTGACGCGGCGGCGATCAGTGCGCAGGTAAACGCCGCCGACGCAGCCGGCAACGATGGATGGATGTTATGGAACCCGCGCAATCACTACGACGCCGCCGATTTGCCGCACCATTGATCAGTGCGCTGAAGCGCTGGGCGATGCTGGTTGGAATGGCGACGGCGGCGCAGATCGCGAGTGCCGTCGATCTCGATGCAGCGGCGCGCCTGCAAGCCGCACAGATTGTCGAGGGGCAGATCGCCGCCGGACGCGTTCCGGGGGCCGTCGTCCTGATCGGGGACGCCACGCACGTGCTCTATCGCCAAGCCTTTGGGCAACGCGCGACGACGCCCGACCCCGAGCCGATGACACTGAGCACCGAGTTCGATCTCGCGTCGCTGACCAAGGTCATCGCGACCACCACGGCAATCATGCAACTGGCCGAAGCGCGCCGCATCGACCTGGACGCACCCGTTGCGCGGTATTGGCCCGCCTTTGCCGCATACGGCAAAGACGCGGTGACGGTGCGTGACCTGCTGGCACACACCTCCGGGCTGCTGCCAGACCTGCCTGTGCGGCCAGTGCATCCGGATCGCGAAGGCGTGCTGAGCGCGATCGCGTCGCAGCGTCTGCGCAGCGCGCCAGGTGAACGCGTCATCTACAGCGACCTGAACTTCGTGGTGCTCGGCGAACTGGTCGAGCGCATCACGCACCTTGCGCTCGACACGTATTGCCGGGTTCACATCTTCGGGCCGCTCGGGATGCGCGACACGGTTTTTCTGCCCGACGCCGGGCAAGCGGCACGCAGTGCGCCGACGATCGCCAACAAGGCCGGTATCCGCCGCGGCCGCGTGCACGATCCGACGGCCGAATGGATGGGCGGTGTCTCCGGCAACGCCGGGCTGTTTTCCACGGCGGATGACCTCGCCCGCTTCGCGCAGATGCTACTGAACGAAGGGCGCGCGGGCACCCTGCAGATTCTGCGGCCAGCCAGCATCGCCACGCTCGCGGCGGCCGCCTCGCCGCTCGCGGCCATGCCGTGGCGCGGCCTCGGCTGGGAACTGGCCGCACCGTTCGCGCCGAACCATGACCGTCTGCCGCCGATTGGCCTGATCGGCCACACCGGGTACACCGGCACGGGCCTGTGGATCGATCTGGTGACGCGCCAATTCATCGTCATCCTGACCAACCGTGTGTACCCGGATGACCGCGGTGACGCCCGCCCGCTTCGTGCACAGTTGCTCGCGCTGCTGGGCAGTCGGGCCGCGCCTGCCAGCGCTGCGCAAATCGGCCGGTTGCTGCCGTCGGCGTTGCCAGCGCTGCGTGCCGCCGATCGCCTGCCGACCTCGACAGGCCCGGTGCTGACCGGCATCGACGTGCTCGAGGCGCAGCAGTTTGCGCCGCTCGCAGGCAGGCGCGTGGGCTTGATCACCAATCGCAGCGGCTTCGACGCCGAGGGCAGGCGCACCATTGACGTACTCGCGCACGCGCCAGGCGTCAGGCTGGCAGCGCTGTTCTCGCCGGAACACGGGCTGAACATCGACCTGGACGAGCGGGTCGGCGACACACTCGACACGGCGACAGGCCTCACCGTACACAGTCTCTACGGCGCGGCGCGGCGCTTCCCGGCCGGTTCGCTCTCGGGACTGGATGCGCTGATCTTCGACATTCAGGATGCCGGTGTGCGCTTCTTCACCTACGAGACCACGCTCGGCTACGCACTTGAGGCCGCAGCGGCGCGGCGCATTCCGCTGTTCGTGCTGGACCGGCCCGATCCGCTCGGTGCGCAGCGATTCGGCGGACCGGTGCTGGACAGCCGCCACGAATCGTTCACCGGCTATTTCCCTGCGCCGCTGCAGCCCGGCATGACGGTCGGCGAGCTGGCGAGTCTGTTCAACCGCAACAAGCACATTGGCGCGGATTTGCGCGTTGTGCCGATGCTGGGGTACCGGCGCACGATGGCCTTCGCCGACACCGGTCTGGGTTGGGTGCCGCTATCGCCGAACCTGCGCACGCTGCCCCAGCTCGACCTGTACCCGGATGTCGGTTTGCTCGAGGGCGCGAATCTGAGTGTGGGGCGCGGTACACCGCATCCGTTCGAGTGGATCGGCGCGCCGTGGATCGACGCAACCCGGCTCGCAAACGCGCTGAATGCGCTTGACGTCGGCGCGCATTTCGAGCCGATCGACTTCGTCCCGACCGAGTCAACCTGGCACGGTCAGCTCTGTCATGGCGTGAGCATCGCTCGCGACGCTGCGCCCGCGCAACGTCCCGTCGCAAGCCTGGGATTGGCACTGCTCGCCACACTGCATGCGCTCTATCCCGAGACCTTCGATCTTGCTGCGACCCGCGAGTCGATCGGCTCGCCAACCGTGTGGCAAGCGATTCGCGACGGCGCGGCACCTGGCGCGGCGCAAGCGCTCGACGCCGCACCGCTTGAGCACTTCGCGCAACAACGGCAGGAGAACTTGCGCTATTGACCTTGACGCGACGCGCAAACCGTCGCGGCCTGCGGTGGCGTTTCTGACCCTTCACAACTCTCCGACGATCGGCGCATCACAGGTCGCGGTCGTGGCATAGACCGGGCCGCGATAACCGTTGCGCACCAACACCGGCAGGTAGCCGCTGTGATCCAGATGAGCATGGGTCAGAACGATGGCCTCCAGATCTCGAACCGGCAGATGAAAAGGGTCCCAGTTGTGCAAGCGCAGCTGTTTGTAGCCCTGGAACAGACCGCAATCGATCAGCACATGTTTGTCGTTATGTTCCAGCAGGTACTTGCTGCCCGTGACCGTGCCAGCCGCACCGAGAAATGTCATTCGCATGCCCGTCTCCTCGAACACTAATAGGTACGCTATTGATCGCCCTTTTCCGCCCCGGACACTTGATTTCCATCAACTGCGCCCTCCCCCCACTCGAATGCCAGCCCTCATCAACGCTATGAAAGTACTAAGGCATCGGCTTGACGATCATCAAACTGCAGGGAGCCCGATCCAGCGTGCTCTCGGCGGTACTGCCAATAAAGATGCTTACCCCCCTATGATGCACGGTGCCCATAACAATCATGTCGAATGCATTATTCGCCGCGAAGCGTTCGATCATTGTGTGGGGCGTTCCGGTCACTCGATGCCTTCGTATCTGTGGAACCCCGTAGCGTTCGGCGAGCGTATCAAAGGCCTCTTCCTGGGCGTCGTTGACGGCATCTCTTAAACTCGCGTCCATGGTCAGGTTTTGCAGGTTCACCTCGGAGTCACTATCCACTGTCCAACCACTGACATTCAGCAGATGCAATTTCGCTCCACAGGACGAGGCCAGCGTCGAGGCCACGTCGAGGATTCGGTCATTGAGCCCTTGCGTCAATTCTTCAAGATGGGAAAGGTCGATGGCCGCGAGAATTTTCATGGGCAACGGGTTTCTCGCATCGGTGACCAGGTGCAAGGGGGCCGGGCAGTCACGCAGCAATAGCCAGTCCAGGGGCCTGTAGAAAACCCGTTTAAATGCCGATACACGCTGTACATCCTTGATCACGATGTCCGCCCGGAAGTCATTCACGTACTCAAGCACCTCCTCGATACTCGGTTTGGCCCAGATCACTTCAGTGGTCACTTGCAGGCCTTTGCACTGCCCAAACCGGGCTTGCTGCTCAAGCCAGTGACGGTGCACCTGCAAGTACCCCTCGCGGGCCTGCGCCATGGCCTCGTGGTCAAATAGCCCTGCGACAGCCAATGCTTCGACGTAATCGAAAGCGACGATGTGCAACATCGCACCTGTCGCTCTGGCCAGGGACTCTGCCCGATCAAAAGCCGGGGTACGGGACATTTCTCTCGGGGTGATCAGCAGTAAACGACGAATTTCAAACATCACACACCTCGCCTGCAGACGCTTTGTCAGTTGAGCCTGATGAACAGCACTCCTGTGCTGGCTTTCCATCAGCAAACGGATCAATGAAAAACATCACTGATGAATATCGATAGTGAGCGGCAGGCGTTGGATGAGGTTGATAAAGATCACAAAAAGCCGTCGTTGTGCGCTTAAGACCAAAAAGTGCCCTTGGTGAAAGAAACATTGTTGATACAGCTCAATAGATGCCCGCTTCCCAATCGTAGAAGCGCTAGTAGTTACCGGGCTCCTGCAGTCTGTTGCAAGCTACGTATCGAATACCTCGGCCCGCGCCGCCTGTTCGGCTCCGGGGCGAGAAAGGTGGAAGATCACCTGCTGATTGCCTGACGTACACCGGGGCCTGACAGCTCAAGGTTCAGCGTAAACCCGGCGCTCGAGCTAATGGCGTCTAGAATCGTATTCAGATGCCCAAAGGGCTTGAGCCTCAGCGCTGGGCAATTGAGCCTGCTGGAAGAGGAAACACTGACGCCCGAAGAGTTCCCTCCATTGATGCCCCTCACATTTTCCTCGACGTCGCCGCAACCGATACAAGCGCCCCCATAAGGATCAATCATTGCCATCGCCAGTGCCTGGATCGGCACAGGAACCCGCACTTTCGAGGTTTGCCATGCTTGCGGTAACACTGATCAATACGCTGGTGGTAATCGTGGCCGTGGTTATCCACTACGAATGTCTGTTACGCCTGAACGACGGGCTACCCAGGCTCAAGGCCTGGAGTCGATTCAGAATCGTCGTCGGGGTATTTGGCGCGCTGCTGGCCCATGCGCTCGAAGTCTGGTGCTTTGCGCTGGTCTATTACCTGATGACACGCTCCAGCGAGTGGGGAAGTCTGAGTGGCAACTTTGACGGCTCGCTCATGGACTGTGTGTACTTTTCCTTCACCACCTTCACCACCATCGGTTTCGGCGACATATCGCCCTTGGGCAAGCTCAAGTACCTGACCGGGCTGCAGGGACTGACCGGCCTGGTACTGATCTCCTGGACAGCGTCGTTTCTGTTTCTCGAAATGCAGAAATACTGGAAGAACAAATAGCAGCCTCGGGGGGACAACCGCGTCCACGCGACCTACTGTCTATCCGCCAGGCCCCATCTCCTTTCGTCGTACACCCTCCCACCGGTTTACACATTAAGGGCTTGCTTGGGCTCTCAAGATCTATGCTTGATACATTCATAGAGGGGCGCGTCATGTCACCGTCTGAGATCCGACCCCGTCACGCTCATTACCTCAAGGCTGCCTGCTCCAACTGCAGCGTGCTGGAGTTGTGCCTGCCAATTGGCCTGACCGGTCAGGAAGTCGAGCAACTGGACACCCTGATCGCCCAGCGCGTGAAGGTTAAAAAAGGCGCAGCGTTGTACCGCACAGGCGATCCATTGCGCTCGCTTTACGCGGTACGCATAGGGTCTTTCAAGACCAATGTGCTGTCTATTGACGGTCGCGAGCAGGTGACCGGTTTTCAAATACCCGGCGAGATGCTCGGCCTGGACGCCATCAGCGCAGACCAGCACGCGTGCAATGCTTTCGCCCTTGAAGACAGCGAAGTGTGTCCTATCCCTTACGCCCAGCTGGAAAGGCTTGCCCGGGAGTTGCCTTCACTGCAGCACAACCTGAACAAACTCCTGAGCCGGGAAATAGTGCGTGATCACGACATGCTGATGTTAATGGGCAATATGAACTCGGACGAACGCCTCGCGGCCTTTCTGCTGAATCTGTCGCAGCGGCTTAACATGCGCGGATACTCGTCCAGGGAGTTTGTACTGAAGATGCGTCGCGAAGAGATCGGCTCCTATCTGGGGCTGCGTCTGGAAACCATCTGCAGAGGCATTGCCCACCTGCGCGACCAGGCACTGGTCGAAATCTCGGGCCGTAACGTCAAAGTCCTGAATATGGACGGGCTCAAGCATCTGGTCGCTGGCTGTCATCGGGACGCGCCGCTCTGACGTCGTAGGTGCCTTTGCTTATGGAGAATCGTCATGCGTGCCATGGTGCTGCATACCCCTGGCCAGCCATTGCAACGGGAAGAACGCGCGATCCCGACACCTGGCGTACAACAACTGTTAATAAAAGTCCTGGCCTGTGGCGTGTGCCGCACCGACCTGCATTTGGTGGACGGTGAACTGCCACAAGCGGTACTGCCGCGAGTACCGGGGCATGAAATCGTCGGGGAAGTGACGGCCGTGGGGGCTGACGTTGCGGCCGACTGGATCGGCCGGCGGGTCGGCGTTCCCTGGCTCGGGTGGACCTGCGGGCAGTGTGAGTTTTGCCGCTCCGGCCGGGAGAACCTCTGTGATCAGGCGCAATTCACCGGTTGTCATCTGGACGGCGGTTACGCCGACTACACCGTTGCCGACGTGCGCTTCTGCTTTCCCATTCCGGATACGCTCTCGGCCACTGAAGCAGCGCCGTTGCTGTGCGCCGGGCTGATCGGTTTTCGCGCGCTGCAAATGGCAAAAACTGCACGCCATTTGGGCCTCTACGGGTTCGGCGCCGCGGCGCATCTGGCGATCCAGGTGGCGCTGGGCCGAGGGCAGCAGGTATATGCCTTCGCCCGACCCGGCGACAGCGAGAGCCAGGCCTATGCCCGAACACTGGGTGCACACTGGGCAGGCCCTTCGGACCAGAAACCACCACACCCGCTCGACGCCAGTTTGATATTCGCTCCCGTCGGTGCACTGGTGCCGTTGGCGCTGGAGGCGACCGTCAAGGGTGGCTGCGTGATTTGCGCTGGCATCCACATGAGCGACATCCCTGCTTTTCCCTATCGACTGCTCTGGGGTGAGCGCAGCGTGCGCTCGGTGGCCAACCTGACGCGCGAAGACGGCATAGCGTTTTTTCAAGAAATCCAGCGCACGCCCGTGCACAGCGATGTCACCTGTTTTGCACTGGACGATGCCAATCAAGCGCTGGCGCACCTGAGGACAGGTCAGGTCAAAGGCGCAATCGTGCTCACTCCCTGACCGCCAAACCGGGTGACCTGACCGCCAGAATGCTTCCAGGCACCGAATAAAGAGCCCGTTCAGTGGTGCTGCCGATCAAGCGATCCAACCCGACCCGGTGCACGGTGCCCATCACCACCACATCGGCCAGGTACTCCTCGACAAATTCACTCAATGCCCGAACCGGCTGACCCATGACAAAGTGCCGACGTTCGGGCGGTACACCGTAGCGATCGGCCAGGGTCACAAATGCCAGGTGCAGGGATTCCCGCAGCTCCTCCATGTAATCCACCCCCCATCCGTCGCTGACCATCGCTACATCGCCATTGAACGCGGGCGACAGGTCATAGGCGTACAGCAAATGCAGCGGTGCGTCGCACTGCAAGGCAAGGGCGTTCGCGGTCTGGATGATGGTGTCGTTGAGGCCACTGATCTGAGTCTGCGGGTCGAAGGGGTCCACCGCCGCCACAATCCGATGAGGCAAACCGTAACGGGCCTGGTTGACCAAGTGCACAGGCACCGGACTCTCACGCAGCAGGTGGCAATCGAATGGCGTGATGAACACCCGTTTGAGCACCGGTTCCAACGTGGCGTCCTTGATCAGCAGGTCAGGCTTGAACTCCTCGACATGCTTCAAGATATCCAGCAGCGGATGGGTGGTGAAGACCACTTCGACCGAGACCTTTAGCCCATCCCCGCTCAGCCGCTGGATTTCCTCCGACATCCAGCGGCGATAGCGTCGCAGATAGCTCTGAAAAGCCGCTTCGTCGACTTTTTCCTCCCACAAATGGATGATCGGCACCGGTTCGACAAAGGCACATACATGCAGTACCGCCTCACACGCCTTGGCCAGGGCGACGGCGCGCAGCAAGGCTGGAGACTGATGCAGGGTTCGGTCGGCGATCAGCAGTAAACGTTGGTATTGACCCATCACACACCTCGGCGCGGCACCGGTCGATCCACCGGCATGTTCCAAGACTGCGCTCATTGCCCCCCACGGCGGTTGATTTACATCAAATCCTGGCGATTGATGACACCCGCACCGAGTATCTGATCCAGATCAGATTCGAGCGCCGTCAGTGGCGTAAAAAGGGATGAACCGCGTGGCCTTTTACCGCACACCCCCTTTATGTCAGATGGAGGATCGCACCATGCTCACGGTCAAAGACCACAACGAGCGAGCCGCTGCCGCCTATGCTGCGGTCTCTGGACAATACTGGATTGAAGCGCTCAGGGATGGCCGACATGTACTGATCCGGCCATTGACGGAAAAGGACCGCGAGCGCGAGTGCGCCTTCATCAAGCGCTTGTCCCCCGAATCCCGGCATATGCGTTTTCTAGCGCAAATCAACGAGCCAGGTACAGCCATGCTCGACCAACTGATGGACATCGACTGCAAGCAGCGTATGGCCTACATAGCCCTGATCCACGAAAACGGTAAATTGATCGAAATCGGTATCAGCCGCTATGCCGCCACTGCCGAACATGAATGCGAATGCGCGATCACGGTCGCCGATGAATGGCAGCACCTGGGGCTGGGTACGCTGTTGATGGAGCATTTGATCAAGACCGCACGCAAGAACGGTTTTCATCAGATGTATTCCATTGATGCCTCAAGCAATGCCCCCATGCGTGACTTGGCAAAAGCCCTGGGATTTGAAGTTCATAACGATCCTGACGATGCCCGCCAGGTCATTCACCGCCTCATGCTGTAAAAAAACGCCCCTTGGAGCACCAGGTACTGGCTCTCCGAGGGGCGATTCAACACCTATGACTGCAACAGCTCGCCCGGTTTGATCGCCAACACGCTGCAAGGCGCCCGGTGCAAGAGATGTTCCGCGGTACTGCCCAAGCGTTTGTTCAACCCTCTATGTTGCACCGTTCCCATGACGATGACGTCCGCCAGATGATCGGTCGCAAACTCGCAGATACTCTGCAGTGGCGCTCCCTCAATGAAGTGGCGACGATCAGGTGGAACGCCATGACGTTCGGCCAAGGCTGCAAATGCCTCATGTTGAGCCTCTCCTAATGCCTCATAGATACCGGTGGCAAGGGGCAATACGCCAAAGCCCATATCCGTGGCGTACACCGCTGCCCAGTCATACACATGCACCAACTCAAGCCGGGCGCCGCACTGTTCGGCCAGTTTCACTGCCGCCTTGATGATCTGATCGTTGAACACCAGGTCTTGGTCTTCACTGCGCAACACATCGACGATCGCCACAACATTACGTGGCCGTGGATTGCGAGCGTTAGTGACCAGATGCACCGGCACCGGACAATCACGCAGCAACTGCCAGTCCAGCGGAGTGAAGAAGACTCGTTTCAATGCAGATTCTTCCTGAGCATCCTTGATGATCAACGCCAAAGGCATCTCGTTGATGAAGTGAAGGATCTCTTGGTAAGGATCTTGTATCCAAACCACCTCACTCGTGACCTCAACGCCGTGTTTGCTCATCAATTCAGCTTGCTGCTCGAGCCATTGCCAATGGGTTTGAAGATAGCCCTCCCGAGCCCGGCTTACTTGCTCGGGGGCGAACAGGCCGGCCACCGCCAAGGCTTCGAGGTAATCGAACGCCACGATATGCAAGGGCAATTGCATTGCCTGAGCCAACGCGGCGGCACGACCGAACGCCGGTGTATGGGTCATGGCTGAGGGGGCGATTAACAGTAAACGCTGAATCTGCGACATAAGGCACCTCGGCACGCGGCCATCTCAATACGGAGAGTAAGACTCAAGGTTGAGCGTTCCAGGCGTAGGCGACTTGATCTTTATCAGCTCTGATGCACGCTTCGCCTTGTCTTGATTGATACGGCAAGGCATCAAGCGCTTCAGTGCAACAAGATGCCTGCCCACATCGCCAGCGTCAGCAATACCTGTCCAGGGATGACATAGGCGGCGAACTGTCGACCGCCGCTGACCCAGGCCACCACGCATTTGCTCAGCGAATTGCTACTGACAGCGATCAGCGCAGGGCCGGCAATGGCATCGAAGGGTATCTGGCCGGCCTTGGCCAGGGAGGCAATGGACGCCGTCGAGGAATGAGCATCGGCAAAACCACTAAAGGCCGCTGTCAGCATTACGCCCACCTGGCCAAAGTAACTGAGCATCACCGAAGACAGGAAGGTAATAACGGTCATGGCCAGCGTCACGATCAAGGCGAGTTTGAGATTGAACGCGCCGCCGACCTTGACCCGCTCGTTGGCGCCCCCTGTCGGTTTGGGAAACATCAAGCAAACGCCATACAACGCCGTGGCGACGACTCCGAATAGCAACGGCCCCCACATGGTCCGCAACAGGCCAGGATCAACCGCCCCCAGGATCAGGCCCACCTGAGTCACGGTCGCCAGATTGGACAGCACCGCAGCGGCGCTCAGGACTTTGATGTTCGCCGGTTCCTTGGCAACGATATGCCCCATGGCCGCAATGGTCACGGTACTGGATGCAAACCCTGAAGCGATTGCACTGATCGGATAGCCGTAGCGGGTGCCCACGGTGCGAACCGCGATATGCCCCACCGCGCCGACCGCCATCAACAGCACGGTCAAGGTGCAAATGGTACGTAAATTGATAGCGGCATACGGCCCGATGAAGCGATCGGGCGCCAGGGGCAGCACCACCAACGCGGTGATCAGCAACACCAGCCCATCGCGTATTTCCGCTTCGGTCAACTGGCTGCGTGCAAAGTGATGCAACCTCTGCCGATAGGTCAGCAGTCCCGCCATCACCACACCAATGGCAATGGCCAGCTCGGGCGCAGTGCCACACAACGCCCCCAGTACCAACACCGTGAGCAAGGCCACTTCACTGGTAATACCAGGATCGTTGCCGAGGTTTTTCAAGTAAGCGGCGGTGACGAGCAGCCCCAGACAGATCGCAACGATCCCCAGCAACAGACCACCGCCGACCAGCATGGCGACATAGCCCAGCAGCGCGGTGATTGCGAACGTCCGTAACCCGGCACAGGCACGGCTGTCGCCCCGTCCCTTGCGGCGCTCGCGCTCAAGACCGATCAGCATGCCGATCCCTAGCGCAGCGGCTGCATTGGCCATGCCGATGGTTTCATTCATTGGGTACGCACCTGGGTGAGTGATGCCCTCCCTGACCTTGGCACTTATCTCGCGAGGTCAGCCAGCGCCATTTGCACAACAGCGGGGCCAGATTGGTTGCCGGGCGCCTGCCCGGTCAACGGCACCGTGGCGGCGGTTATCGGCCAGGCATGAGGCGCATCGATGCGCGCCTTGAGTTGCCTGACGAACGCCTCTGCTTGATCCAGATGGTCGAAACTCGCCTCCCACCCATCCATGTGTACGGCCCAACGGTGTTTTGCCGGTTGTTCTGTTATTTCAATGATCATAGTCAGCCTCGGTTCAACCCCGGAACAGGGTCAGCGGGAAGCGCATCCCAGCCTCCAAAAACTCCATTACGGCGTAATGGCAACCTTCATCACGCCGTCAGGTTGGTGGGCAAACAGCTCATGAGCTGCTTCGATATCGTCCAGTTTGAAACGGTGGGTCACGAGCGGATTCGAACGTACCCTGGGTCCCCAGCGCATCCAATGGGCCGACTTCAGGGATCGGTTTGTCATCGAGGACGATCCGGTTTTTCTCGACGAAGATCGCCACTTTCATGGTTGCCTGATGATCTCTCCTGCCCCTGTATACCGGCTTGAGTTGAGCACAAAGTTCAGTCTGTGCCGGGGTTGCGGACGAGAGGTTGATCATGGTCAATAATTACGGGATTGGAGACGTATCCAACGACCGTATGTCGGGCGACAAAGTCAGTCTCCAGGCCGTTTGATACAGATCAAGCTCAGGAGCCTGGTTAACGTCACGATCAGATCACGACTCAGGAACCGACGACGTTGCGTTTACCCATGAGAGGTTTGTCATGTCTGGTCAATCACGTTTCATGCTGATCGTCTCGCCGCTGATGCAGCACAGTCCGGCCTTCGACAGGGCCGCGGCACTGGCCAAGGCCGAAGGTGCGGCGCTGCACATCGTGGCCTTCGACTACCTGGAAGGCCTGGCGACTGCCGGCCTGATCAACGACCAGGCTCGTGAAGATATGCGTCTTGGCTACATCGAACGCCACCGCCAGTGGCTTGAGGAACAGGCCAGACCCTTGCGCAAGATTGGCCTGGAGGTCACCACCGAGGTGACGTGGGTTGAACGCCCACTCCAGGAAATCCTCATCCACCTCAAAGAACAACCCATAGAGTTGGTGATTAAAGCGCTGGAGCATGAATCGCTGCTCTCGCGCCTGATGTTCACGCCTCTCGATGTGCACTTGCTGCGCGAGTGTCCGGTGCCGCTGCATTTCGTCAGTAATACCGCGCATGCCTTGCCTCGCAAGGTGATCGCAGCAGTCGACCCTTTCCATCGCAATGATCAGTACCTGGGTCTCAACGACCGGATACTCTACGAAGCAGTAAAACTGGCGAGCGTCTGCAACGCCGAGATCGACGTCGTCTACGCCTATGACCTTTCATCCATCAGTGCGGACGAATTCGACTTCAACAACGTTTCGACCTTCTTCTCTTCAGGCAAAGCCAAGACCCTGTTCGATGCTCAGGAGGAAGCCTTCAATGCACTGGCCGAGCGCAACGGTATTGCACCGCAGCAGCGTCACATGATCATGGGCAACCCAGCCAAGGTCCTGGCCAGCTATGCCGATGCCTATGACGTCGATGTGATTGTCATGGGCCGGGTCAGCCATCGGAGGATGGGTCGATTGGTCGGTAGCACGGCGGAAAACCTTTTGTACAAAATGCCATGCAGTGTCTGGGTGGTTTCCCCCGAAGAACTTAATGAATGATAAGGACGGATATTCACATGAAGTGATAATAGTAAGGCAATCGAACTCCCCCGGGCAAAGCGCCCACGTGCGCTGAAAATACAGCGCTGAAAGGTCCAAATGATGTTCGTGGGCAGAATGAGTCCACGTTCGGAGAACCGAATGAAACGCGAGGACGTCAAAACCAAACACGGTGAAGGCATGCACTTCGACACGCATGTGATAGCCAATCCGGCCAACACGAACGAGTGGATCATCCTTTTCAAAAAAGAGGCGGGAAGAAGTTACTTTCTGGTCAATGACAACGAAGAAATCGAGTCATTTGGGCGCCTGGAAGACCTGATCCATGAGCTTCGGTACATTGGCATCAAGTCCGCCGAAGTTCACTTCTGATTGTTCCTGTCTTGGAGTTTGATCATGTCAGTAAAGGTCGAGCATCTGTCTAGCCAACGCGAAGAGCTTTAGTCTGTTTGCTTCGATAGCCGGAGCGTTCAGTTTCGCAATGAACGGGGGGCTAGGGATTATGCGGCCACACTCAAAGAAAGAGTCGAAGCGCCGTATGTCTTCCCACGAATACACCACCCCACTCACAGCCAAGGTCACTGGCCGGAGCTGATCTGGACGCCAGCTCAATTGGACAGGTTCAACATCTGGCCAAAGCGCCCTGAGAAAGGTAGCTGGCACGCGACAATCCTCTTTTAGTGGTTGATGAGCTGTTGAAACTGCGCAACATTCTCGGCCGTGACAGGGCGGTATGGAATCAGCAAGTCGCAACGGGCTTTTCATCGACCAATTTCATGGCTGTCTGCAACACAGGAGAGCCTGCCCATGCCATACAAGGAAGGTCTGGCTACTTCGCCGCCATCAACCGATTGACTTCACTGCGCACCATGTTCGCGAATTCCGGCGGGGACATGAGATCCAGCTCCGAACGCACCCACTCCGCCCATTTGCCCTTGCGCTTGGCGCGCTCACTGAACAAACGTGCGCCCTCGCCTTTGGCCTTGCCCAGGTTGCTTTGCCAAAGGTCGAACAGACGGGACTTTTCATCTTCAAGCGCAGCGCGCTCGGCAAGGGGCTGGTTAGCCAGATTGAAGCTCATGGGGGTTACCTGCTGCGTAAAGTAGGCGACATCTTACACTGTAGGAAGAAATGTCTTAGCCTGGATTTCTCGTCGACTGTCGGCTCAGGCTCAAAATAGCTGCAACTTTTTCACGTGCAGCTGACTCCATTGTTCACTGCCCGTTCACCTGAAAGGAGTATCTCAATGGCCCGGAAAAACACCGTGCAAATGGCCGAAGAACAAATCAAGGATCAAGTTTTCAGCGAACTGCAGGCGCTGATCGAAGAGTCGGAAAAGTTACTCAAAAGCAGTGCCTCGCTGGTGGGTGAGGAAGGTGAAGGCCTGCGTGAACAAGTCGCACTGAAACTCAAGCAGGCACTGGACGCCGTATCCAACGTACGCGAGCGCAGTAAGCCGGTGGTCGATGCCACCGAAATCTATATCGGTGGGCATCCTTGGCAGACGGTAGCGATTTCCGCCGGTTTTGGTCTGGTAGTCGGTTTGTTACTGGGACGTCGTTAATACGCCAGTTCAAAAGGCGAGCTACCGGCTAATGCCTGTCAGTTAAGCGAATGTGGTCCACTGTAGGAGCGAGCTTGCTCGCGATGGTCGTTAACGATAACGCGTGTTTACTGGCTAAACGCGGCGCTCTTGAGTCCATCGCGAGCAAGCTCGCTCCTACAATAGAGACCTCATTTCCTTAACTGACAGGCATTAAGCTACCGGCTCGCCTTGTTCACGTCAAAGTCCTGCCAACTCGCGCAGCTGCGCCAACTCTGCAGCGGCAATCTGAATCCCTTCGTCACCGGCCTTCGCCCGCTCACGATGACGGCGGTCGCCCGGCAAACGCTTGAGCCCTACCCCGTGCATCTGCCGCACCAATTCCTGACTGCGCTCGGCAAAACTCTGCCCGGCCGCTTTGCCGGGGTCGATCACGATGATCAACTGACCGGTCCAGGGAGTCTTCGCCCCGGGGTGATTAGACCAATCGAACTCGAACGAGAAGTTGCCACCGGTCAAGGCGGCGGCCAGCAATTCGACCATCATCGATAACGCCGAGCCCTTATGCCCGCCAAACGGCAACAGCGCACCGCCTTCCAGAATAGCTTTCGGGTCTTGAGTCGGTTGGCCCAGGCTGTCCACGCCCATGCCGGCGGGTAGACGCTCGCCCTTGCGCGCGGCGATCTGTACATCACCATGGGCGATGGCGCTGGTGGCCAGATCGAAAACAATCGGATCGCCACCGGCCCGCGGCGCGGCAAAGGCAATCGGGTTTGTACCAAACAGCGGGCGATCGGCGCCATGGGGCACGACGCAGGTCATGCTGTTGACCACGCTTAACGCCACCAGCCCTTCATAAGCGAAGGGTTCAACATCCGGCCAGAGTGCCGCGAAGTGATGGGAATTGCGTATCGCCAACACCGCGATCCCGGCGCTTTGGGCTTTCTCGACAAGAAGCGCCCGAGCCGCCGCCAGGGCTGGCTGAGCAAACCCGTTGGCCGCGTCGACCCTGACAAAACCTGATGCCACGTCTTCAACGATCGGCACCGCCTTGCCATCGACCCAGCCGCTCGCCAGCGTCGATACATAACCGGGGATACGGAACACACCGTGACTGAGGGCACCATCACGCTCAGCGCCCGCGCAGTTCTCGGACAAGACGCGAGCCACTTCGAGTGAAGTACCGTGACGCAGAAAAATTTGCTCTAACAACGCCACCAGCTGGGCATAGGTGAGGTGTTCTGACGAAGACTCGTCAACCAAAGGTGATGCAGACATCTGAAGCTCCAGTTTAATTATTGGAGGGGGCAACAGCGTATGAAGATCCGGCACCTCGATTAAACAACGCTTAGCGAGCGCCCTGTCAACTTTTGTTACTTGAGCCTTGCGCATGCACGGGCAATCACGGCTGTTCTCGTCGTCTGCCCGGTGCTCAATTCGATTGCGCGGCAAGCGCCTAAAAGCTGAAAAGGCCGCCATCCTGAGGGATCGCGGCCTTTTGCCTGGGCCCGGCTGAAACTGACTGCGCGGCCACCTTCCCTGTCCGATCGTCCCTCTCGCCATACAAGACGAAGCAAGCGTAGACAATTTAACGGGTGTTGAGCTGTCTATAGTAGGTATCTGACATGCCTGTGACTTGATACCGACAATTTTTCGACATCCAACTCTTCATGATTTGGCGTACTCGTTCGTCTTAGTAACTAAGAGCGCCCATCATTTTCCTGATCAGGCTCTGAAAAGGAGTTTTTGCATGTACAACCAGCAATTGCCAATGGACGGTAAACAAACCTTGCACAGCCCAACACTCGGTGGTGACGCCGGTGTATTCGGCAAAAGCGCCGAGCGTCATAGCAATGACCGGATCAGGTTGTTGCTCAAAAGCTTCGGCCTGCGCACCAGCCTGATTCGCCTGAAGGTGATCGACGCCTTGTTGACGGCGGCCGAGAGCGACCGCTCGCTTGGCGTACGCGGTGTACACAGCCATTTGTTGGATCTAGGCATTCCCTTGTCCTTTCTCAGCGTGCGCGAGGTGCTCAAGCGCCTGTGCAGCGAAGGCGTGATCACGCTGAATCCGGACAAGAGCTACAGCCTGAATCAACAGGCCGTCGCGCTACTTCACAGCAAGGACTGAAACCCTGGAGCCTTGGCTCAGGGCTTGACCTTGCGGCGCATTACGCCATTGACCACCACCACGACCACCGCCACCCCAATGGCGATGTACTGGAACATTTTTTCGGTGATCATCCCGGCGTTTTGCATGTAGGACAGGCCAAACATGATCCCCAGTACAACCAGGGAGATCAGAATCGAATATTTCAAACGTTGCGACTGAGTCATTACGGGTTCCTGAACCTGAAAATATGTATCCAGTTTGTATCCGCACGCATGCCAAGACCCTACCTTTAAGCGGGGATGGGCGGCTACAAACGGGGTCTCATGTTACAGCCGATGAAGAGTTTTGGCTTCATTGCGGCTTTAACCATGAGGATTTTGAAATGCTCCGTCGAATCACAATGCTGATTCCCTTGCTGATTATCTTGACCCTGAGCGGCTGCCTGTTCTTCCCTCGCGAAGGCGGCGGGCACCGTCATTACTATGGTGGCCCTGGTTATTATCAACATCGCTAAGCGTCTTCAGTGAACCTGTAGCTCACACTGTCCATAGCCACAATCATCCTCCCGGGCGCTGAAAGCCACTTTGCGTCCGGGAGCACAGATCAACCAGCCAATCCACGAATACCCGCACCCGCGCAGACAATTGGCGGTGCGGGGGATAAAGCGCCGTCAGTGGCAACCTTGGCGGCAGTACTTCCCTGAGGACCTCGCACAAGCTGCCTTCTCGTAGCTGCCGGGCGATGTGGTAATAAGGCGTCTGCACCAGACCATATCCCGCTTCACAGGCCGCCAGATAACCATCGGCACTGTTGACCGAGACCTGCTTGGGCAAGTCGATCAATTGCACCTCATCACCTATCTGAAACTCCAGGCCATAGCGCTTGCCCGAGGTGCTGGAGAAATACTCAACTACCTGATGCCCGACAAGGTCTTCCAGGCACAGCGGCGTACCTTTGCGCTGCAAGTAATCCAGACTGGCACAGGTCACCTGATCCATCAGGGCCAATGGACGGGCCACCAGCGAATCATCCAGAGACAACCCGCCACGCACCACGCAATCAACCCCTTCGCGTATCAGGTCCACAGGCCGATCATTCAAGCCAATTTCCAGCTCGATCAATGGATAAAGAGAGGTGAACTCGGGGAGTGCCGGAATCACGATCAAACGACCGATAGCGGCGGGCATGTCGACCCGCAACGTACCGCGCGGATTGTGGCGAGCGGCAGAAAATACCGCCTCGGTCTCCTCCAGATCCGCCAGCAGGCGAATGCAGCGCTGATAATAGGCCGCTCCGTCGAGGGTAGTGCTGACTTGCCGCGTTGTGCGTTGCAACAGTTGCACACCCAAGTGCGCCTCCAGTTGCTTGATCAGAATAGTCACCGAGGCACGAGGCAGTTGCAGGCTGTCAGCGGCCCTGGCAAAGCCGCCCAACTCGACAATCCGCGTGAATACACGCATGGCGTTAAAACGATCCATTGCTTTGCCCTGCTCGTCATTATTTAGCAATTACAAATAGTGATAGCGGTTTTAGCCGGTTTATCTTGGTTTTGTCGAGGGGAACAATGGAGCCCTTCCTCATCATCAAGAGCTCAAAACCTATGCACACTCGTCAACTCGGTAAAAATGGCCCACAGGTTTCCGCCATCGGTCTTGGCTGCATGGGCATGACCGACTTCTACACCACCGGCACAGACACCCAAGAGGCGATCGCCACCTTGCATCGGGCCTTGGAGTTGGGCGTCAACCTGCTGGATACCGCCGACATGTACGGCCCTCACACCAATGAAGAACTGATCGGCAAGGCGATTCGGGGTAAACGAGATCAAGTATTCCTGGCCAGCAAATTCGGCATCGTCCGCGATCCGCTGAACCCGACTACCCGCGCGGTCAATGGTCGACCGGATTACATTCGCACCTCGATTGACGGCACCTTGAAACGCCTGGGTGTGGAAACTCTGGACCTGTATTACCAGCACCGTATCGACCCCGACGTCGCGATCGAGGAAACCGTGGGGGCCATGGCGGAGCTAGTCAAAGCCGGCAAGGTGCGCTATCTCGGCTTGAGCGAAGCATCGGCCAATACCCTTGAGCGTGCGCACAAGGTTCATCCGATCAGCGCGCTGCAAAGTGAATATTCATTGTGGAGTCGCGATCAGGAACACAACGATTGCCTGGCGACCTGCCAGCGCCTGGGAATCGCTTTTGTGCCTTACAGCCCGCTCGGTCGAGGCTTTCTGACCGGCACCCTGAAAAGCCCGGACGACTTTGCCGCCGATGACTACCGCCGCTTCAGCCCGCGCTTTCAAGGGGAAAATTTTGCGAAGAACCTGCTACTGGTCGAGAAAGTGCAGGCATTGGCCGCCGATAAAGGCGTGACTGCCGGCCAACTGGCGCTGGCCTGGGTGCTCGCGCAAGGCGACTACCTGATCCCGATTCCGGGGACCAAGCAGCGCAAATATCTGGAAGAGAACGTCGCGGCATTGGACGTCAAGTTGAGCGCTGGAGAGTTACAGGCTCTGGAAGCCATCTTCCCGGCCAACGCTACCGCGGGGCTGCGCTATCCCGAGGCGGTGATGCAAATGCTCGACAGATAGCAGACGTTTGTTCATTCGCCCGTTCGGAACCCTCGAGCGGGCAACTTTCCCCTTGCATCCCGCCTTTGTATAACTTTGAAACATAAGTGACCTTTTTCATCGGAGAAAATGTTCAAAATGCGCTACGTGAAATGATCGACAAGAGATTACCGATGAAAACCACACTGCGTCTGGCAGCCCTTTCTGCCCTGTTCATCACATCACTCGCCCAAGCTGCTGAACTGATCCCGATCGATGTACACCGTGATGCCAATTGCGGTTGCTGCAAAAAGTGGATCGCTCACCTGCAAGCGAACGGCTTCAAGGTCAACGACCACGTCGAAGCCAATATGAGCGATGTCAAACAGCGCCTCGGTGTCCCACCGCGATTGGCTTCGTGCCACACCGGCGTGATCAACGGCAAATTCGTCGAAGGCCATGTCCCTGCTGAACAAGTACTGGCATTGGCTAAACGTTCGGATTTGCTCGGTGTGGCCGCTCCAGGCATGCCCATGGGTTCGCCGGGAATGGAAATGGATGGTATGGCCGATGCTTATCAGGTCATCGGCTTGAGCAAAAACGGAACGGATGAAGTGGTCGCCGACTACCCGGCGCATTAATGCTCGCAGGCTACCTCGGGCTGTTCCTCGCGGCGTTCGGCGCCGCCACTTTGCTGCCGTTGCAGTCCGAGGCGGTGCTGGTCGGCCTGTTGCTCAGCGACACGTACATGGTCTGGTTGCTGTTGAGCATCGCCACCGCCGGGAATGTACTGGGTTCGCTGGTGAACTGGTGGCTGGGGCGCGGCGTTGAACGTTTCCGGGATAAACGCTGGTTTCCAGTCAGCCCTCAATCATTGGAAAAGGCCCAAAAGCATTATCAGCGTTATGGTCATTGGTCATTACTGCTGAGTTGGGTGCCGATCATTGGTGATCCACTGACATTGGTCGCCGGGGTGATGGGAGAGCCGTTCTGGCGCTTTCTGCTGATCGTGATCCTCGCCAAGTGCGCACGCTACCTGGTATTGGCCTGGGCGACCCTGGGCTGGATGCAATGAACATTTTGATCCAAAGGACTGTCACTGATTAATCCCGGCTTAATCGCGCCTTAGCAGCCTCGACGGTTTCCCAACGGAGTTCGCCCATGCCCCCCTCACGTTCCTTGTGGCTTTGCAGTCTGTTGCTGACGGCGTCACTCCCCACCTTCGCTGCAACCAAAGGTCCCACCTATGGGCCGGAACTTCAGGGTTTCGAATACCCCTATCCCGTCCAGCACTTTGCCTTCGAATCTCAGGGCAAGTCCCTGCAAATGGGTTACATGGACGTGCCGGCCAGCGGCAAGGCCAACGGTCGCAGCGTGGTGCTGATGCACGGCAAGAATTTCTGCGGTGCCACTTGGGACAGCTCGATCAAAGCCTTGAGCGACGCCGGCTATCGGGTCATCGCCCCGGATCAGATCGGTTTCTGCACCTCAAGCAAACCGGACAGCTATCAGTACAGCTTCCAGCAATTGGCAATCAACACTCACGACCTGTTGAACACACTCGGGATCCAGCGGGTCAGCCTGCTGGGCCACTCCACTGGCGGCATGCTCGCCACTCGTTACGCGCTGCTCTATCCCGAACAGGTCGAACAACTGGCACTGGTCAATCCGATCGGTCTGGAAGACTGGAAGGCCTTGGGTGTTCCCCATCGCAGCGTCGATCAGTGGTATGCGCGGGAGTTGAAAGTGACCGCCGAGGACATCCACAACTACGAACGCAGCACTTATTACGCTGGGCGCTGGAAACCGGAGTTCGACCGCTGGGTGGATATGCTCGCTGGCCTGAACAACGGCCCGGGGCATACTCAGGTAGCCTGGAACTCGGCGCTGATTTACGACATGATTTTCACCCAGCCGGTGTTCTACGAGCTCAAGAATCTGAAGATGCCGACACTGCTGTTGATCGGCACTGACGACACGACCGCCATCAGCAAGGACATTGCCCCGCCAGCGGTCAAGGCGAAGATCGGCAACTATCACGTGCTTGGCAAGCAAGCGGCCAAACTCATCCCTCAATCGACGCTGGTGGAATTTCCTGGCCTGGGCCATGCACCGCAGATGGAAGAACCGGCGCAATTCCACCAGGCACTGATCGGCTGGCTCAACACCCCGCTCACTCGTTAACAAGCATGCGCACCATCATGGTGCGCATGCATTTTTTTCGCGCACCTCCGTCTGGCAATTTCCTCACCATTTTCGCGCCTAGGGCTCAATTTATCTGCCCTTCGTCAGTGCGCCTGTAACACTCGCATGGTAGGTAATCGCCTCATTAAGCATTTTGTCGGACAATTTTGCCAAGTTGCCTCCCCCGCTCTAACTTCTGGCCTAGACTCAGTTTCGCGGATGAAATCCGGTCGGCAACCTGCCTGAAAAAAAGTCGAAACTTTCTGCTCAAGGGGGAGGTCAGGTTAAAGGTAGGGGTCGCAGCGTCTGGTGCAATCCTTGCAACGGTCACTCCACTCCTTCTGCTTCACCGCATTGGGCAGCGTTTGCTCTTCTTTGCGTAGCGCTTTTGCGCCCGGCCACAGGAGTTGGCCACCAACACCGCTGGTGGATACCAAGAACAGATCAATAAAATGGGAGAAACACATGATCAGTGCTGCAGTAGAAAACCTGGGTGAGCATCCTCAGCAGCAGACCAGCGATCCAGTGCCGTTACCGGTTTTCGCATCGGGTGGCAAGACAGTGCTGCCGGCTCCCAGGCAGAATCCCAATAGAAAAAAAGTCTTGTTCGTGACCTCGGAAATTTCCGATCTGGTGAAAACCGGTGGTTTGGGTGACGTCTCCGCGGCGCTGCCCAGGGCCATGGCGCAACTGCATGATGTACGGGTACTGATCCCCGGCTATCCCCAAGTACTCAACAGCGAAAACCCGATCCATATTATTGGCGAGCTGGGCGGTCATGCTGCGCTGCCGCCCTGCAAGATCGGCCGCATGGACATGCCCGACGGCCTGGTCATTTATGTGTTGATCTGCCCTGAGTTGTACGAACGCGAGGGCACGCCTTACGGCGCCAACAACGGTCGCGACTGGCCGGACAACCATATCCGCTTCGCCCGCCTCGGCCTGGCCGCTGCCGATATCGCCGCCAATCTGGCGCAGATTCATTGGTGCCCTGACCTGGTGCACGCCCACGACTGGCCTGCCGGCCTGGCACCGGCCTACATGCATTGGCGCGGTCAGCGCACACCAACCCTCTTCACCATCCATAACCTCGCCTATCAGGGCGTGGTCAGCCTGGCCTCCTGCCCGGAGCTGGGCATTCCGACGCACGCCCTGCAACAGGACGGCATGGAGTTCTACGGAAAGATGTCTTTTCTCAAGGCCGGTATGGCGTACTCAAGCCATATCACCACCGTCAGCGCGACCTACGCTCAGGAAATCACCACGCCGGCTTTCGGCTGCGGTCTCCATGGCTTTTTGGCCAGCAAGACCCAGCAAGGTCTGCTCAGCGGCATCCCCAATGGCATCGATGAAAGCTGGGAAGCGTCCACCGATCCGCATCTGGTCTGCCCGTTCAGCATCGGTGACTGGCAAGGCAAAGCGGTCAACGCCGCCCATGTGCGCAAGCTGTTTGGCCTGAAAGATTCCAAGGGGCCATTGTTCGCCGTCGTCTCGCGGCTGGTTTATCAAAAGGGTCTGGACCTGACTGAAGGCGTGGCCGATTTCATCGTCGCTTCGGGTGGTCAGATCGCGATCATCGGGCGCGGCGAGCCGGAAGAAGAACAAGCCATGCGTGCGCTGGCCCTGCGTTTCCCCGGTCAGATCAGTGTGCGTATCGGCTTCAATGAAACCGATGCCCGACGCATGTTCGCCGGCAGCGATTTCCTGCTGATGCCGTCGCGTTATGAGCCCTGTGGCTTGAGCCAGATGTATGCCCAGCGCTTCGGCTCGTTGCCGGTGGCACGCAATACCGGTGGGCTGGCCGATACCATCGAAAACGGTGTCACCGGTTTTCTGTTCGACGAATCCACGGTGCCGAGCTTCGAAGAAGCACTGCACCGGGCATTCAAAGTATTTGCCTACCCCGCGCTGCTCAATGCCATGCGCTGCCGGGCCATGGCGGCGCCCTTCAACTGGTGCAAGGCGGTCGAACCCTACGCCGAACTTTACGAGCAACTAGTGGCTAAAGCGCTGGGTAAATCGGGCAAACAGTAAGAGGTCTTCATAGATGCCTTTACGGACTCTGGAAACCTGGCCCCACGGCGCAATCATGCTGGATGCGGAGCACACCCGCTTTGCCTTGTGGGCGCCAGATGCGTTTTATGTGAGCCTGGAGCTGGAAAACGGCCAGTCGCTGCCGCTATTACCTCAAACCGACGGCTGGTTCGTGATTCAAACCCGCTGCCCCGTCGGTACCCGTTATCGCTACAACATCGATGGCGAACTGGATGTACCTGACCCCGCCGCCAAGGCTCAGGACGGTGACGTGGACTCTCACAGTGTGGTGGTCGACCCTCTCGCCTATCAATGGCAGCACAGCACATGGCAAGGCCGCCCGTGGCATGAAGCAGTGATCTATGAACTGCATGTCGGCGTGCTGGGTGGTTATAGCGAAGTGGAAAAACATTTGCCGCGCCTGGCCGCATTGGGCATCACGGCGATCGAGTTAATGCCTCTCGCGCAATTCCCCGGCGAGCGAAACTGGGGTTATGACGGGGTTTTTCCGTATGCACCGCAAGCCTCCTACGGTTCACCCGAACAGCTCAAACAATTGATCGACTGTGCCCACGGCTTGGGTCTGGCGGTGATTCTCGACGTGGTCTACAACCACTTCGGCCCGGACGGTAACTACCTGCATCGCTACGCCAAAAGTTTTTTTCGCGAAGACAAACACACCCCTTGGGGCGCCGCCATCGACTTCCGTCGCCGCGAAGTGCGCGACTTCTTCATCGACAATGCGTTGATGTGGATTCTGGAGTATCGCTTCGATGGCCTTCGCCTGGACGCCGTGCACGCCATTGATGACCCGGAGTTCCTGCAAGAACTGGCACACCGCGTGCGGCAACAAGTTCCCCCCTCGCGGCATGTCTGGCTCACCCTAGAAAACGAGTTCAATCAGGCCAGCCTCCTGGAACAAGGCTTCGACGCGCAATGGAACGATGATGGCCATAACGCGTTGCACGTGCTGTTGACGGGCGAAACCGATGCTTATTACGCCGACTTCGCTGAACAGCCAACCGAGAAACTCGCCCGCTGCCTGAGTCAGGGCTTTGTCTACCAGGGTCATACCACCCGCCACGGCACACCCCGTGGTGAACCCAGCGGACATCTGCCGCCCAGCGCTTTCGTATTGTTCTTGCAGAACCACGACCAGATCGGCAACCGCGCCTTGGGCGAACGACTGAACCAATTGGCGCCTGCACAAGCGCTGCAGGCCGCCACCGTGCTGTTGCTGTTATCGCCGATGATTCCCTTATTGTTCATGGGCGATGAAGACGCTGTCAGCGAGCCTTTTCTATTTTTCACCAGTCACCACGGTGAGTTGGCCGACGCTGTTCGCGAGGGGCGGCGCAATGAGTTCGCTGCCTTCAGCGCCTTCACCGATCCGCACAAACGTGAACTGATCCCTGACCCGAATGCACCAGAAACCTTTCACGCCTCACGACCGGTTCTGACTGAAACCAATGACCATACGCAGCGCGCGACGCAGAAACTGTATCGGCAACTGCTGGAGATCCGCCGTCGAGAGATCATTCCCCGACTGCCCGGTACCCAGGCACTGGGTGCCGATGTCCTGGCCGATGGCGCGGTCAGCGCCCGCTGGCGACTGGGTGACGGCAGCCTGCTGCGAATTGACCTGAACCTCAGCGCGCAACCGGTGGCCCACTCACCACAGGCCCCGGCATTGCAGGATCAGGCGCAAGCACTTTTCGAATACCCGCAGGAGGCATTCAGCCTTCTGCAACAGGGCACACTCGCCCCGTACAGCGCGCTTGTCAGCCTGACGGCAGCGGCATCGTTGCCACCCCTGACTGGAGAGTACCCATGAGCGATACGCAACTGGAAATACTCGCCAGCCGAGCGGGCCTGGCGGTCGACTGGATCGATGCTAACGGCCAACCGCAAAAAGTCACCCCTGCGGTGCTGCGTGCCGTACTGACAGGGCTGGGTCATCGCGCCTCCACGACACAAGAAATCGAAGCCAGCCTGCTCGAGCTAGAGCACGTCCAACAGAACAAACAACTGCCACCGCTGTTGACTGCAGACGCCGGCAAAGGGCTGGATCTGGCGCACTACTTTGCCCCTGAAACGCCCTGTGAGATCCATCTGGAAGACGGCGCCATCCTTAACCTGAAACTGGACGCCAACGCTGTACTGCCAGGGCTGATTCCGGTCGGCTATCAAAGCATCAGCATCGCCGGGCAACACTTCACCCTCGCTGTGGCGCCCGCCCATTGCCACAGCGTGGCCGATGCGGTCAACAGCACGACGCCGCGCGCCTGGGGCCTGAGCGTGCAGCTGTATGCCCTGCGACGCTGCGGCGATGGTGGTTTCGGCGACACCCAAGCGCTGGAGGACCTCGCCCGGATAGCCGGCGAGCGCGGTGCCGATGCCTTGGCCATCAGCCCGCTGCACGCAATGTTCAGCAGCGACACTCAACGCTACAGCCCTTACTCCCCTTCCAGTCGCCTGTTTCTCAATAGCCTGTATGCCTCACCCGGAGCGATTCTGGGTGAGCGTGCGCTGCGCACAGCGATTGACGCTACCGGCCTTGCCGAAAAGCTGCACCACCTGGAGCAACACTCACTGATCGACTGGCCCGCTGCAGCAGACGCCAAACAGCGCCTGCTGCGGGCGCTGTATGAGGGCTTTTGTCACGGTGAACACCCACTGCACGAAGACTTCAGCAGCTTTCGTCATGGCGGTGGCGACGCGCTGGAAAACCATTGCCGATTCGAGGCTATTCAAACCGAGCGCGCGGCCCGCGGCGAAAGCCTCGACTGGCGCGAATGGCCAGAACAATGGCGCGATCCACGCAGCGCGGCACTGGCCGAATTCGCCGAAAAAAACGCCGAACACATCGGCTTCTTCGCTTTCTGCCAATGGTTGATCGCCCGGTGTCTGGAGCGTGCGCAAACGGCGGCACGCAGCAGCGGCATGGGCATCGGCCTGATCGCCGATCTGGCGGTGGGTGCTGACGGCGGTGGCAGCCAGGCCTGGAGTCGCCAGGATGAGTTGCTCGCTGCGCTGACGGTCGGCGCACCACCGGACATCCTCAATCGCGCTGGACAAGGCTGGGGCATTTCGGCGTTTAGTCCTGAGGGGCTGGTGCGCAACGGTTTTCGGGCTTTCATCGAAATGCTCAGGGCCAACTTCGCCCACGCCGGCGGACTGCGAATCGACCATGTGATGGGCCTGCAGCGCCTGTGGGTGATCCCTCTCGGCGCATCACCGAGTGACGGTGCCTATTTGTATTACCCGGTGGACGACCTGCTGCGGCTGCTGGCGCTGGAATCTTTTCGGCACCAGGCCATCGTGCTCGGCGAAGACCTCGGTACCGTGCCGGACGGACTGCGGGAAAAACTGATCGCCCGCTCGATGCTCGGCATGCGCGTGCTGCTCTTCGAGCAAGACCACAACGCGCACTTCAAACCGATCCTCGACTGGCCGGATAACGCCTTGGCCACCACCAGTACTCATGACCTGCCGACGCTCAACGGCTGGTGGCACGGCCGCGATATCGAATGGAACGTGCACCTTGGGCAGGCCGACACTACCACCCAATCCCATTGGCGAGCACATCGACAGCGCGAACGTGACGGGTTGCGTCGGGTCTTGAGCCAGGACCCGCAGAATTTTCGCGAAGAGAGCCACGAGACCGATCAAGTGCTCGACGCCAGCGTGCGTTTCCTGGGTCACACCCGCGCGCCACTGGTATTGCTGCCGCTGGAGGATGCCTTGGGTATCGAGGAACAGGCCAACCTGCCTGGCACGACCGACAACCACCCCAACTGGCGTCGGCGCTTACCCGGCGACAGCGAAGCACTGCTCGATGACCCGGATGCCGCACGGCGCCTGGAAATGCTCGCCTGCGCCCGGCAACAAGCCTTCGAGCGTGACCGATGAACGACACGGTCACTCACCCGCTTCGGGCGACCGTGCGCCTGCAATTTCATAAGGATTTCACCCTGGATGACGCGGTGCCTTTGCTGCCGTACTTCGCCAGCCTGGGCATCAGCCATATCTACGCCTCGCCACTGCTTCGCGCCCGCGCCGGGTCCATGCATGGCTATGACGTGGTCGACCCGACCACCGTCAATCCCCAACTGGGTGGCGAAGCCGCTCTGCGCCGTCTGGTCGGCGCCCTGCGCCAACAGCACATGGGCCTGATCCTCGATATCGTTTCCAACCATATGGCGGTAGGTGGCGCCGACAATCCCTGGTGGCTGGATTTGCTGGAGTGGGGTCGGCTCAGCCCCTATGGTGAGTTCTTCGACATCCAGTGGCACTCGCCAGACCCTTTGCTTGAAGGCCAGTTACTGCTGCCATTTCTCGGTACCGACTATGGCGTGGCGTTACAGGACGGGACCATCCCCCTGCGTTTTGATCCAGGCCACGGGGCTTTTTATGTCGAGCATTACGAGCACCACTTCCCGATCTGCCCCACCGACTACGGTGAGCTGCTCAAACCCGGCGATCAACTTGATCCGGAACACGCACAACGGCTCAAGTCTCTGGCTGATCGTTTCACCACTCTTCACTACCTGTCTGACGCCCCTTCCCTGGCATTGCCACTGCAACAGGAACTGGTCGAACTGGCCCGGCAACCGGTCATCCAACACGCCATTGAACACACCCTGAGCCTGTACGACTCCCGCCAACCTGAAGGCCTCGACCGCTTGCACAACCTGCTGGAGCGGCAAAGTTATCGCCTGGCCAGTTGGCGCACCGCGGCCGACGATATCAATTGGCGGCGTTTCTTCGACATCAATGAGTTGGGCGGTCTGCGGGTTGAACGGCCGGTGGTGTTCGAAGCCACCCACGCAAAAATTTTCCAGCTGATCCGCGACGGTCTGGTGGACGGTTTGCGTATCGACCATATCGACGGGCTTGCCGACCCACGAGGTTACTGCCGCAAACTGCGACGTCGGGTCGATGCCTTGTCGCCTTTGCGGCATTTCCCGATCTATGTCGAGAAAATTCTCGGCCAAAACGAAACACTGCACCGCGACTGGCAGGTGGACGGCAGCACCGGCTACGAGTTCATGGACCAGTTGTCGCTGTTGCAACATGACCCACAAGGCGCCGAGACCCTCGCCGAGCTTTGGAGCACCCACAGCGAACGCCCCGCCGGGTTCATTCAAGAGGTGCTCCTGGCCCGTCAGCAAACTCTCAACGGTTCCCTTGCCGGGGATTTCGAAAGCGTTGCCCAAGCGTTGTTGCAGATTGCCCGCGATGACCTGATGAGCCGCGACCTGACCCTGGGTGCGATTCGCCGGGCGTTACAGGAACTAATCGTGCACTTTACGGTGTACCGCACCTACATCGGTGCCTGTGGCCGTCCAGCGCAAGACCAGGTGTTTTTTCAGCAAGCCATGACCGGTGCCCGCAGCACGCTGAGCGAAGCCGACTGGCCGGTGCTCGACTACCTTGAGCGCTGGCTGGGCGGCGAGCCATGGCGCAGGCGACCTATGGGCAGGCAACGCAAGATCCTCAAGCATGCCTGTGTGCGCTTTCAACAGCTGACCTCTCCGGCGGCGGCCAAGGCGGTGGAAGACACCGCGTTCTATCGCTCGGCCGTGCTGCTGTCGCGCAATGACGTCGGCTTCAGCACCGAACAGTTCAGCGCCCCTATCGCCGACTTTCACCAAGCTTGCAGCCAGCGCCTGGCGACCTTCCCGGACAACCTGCTGGCGACGGCGACCCATGACCACAAGCGCGGTGAAGACACCCGCGCCAGGCTGGCAGTACTCAGCGAGCGCAGCACCTGGTATGCCGAACAGGTCGAGCATTGGCGAACACTCGCCGCACCGCTGCGGACCGATCCGAAGGCGCCGTCAGCGGGTGACGAACTGATCCTCTATCAAGCCCTGCTTGGCAGTTGGCCGCTGGAGTTGCGCATTGACGATTCTCAAGCCTTGCAGGACTACGCTCAACGTCTCTGGCAATGGCAGCAAAAAGCCCTGCGCGAAGCCAAACTCCAGAGCAGTTGGAGCGCGCCCAACGAGGCTTATGAACAGGCCGCCCACGAATTCCTCGAACACCTGCTGTTATCTCCGCAGGGGCTTGAGTTGCGCTCGGCCATCGGCAATGCCGCGCAAATGATCGCCCCAGCCGGAGCCTTGAATGGTTTGGCTCAAACCTTGCTGCGGCTCACGGTACCAGGCGTCCCTGATCTTTATCAGGGCAATGAGTTCTGGGACTTCAGCCTGGTGGATCCGGATAACCGACGGCCCGTGGATTTCAACGCCCGGCAACAGGCAATGAAGGCGCCTTGCGACATCTCACAGTTGCTGGTGAGCTGGCGTGACGGGCATGTCAAACAAGCACTGATTGCACAGGCGCTGGCCCGGCGCTCCGAGCATCCGGAGCTGTTTCGCCGGGGCCGCTATCAGGCACTGGAAGTGCTCGGTCAACAGGCCGAACACGTGCTGGCGTTCTTGCGCGAAATCGATGGTCAGCGGGCGGTGGTGATTGTTCCCAGGCTTGTAGCCAACCTGCTGAAAGCGGGTGCCCAACCTCTAGTGGGCGCTCTGGAATGGGGCGATACCCGGGTAAAACTGCCGTTTGCCGCTTCCGGGAAAAATCTAAAGGGATTTTTTTCAACGTGGGCAGTCACACACCACAATGAGTTAATGATCAGCGCCGCGTTGGCGGACTTCCCGGTCAATCTTTTTATACAAACTTGAGTTCAGTTCAGGAGCATTGCGATGAGTACCGACGACAAACGTGTCCGTGAATTTGCCTATCAAATCTGGGAGTCCGAAGGTAAGCCCGAAGGTCAGGAAGCCCGCCATTGGGAGATGGCGCGCAAACTGGCAGAGGCCGAAGCCCTGGCCCCGACCAAGCCGTCTAAAACCAGCACGACCAAAGCCGCGCCAAAAGCCACACAAAAAGCCAAACCGGCCGCTGCCGCACCGGTGGTGACGCCGCAGGGTGAAAAAAAAGCCGCCGTGAAAAAAACGCGAGCGCCGCGTAAACCACCGGCCAACTGACGTCATTACAGCCAATCCGCGAACGCTGCCCCCTGTAGGAGCGAGCTTGCTCGCGATGGACTCAAGGGCGACGCGTTTATTCAGAAAACACGCGTTTTCGTTAACGTCCATCGCGGGCAAGCTCGCTCCTACATCTGAATTCATTTGCAGGAGCATCTATGACCACACCAAAAAAAGCCGCGCCCGAGCCTCACGTCGAAGCCTCGCGTATCCGTGAAGGCTTGCCCTTCCCGTTGGGCGCTACCTGGGATGGCCTTGGTGTCAACTTTGCTCTGTTCTCGGCCCACGCAACCAAGGTCGAACTGTGCCTGTTCGACGACGCCGGCGAAGTAGAGCTCGAACGCATCGAGCTGCCGGAATACACCGACGAAATCTTCCACGGCTATCTGCCCGACGCCCATCCCGGCCTGATTTACGGCTACCGGGTCTATGGTGCGTACGACCCGGAAAACGGTCACCGGTTCAACCATAACAAGCTGCTGATCGACCCCTACGCCAAGCAACTGGTCGGCAAGTTGAAATGGTCTGAAGCGCTGTTCGGCTACACCATCGGCCACGCCGATGCGGACCTGAGTTTCGACGAACGTGACAGCGCACCGTTCGTGCCCAAGTGCAAAGTCATCGACCCGGCCCACACCTGGGGTCACGATCATCGCGTCAGTGTGCCGTGGGACCGGACGATCATTTATGAGACCCACGTGCGCGGCATGACCATGAGTCACCCCTCCGTCCCCGAGAACGTGCGTGGCACCTTCGCCGGGTTGATGGTCGATGACGTAATGGAACATATCCGCAAGCTCGGCGTGTCGTCGGTCGAGCTACTGCCGATTCATGCCTTCGTCAACGATCAGCATCTGCTGCACAAGGGCATGACCAACTACTGGGGCTACAACAGCATCGCCTTCTTCGCTCCGGACCCGCGCTACCTGGCCAGCGGCAAGATCGCCGAGTTCAAAGAGATGGTTGCGCACCTGCACGAAGCCAATCTGGAAGTGATTCTCGACGTTGTCTACAACCACACCGCCGAAGGCAACGAGCAAGGCCCGACCCTGTCCATGCGCGGCATCGACAACGCCTCTTACTACCGTTTGATGCCAGAAGACAAACGCTTCTACATCAATGATTCCGGGACCGGTAACACCCTGGACCTGAGTCACCCCTGCGTGCTGCAAATGGTCACCGACTCACTGCGCTACTGGGCCACGGAAATGCACGTGGACGGTTTCCGTTTCGATCTGGCGACCATTCTGGGGCGGTATCACGACGGCTTCGACGAACGCCACAGCTTCCTTGTCGCCTGTCGCCAGGACCCGGTACTGCGTCAGGTGAAGATGATCGCCGAGCCTTGGGACATCGGTCCCGGTGGTTATCAGGTCGGTGGTTTCCCGCCGGGCTGGGTGGAATGGAACGACAAATTTCGTGACACTGCGCGCGCGTTCTGGAAAGGCGACAATGGTCAGCTCGCCGATTTCGCCGCACGCATGACGGCCTCTGGAGAGCTGTTCAATCAGCGCGGGCGCCGGCCTTACTCATCACTCAACTTCGTCACGGCCCACGATGGCTTCACCCTGCACGATCTGGTGTCGTACAACGACAAACACAACGAGGCCAACGACGAGGACAATCAGGATGGCAGCAACAACAACCTGTCCTGGAATCACGGCGTCGAAGGCCCGACTGACGACCCTGAAATCAATGCCCTGCGCGCGCGCCAGATGCGTAACTTCTTTGCGACGTTGCTGCTGGCCCAGGGCACGCCGATGCTGGTGGCCGGGGACGAATTCGCCCGCACCCAGCACGGCAACAACAACGCCTACTGCCAGGACAGCGAAATCGGTTGGGTCAATTGGGACCTCGACGAAGACGGCAAGTCGCTGCTCAAGTTCGTCAAACGCCTGATCAAGCTGCGGCTGACCTATCCGATCCTGCGTCGCGGGCGCTTTCTGGTCGGCAATTACAACGAGGACATCGGCGTCAAAGACGTCACCTGGCTAGCGCCGGACGGCACTGAGATGACCACCGAGCAATGGGAAGACAGCCACGGCCGCTGCCTGGGCATGTTGCTCGACGGCCGCGCCCAAGAGACCGGCATCCGCCGTCCGGGCGCAGATGCGACCCTGCTGCTGGTGGTCAACGCCCATCACGACATCGTCAATTTCCTGCTCCCGGAAGTACCGGACGGCGGTTTCTGGACCTGCATGGTGGACACCAACCAACCCTCGGTTCGTGGTCAGGAACGCTTTGATTTCAATTATGAATACTCAGTGACAGGACGCTCGCTGTTGCTGTTCGAACTGCAACACGAGGAAGAGGATTGAAATCTGTGGGAGCGTGGCTTGCCCGCGAAGCTAACGCTGCAGTCTTTCAGGCATTGCGCGTCATCGTTCTTCGCGGGCAAGCCACGCTCCCACAGGTTCTGCGCCTTAACTGATTGGCATCAGGCCAAGGGTGGTTTTGGTGGTTTTCTGAAAGCGCAGAACCTGTTCGTTTAAAAAAACCACGACCGCTTCTTCATACAAGGGCGACGTACGCCTGAGTATGAGCAATACTCAGTGCGCGGCAATCCAGGGTCAGGAAAGCCAGCAAACCTCTATTAACACGCCATCGCCGACGTGCAGAGGATTGACCTGAAGCCATGATTCAAGACTGGCGGCGCTATCAAAACAAGGATGTGACACCCATGAAGTCCGTATCCCTCCTCGAAAACAGCCTCCCCGCACAGGTATGGAACAGCGCGCGACAGCTGGAAAACATCCCAGTCATCAATACCAGCAGTTTGGTTCCACCCGGTGCTCGCGCTGTCATAGTCGCCCCTCACCCGGGCGATGAGGTCGTGACCTGTGGCGGCCTGCTGCAGTTACTGGCCAGTCTTGGCCATCCCTTGCAGCTGATCTCGATCACCGACGGCAGCGCCAGTCATCCGGGCTCGAACCTGTGGTCGGCCAAGCGCCTGAGTGTATTCCGCCCACAGGAAAGTGTCGAAGCGCTGCGGCGTCTGGGATTGCCCATGCACAGCCTGAAGTGGATCCGTGGCGGCTTCACTGACAACGCCCTGGCCGAACGTGAGCATCAAATGACTCAGTTCATCGCGCGCTATTTGCGCCCCGGCGACGTGGTATTCAGCACCTGGCGCGAAGACGGCGACATCGACCATGAAGCCGTCGGCCGGGCCAGCGCCAAAGCCGCGGCGATGGTCAATGCACAGTTTTATGAGTTTCCGGTCTGGGCCTGGCACAGGCCGGTTCGCGAGCAGGGGCTGATTCCCTGGCAACGGGCCCGCAAGATTCGTCTGGACACCTGGACCGTGGCCCGAAAAAGCCATGCGACCCATGCCTACGCCAGCCAACTGGATGGCGAGCCCGCAATCGGTATCGCACCGATGCTGCCGCGGGTCATTCTGGAGCGCATGCGTCTGTCGTACGAAATCGTGTTTGTGTAATCGATGCAAGTACGGATCAATACGCCTGAAAACTCTGAACTGCCGGGCAACGTGTCAGTCGCATAAGTAACCAGTCCTGATTCAGAGGAGTGACCGTGACTAACGATTCAGACAGGTGCTCCGCCAGCTCAGCGTCAATGAGCAACTCATTGGTGATTCATCGTCTGAGAGTTCTGACGGTCAACACCCACAAAGGCTTCACGGCCTTCAACCGGCGTTTCATCCTGCCGGAATTGCGCGAAGCCGTTCGCAGCACCTCGGCGGACCTGGTTTTTTTGCAAGAAGTGCTGGGCGAACACGACCGCCATGCCTCGCGCTTGAACAACTGGCCGCAGCAGTCACAGTACGAGTTTCTCGCTGACAGCATGTGGAGCGATTTCGCCTATGGACGCAACGCGGTTTATCCGAACGGCCATCACGGCAACGCCCTATTGTCGAAATACCCCATCCGGCAACACCGCAATCTCGACGTATCCATCACCGGCCCCGAACGTCGCGGGCTGCTGCATTGCGTGCTTGAAGTGCCGGGGCATAACGAAGTGCACGCGATCTGCGTGCACTTGAGTTTGCTGGAAAGCCATCGTCAGTTGCAGCTGGCCCTGCTCTGCCAACTGCTCGAATCGCTGCCCGAGGAGGCGCCGGTCATCATTGCTGGCGACTTCAACGATTGGCAGTTACGAGGCAACGCCACCCTCGCCCAGCGCGACTATCTGCATGAAGCCTTCGAACGCCATCACGGACGCCCGGCGAAAACCTACCCGGCGCGTTTTCCGTTACTGCGCCTGGACCGTATCTACCTGCGCAATGCCAGCAGCCACGAGCCAAAGATTCTCAGTCACAGACCGTGGACACATCTCTCCGATCACTTGCCATTGGCGGTGGAAGTGCACCTTTAAACGCCCTTCGCTCAAGACCGAGCAAAACCCCTCATCGGCGGACATTGGCATCGGTCTGATAGTCAGCGTCACGTCGTCTGTCAGCCTGTACACCAGCGCCGATTACAGCACCAACATTGATAGCAATGACCTCAGGGGTATCGTTGACAACCTGGGCATCCGGATGAGTTGGTAGTCTCGTAGCTACCTAACGAAAGCCTCTAGCCTGCTGCCTGGAGAATGATTTGACGTACAAACAAGAGCTTAGAGAAACCATAAATATCAGCTATTTGACGCGCCTAAATTAATCCTACCGCCCATCGTTCAATTTCTTGACGCGCCGCCTTGGGTCTTCTTAGCTACACCTTACTACCCCCGGAAACACTACCAGGGGCAAGCCTCGAAACGCCTGCGCAAGCGGGCCGCCAGGGCTTTGCCTCATTAAATTCGGTCGCCCCTCATTCGGGGTAGGAGAGACGCCAGAGCGAGATAAGGCATGCGATTGCAAGGTAGACCTCCATGAAAACCTCCTTCACCTCACAAGAGATCAAAATCACTATTTGCACCGTTTCGACGTCACTGCTGCTGTGTTCTTCCATGGAGGTTAAGGCAGCCTCCCCTGAAGATCAGTCGATCCCCTGGTATCACCAGGACGTTCCAGCGTTTACCTTGCCAACACCTGATTTGATGTTTACTGGCCGCGTCACTTCAAACCCCACTTTCGATACTCACCCGCTGACCATTTACGAGGCCGCGCCCTCTGCGTGGGAGCGGGTGTATGGTCAAGCCTCCAGGCAGGCTGAAACCGAATACCTCACCTCAGCGTTTTCCGACAACGCCGATGGCCTCCTCAAGGCGCCAGCCCTTTACACCCTGCAAAATGACAGCGGCCCTACCCAGCGCGTCGGCCTGCTAGGTGGACAGAGCCAGTTCCAGGCCAACAGCAACGGTATTCTGCCCACCCGCCTTATGGCCGACCCGAGTAATGACAACCTTAACCTGCAAGGCTCAAGCCTCGGTGCCTACTGGAGCCTGACAGGTCTGCAGGGCTGGCATGTGGATTTGACCGCGAGCGGTGGCCGGGTCAACGGCTATAGCCGCACCGATGTCGGCGTACGACAAGCGGCCGAAGGTAGCGCGATGACACTGTCGGTCGAAGGTGGATTTCCCATCGGCATCAGCGATAACTGGGTAGTTGAACCCCAGGCTCAGTTGATCAACCAGCGGATTACCCTGGACACCCCGAATGCCGGAAGTGGCAACTCGTCGTCCAGCGACTTGACCTCCTGGAGTGGCCGGGTTGGTGCGCGTTTGAAAGGTAACTACCAGATTAGCGGGCTGCCAATCGAACCCTACGTTCGGACCAACTTGTGGCACACGGTAAACACCAGTGACACGCTGACCCTCGGCCAGGTCGACAAGATCAGCAGTAGCCGCAACTCCTCCACCGTTGAACTGGGCCTTGGCCTGATAGCCAAGGTCTCGCCCACCGTGAACCTTTATATGAGCGCCGATTACAGCAGCGACGTCGACACCAACGCCCTCAACGGCTTGATCGGGGTCCTGGGTATACAGATGCGTTGGTGAGGATGTGGGTGTTGGGCAGTGACATGTTTAGTGTCTGAGCCGCCGTCATCGCGAACATCGGAACGCCGCCCGGCCCACTCCCACATTAGTTTTGCGTCGATCCATGATGCCGCGAACGACGCAAAACTAATGAGGGAAGGACCGGGCGACGTTCGCTTGCTCGCGATGGACTTGCAGCCGCCGCTATCGCTCGATCACCCCTCGGGCCGCAAGATCAACACGGCCAACGGCGGTAGATTCAACGCCAGCGACAACACCTGGCCATGGCTGGGCTCGTCCTCGGTGAAGACGCCCCCGCCGTTACCATAGTTGGAGCCGGCATAGGTGTCGGCATCGCTGTTGATCACCTCGTTCCAGCGCCCGGCAAACGGCACGCCGATCCGATAGGCCTGACGGGGCACCGGCGTGAAGTTGGCCACCACCAGCACTGGGCGCCCTTCCTTGCTCCAGCGCATCCAGGCGTAGACGCTATTGATCGCATCATCACCGATCAACCACTGGAAACCCTGCGGAGCATCGTCCTGATCGTGCAGCGCCGGCTCTTCGCGGTACAGCCGATTGAGGTCCCCCACCAGTTTCTGCACACCTCTGTGTTCCGGGTACTGCAACAAATACCAATCAAGCTGCTGATCGTGATTCCACTCCCGCCATTGGCCGAACTCGCAGCCCATAAACAGTAGCTTCTTGCCCGGATGCGCCCACATGAAAGTCAGGTAGGCCCGCAGGTTGGCGAATTTCTGCCAGCGGTCACCGGGCATTTTGTCGATCAGCGAATGCTTGCCGTGCACCACTTCATCATGGGAAATCGGCAGAATGAAACGCTCGGACCAGGCGTAAACCAGGCCGAAGCTCAACTCGTTGTGATGGTGAGCGCGGTACACCGGATCCTGCTGAATGTAATGCAGCGAGTCGTGCATCCAGCCCATGTTCCATTTGTAAGCGAAGCCCAAACCACCCTGCTGGGTGCTCTGACTGACCCCTGGCCAGGCGGTGGATTCCTCGGCAATCATCAGCGCACCCGGCGCTTCCAGAGCGATCACATCGTTCAGGTGGCGGACAAAATCGATGGCTTCCAGGTTCTCGCGACCGCCATGACGATTGGGCACCCACTCGCCGGGGTTACGTGAATAGTCGCGGTAGAGCATCGAGGCCACCGCATCCACCCGCAGACCATCGACATGGTAATGCTTGAGCCAGTGCAGCGCCGAAGCCAGCATGAATCCGTGAACTTCGGTTCGACCCAGGTTGTAGATCAGTGTGTCCCAGTCCTGATGGAAGCCTTCCATCGGGTTGCCGTACTCGTACAGCGCGGTACCGTCGAACTGCGCCAGGCCATGGGTATCGGTGGGAAAATGCGCCGGCACCCAATCCAGAATCACGCCGATGTCCGCCTTATGGCAGGCGTTGACGAATGCAGCGAAATCATCCGGTGAGCCGTAACGGGCGCTCGGGGCAAACTGCGACAGCGGCTGGTAACCCCAGGAACCACCGAACGGATGTTCCATGATCGGCATCAGTTCGATATGGGTGAAGCCGAGATCCTGCACATAGGGAATCAAACGCTCCGCCAGTTCGTGCCAATTGTACTGACGTGCTACTTCTCCCAGGTCATCGACTTCGCACTGCCAGGAGCCGGCATGCAGCTCATAGATCGACAACGGCGCATCCGGCCGTTGGCGCTCGCCACGGGTCTGCATCCACTCCTGGTCCTGCCAGTCGATCTTCAGCGGGGAAGCGACTTTCGATGCAGTGTCCGGCGGCAGCTGAGTCGCCAGTGCCATCGGATCAGCCTTGAGCGGCAGAATCCCGTCCGCACCAAGAATCTCGTACTTGTAGGCCTCCCCTGCTTGCAGACGCGGGATAAACAATTCCCACACGCCAGAGGGATGACGCAGGCGCATGGGATGCCGACGGCCATCCCAGATGTTGAAGTCGCCCACCACCGAGACCCGCCGGGCATTCGGTGCCCACACCGCAAAGCGCACGCCGTCGACACCGTCCACGGTCTTCAACTGCGCACCAAGGCAGGCGCTCAGGTCGCGGTGATTGCCTTCGGCGAACAGGTACAGATCCATTTCGCCCAACAGCTGACCAAAGCTGTAGGGGTCTTCGCAGGTCTGCTCGCCGCCCGCCCAGTTGATCTGCAACTGATAGGCCTGAGCCCGGTCGAAATGCCCGACAAACAAACCCGGCACATCGGCCGCGTTCAGACTTCCGAGCGCTTCACCACTGTCCCTGGCCAGCACCTGAACACTCAGGGCATCCGGTAAAAAGGCACGGATAATCTGCCCGCCTGCACCATCGTCATGGGGGCCCAGAATCGCAAACGGGTCGCGATGCTCGGCACGTACCAAGGCCTCAATATCCTTTGCGCTGGGCAGCAATCTCACTGTCGAATGTCCCTGTTCCCTGCTTGAGAAACTCATGACTACTCTCCGCTGGTCTCTGTGTCGGAAAAGGGTTTAAGCCCACTCAATAACCCGTACAAACCGTGCAATGGCACCGGCAGCCAAGTGGGTCGATTTTCCGCTTCATACACCACTTCATAGGCTGCTTTCTCCAGGCTGAACAACGCCAGCGCGGCGTCTTCACCTTCAGCGTTTTTCCATGCATGAGCAAGACTAGCTGTTGCCAGCCGATACGCCCGGATAAAGGCTTGTTTCGTCTCACTTAAATAACGATCCGTCACACGCTTGCGCGCGGCATGGGCCTGCGCCGAGCTGTCGACACTCTGCACATTCAGCGCCATCGCCGCCGCATAGTCGAACGAGCGCAGCACACCACCGACGTCCTTGTACGGACTGTGCTTGCCACGACGCTCATGCAATGCGCGCGCCGGTTCGCCTTCGAAGTCGATCAGGTAGGCGTCGCTTTTGATCACCAGCACCTGCCCCAGGTGCAGATCACCGTGTACCCGCATACGCAAGCCGCCGACGGTTTGTTTCGCCAGGCTCTGGATATGGCTCAGCAGGGCTTTCTTGTGTTGCAGCAAACGGCTGACCAATGCCTGATCCTCAGGCCCAAGCTCGGCCTGATGTTGCTCGATCATCTGCAAGGCGCGTTCCAGTTGCGCACCGATATGCGTGGCGCATGCCTGTACATCCTTGAGCGTACTCGGTTGCGCGCTGAAATCAGGATTGTCAGTCGGCGCGGCCAATACCTGATGCATCTCGCCCAGCCGCTGCCCCAGCATACCGGCGAAATCTTTCAATTCCGTCAGGGCGTTGTAATGCTGTTCCTGCTCGGAAATGGCTTCGGCCAATTCATCGCGAATCGCCCGTTCAAGGTTGTTCTGCGTCCACTCCCAAGCGTCGCCCTGATTGCTCAGGTAACCCTGGGCGATCATCAGCAGATTGTCCTGCCCCTGCTCGTCACGGCGAATCACCGAGCCGAGCAGCGGTGAGATATTAGTGAAGCCTGCCGAGGTCAAATAAGCGCCCATCTCCAGTTCCGGATGAACGCCGGCGCTGACTTTGCGGATCAGTTTCAACACCAGACTGCCACCGACGACCACTGAACTGTTGGACTGCTCGGCCGACAAGTAACGCACTTCAGATTCCTGGTTCAGACCGAGTTTGATCAGTTCGGCGGTGGGCTCGAAACGGATCTCGCCGTCGGTTGACGGCACGACGCTTTGGGTCTGAATGGCCTGCAAAACCGCACGAACAAAGGTATCGAGGCTGTAGGCATCGGTGATCAGGCCAACCTGCCGTCCGCGCCGGACCCGCGCCAGTGCAAGCTGCTGCGGCAAGGCTGCGCTGAACTGATCCTCGGCCAACAAACCGAATGGCAACTGATAGCGACTCGTCTGCCCATCACTGGTGACCTCGATCTCGCTGAGCAGTACCGGATGCTGCGGGTCACCAAAGCGCACGCCGTAGGCGATATGTACCTGTTCGATGGCCGAGTCCTTGCCCGCGAACCAGCGCCGTTTGGGCAGCCAGGCCGGCAGTGAGGTTTGCTCCAGGGTGGTGCGCGACGGAGCTTCAAGCAACTCTTCGAGGCGTTTTTTCAGGACCAGGGTGGTGAAGTCCGGCATGCTTTTCGCCGGTTCCACGTGCCAGCTCGGCATTTGATTTTCCGCCGCCAGCACGAACCAATAGAAACCGTACGGCGCCAGGGTCAGCAAAAAGGTCAGCTGACCTATCGGTGGAAAAGCATTCCCACCGAGCATCTCCACCGGCACCATCCCGACGAACGCCGACAGGTCCAGTTCGGCTGCCTGAGCGCTGCGGGACACGTTGGCCACACAGAGGATGATTTCGTGCTTGCCGTCGGCTCCTGTGTATTCCCGGGTATAGGCCAAAATCCGTCGATTACTTGGCGAGAGCATCTTCAGCGTGCCGCGACCGAACGCCTTCGACTGTTTACGCACCGCCAGCATCCGCCGGTTCCAGTTCAGCAGTGAATGCGGATCGCCGGCCTGAGTCTCGACGTTCACCGACAGATAGCCGTAGAGCGGGTCCATGATCGGTGGCAGCACCAGGCTGGCCGGGTCGGCGCGGGAGAAACCGCCGTTACGGTCGATCGACCATTGCATCGGTGTGCGCACACCGTCGCGGTCTCCGAGGTAGATATTGTCGCCCATGCCGATTTCATCGCCGTAATACAGGGTCGGCGTGCCTGGCATCGACAGCAGCAGACTGTTAAGCAACTCGATCCGGCGGCGGTCGCGTTCCATCAGCGGTGCCAAGCGCCGACGAATCCCCAGGTTGATCCGCGCCCGACGGTCGGCCGCGTAGTAATTCCACAGGTAATCGCGCTCTTTGTCGGTGACCATTTCCAGGGTCAGCTCATCATGATTGCGCAGGAAAATCGCCCATTGGCAGTTGGCGGGAATCTCCGGGGTCTGACGCAGGATGTCGGTGATCGGAAAGCGATCTTCCTGGGCCAGTGCCATGTACATGCGCGGCATCAACGGGAAGTGAAAGGCCATGTGGCACTCGTCGCCACTCTCCCCCTTGGAAGCACCGCCTTTCGTATCACCGAAGTACAGCTGAGTGTCTTCCGGCCACTGGTTGGCTTCGGCCAGCAGCATGCGGTCCGGGTAATTGGCATCGATCTCGGCACGGATCTGCTTGAGCACCTGATGGGTCTCCGGCAGGTTCTCGTTGTTGGTGCCGTCGCGTTCGATCAGGTAGGGAATCGCATCCAGCCGCAAGCCGTCGATGCCCATGTCCAGCCAGTAGCGCATCACCGAGAGCACGGCTTTCATGACTTGCGGGTTGTCGAAATTCAGGTCCGGTTGGTGAGAATAGAAACGGTGCCAGAAGTACTGACCGGCTACCGGGTCCCAGGTCCAGTTGGATTTTTCGGTGTCGAGAAAAATGATCCGTGTGCCATCGTATTTCTGATCGTCATCGGACCATACATAGAAGTCCCGCGCTGCCGATCCGGGCTTGGCTTTGCGCGCGCGCTGAAACCACGGGTGTTGGTCGGAGGTGTGGTTGATGACCAGCTCGGTGATGACACGCAGCCCACGCTGGTGAGCCTCGGCGATAAAGCGCCTGGCGTCGGCCATGGTCCCATAGTCGGCGTGAACGCCCCGGTACTCGGCAATGTCGTAACCATCGTCGCGCCGCGGCGACGGGTAGAACGGCAGCAACCAGATGGTGTTCACACCCAGATCGGCAATGTAATCAAGTTTGGAGATAAGACCAGGAAAGTCGCCGATTCCATCGTTATTGGAGTCGAAAAATGACTTTACGTGAACTTGATAGATCACCGCGTCCTTGTACCAGAGCGGATCATTGATAAAGGCGGCTGACCTGGGCTTCTTCGCCATTGGAAACTCCTCTTTAAGTGCGGTGACGGCGCCTAATGTGGGAGCGAGCCTGCTCGCGAAGGCGGTCTGTCAGTTGACTAAGAGCTTTCGCGAGCAGGCTCGCTCCCACAGGGCTCTGTGTCGGCCTTTAGCTCTTGGTTATCCGCCAGATCCCGAACGGCTGGTGCCACGGTTCGATCCGCATCCACTGATTTTTTCCGTACCAGGTCCAGCGATGGCCGCTCATCAAGTCCTCGCCCTGGGTGGCAGCGTTGTCGGGCAAGCCCATCTCCCACAGCGGCAATTCGAAATTCGCCTCTTGCGCATTGAAAGGATCAAGGCTGACCGCCACCAGAATGAAATTGCTGCCATCGGCGCTCCGTTTGCCGAAATACAGAATGTTGTCGTTCCAGGCGTTGTAGACCGTAAGCCCCAGATGAGTGTGCAGCGCCGGGTTCTGTCGGCGAATGCGGTTGAGCTGGGCAATCTCGGCAATGATGTTGCCCGGCGCGTTGAAGTCCCGTGGGCGGATCTGATACTTCTCCGAGTCCAGGTACTCCTCCTTGCCCGGCACTGGCGCGGCTTCACACAGCTCGAAGCCCGAGTACATGCCCCACAACCCCGAGCCCATGGTCGCCAGCGCGGCACGGATCAAGAATCCGGCACGACCGGACTCATGCAGAAAACCCGGGTTGATGTCCGGGGTATTGACGAAGAAATTCGGCCGGAAACACTCGCGCCACGGCGACTCGTTCAGCTCGGTGAGATACGTCGCCAGCTCAGCCTTGGTATTGCGCCAGGTGAAATAGGTGTAGCTCTGGGAATAGCCGACCTTGCCGAGGCGCGCCATCATCGCTGGCGTGGTAAAAGCCTCGGCGAGAAAAATCACGTCGGGATAGACCGCCCGTACATCGGCGATCATCCATTGCCAGAATGGCAAAGGTTTGGTGTGTGGGTTATCGACCCGAAAGATCTTCACCCCCTCCTCGACCCAACCGACGACGACATCTCGCAGTTCGAGCCAAAGGCTGGGAATCGCCTCGGCGGCATAGAAGTCGACGTTGACGATGTCCTGATACTTCTTCGGCGGATTCTCGGCGTATTTGATGGTGCCGTCCGGCCGCCAGTTGAACCAGCCCGGATGCTGCTCAAGCCACGGGTGATCCTGGGAACACTGAATGGCGAAGTCCAGGGCGATTTCCAGCCCATGCTCAGCGGCAGCGGCCACCAGCCGGTGGAAATCTTCACGGGTGCCCAATTCAGAGTGAATCGCCTCATGCCCACCCTCGGCGCTACCGATGGCATAGGGGCTGCCCGGATCATCAGGACCGGCCGTCAAAGAATTGTTCGGACCTTTGCGGTAGCTGCGGCCAATCGGGTGGATCGGCGGGAAGTACAGAACGTCGAAGCCCATGTCATGGAGCATCGGCAATCGCGAATGCACATCATTAAAGGTGCCATGGCGCGCCGGGTCATCGGTGATCGAGCGCGGAAACAGCTCATACCAACTGGCGAACTGCGCCAGCTCACGTTCGACGTCCAGCGGGTATTCGGGGCTGATACTGAGGAAGGCACGATGATCGGTCTGGGCCATCAGTTCAGCGCTGCGTTGGTGCAGAAACAACGCGACCTGTTCGGTTTCAAGCAAACCGGACAGTTCATGGTGCAACGCGTTCAACTGCTCACTCAACACGCCTTCACTACGTTCGAGCGCTTGCCTCACCAGGTTGCGCCCTTCCTGCAACTCCAGGCTGACCGGCACGCCAGCCATGTGTTTCTTGCCCAGCTCATAACAAAAACTGGCGAACTGATCAATCCAGGCTTCGATGCAAAACACATAGAGACCTTGCCTGTCCAACGTGAACTGCCCTTGCCAGCCGTTGTTACCCAAGTCGGTCATGTCCTGGCTTTGCCAGACGCAATCAGCCGACCCACGCCAGCGGATCTTGACGGCCAGCTTGTCATGGCCGTCGGCGAACACCTTGCTGGTAACCGTCACGGGCTGGCCCACCACGGCTTTGACCGCAAACTGACCACCATCGATGACAGGCTGGGTGCTCTCGATCGCAATTCGCGGCAATAACAACGCCTGCGACAAGGGTAATTTCGGGTTGTGCTCAAGCTCTGTCGGTTTTTCAGCAATCATCGAGCATCTCTCCTTACGCCCCATGGACGCTCTTGTGCCTGGCTTGTGCCTGGTCGTATCTCACATGCGCTCGTCTGTCTCTGAATGAACTCACTTAGGTTCCGAGCCAAAAAACCAACGGAAAGTTCAGACGAATTTACCTGCGGCGTACCTCGGCAAACAATCGGGAGTCAAAGTCCCGCGTCGACGGTCAACCGCTTTACTCCTGTCAACAACAAGCAGAATCGAGGCCACGTTAATGGGTATTCCAATTCCAGCTGAAACGCCTGATCCCAATATTGATGAGCCGACCCTGCCACCGCCCGACCCTGCACCTATTCCGGAGCAGGACCCGATACCACCCGGCATTCAGGCGCCAGTGGGAGACCCTCCGAGCGGCGAACCGCCGGTCAAGGCTTGATGCAAGAGTAGTTATAGATCCCGGCAGGCGTGCTTGAGGTGGCTTCTTGAAGTGGCAGTTTTTTTGTCAATTGAGGCTACCGTTCGTCGCCTTTCCTTGAAAAAAACAAGCCTGCTTCAGGATGTAACGCACATAAAAAAAGAAATTACGTACTTGATCCTACAGTTACGTTTCGGCCAGCGTCACCTTCATATATTTCAGCCTGATTTGACTGATCCAGATCACAAACAGCGTCAAGCGTCTGCGTTAGGGGTTGGCGTCTCGCTGTAACGGGCTCGCCAGGGGTGCAGCAACGAACGACTCGACTTACCTCAAATGAGAACGCCCTGTAGGGATCTTAAAAAAATCCCCCTAAGTGCCGGCAGAACGCCAGCAGCGCTACTAAGCTAATTACAACATGCAAAAGGTTCACCCAGCTGGCACAGAGGCGTGTTCCCTGATACCGCGCTTTAGAGTAGTTAGAGGTTCAAAGGGAGGAGCATATGATAAATGAACCGTACATCCTATTTACTAGAATACCGATAATAAAAGATGACAGTGGCAAACTATTTACCGACCCTCTGTGGGCAAAGGATTTAAAACTACATTTAGACTACATAGAAAACTTCGGAATTTGTTGTCCCGTTGAAAAAAGCAAGAACCCCGAAGGACTAAAAGACATTACCAACCTGGGAATCAAGTGGGTTTTTGAATTAAAAAAAGATCATGGACTTAACTCCACCTTAAAAAACTTACTCCCAAACTTCAGCGTAGTAAGAAAAGCATGCACGAAAGCAAAAATTGTTCATTCTGGAGGTGCAGGATGGGCATTTCCTTTGTCTTTTTATTTGTTACCACTTAAGCCGTTTATATCTTTTCAATGGGTTATCGTTATAGAGTCTTCTTTCTGGATGCTTGGCCAGGGCGAGCATAAAACGATTAGAAAAATAATCGAACATTACGCTCATAAAATTCTGTTAACACGCTGCTTAAGGGCAGCCAATGCAAGAATATTCACCCAATCATTTTACAGGGAATATTTTTTGGGAGATGACAAAAGGCGAACATTGATAAATCCTGCAACTTGGGTAGATAAAAGCGATGCTGTAAGTCCAGGAGTTGTTGAGCGCAGGTTTCAAAACAGGAGTGATAATGCAGTAAAGATATTATTTCCATCACGCCTCGTAATAGATAAAGGCGTTTTTGTTGTACTCGCCGCCATAGAAAAATTGCAATTTTCCGATATCAATATAAGTATAACCATCATGGGCGCCGGTGAGTTAAAGGGGAAATGCCAGCGCTTTGCAAGCAATAGCCATGGGAGTATCAATGTCAAATACCAAAACCCTGTTGATTACGGGAAAGAATTTTTTGAGGTACTTGCCCAATATGATTGGGTATTAATTCCTACTCTAAAGCAGGAGCAGCCTAGAATTATTTTTGACGCGTTTAGCCAAGGTATTCCTGTCATAGGATCAGACACTTCTGGAATAAAGGATATTACGAATAAAGATAACGCTTTTACTTTTGAAACGGGGAATTCATCTAGCTTGGCAGAGGTCATTAGTCATGTTGCACGCAATCCTGGTCTCGCACTCAAGATGGGGCTGGCTGGCTTGGAGTATGCGGCTGGAAAGACCCATTTGCAGATGCATCAAGACAGAGAGATATTCCTTAAGGAAGTAGTGTCACCGCTCCATGAACCTGAACGAGCCCCATGAAAGACAGGACACCGTTTATAGGCAAACGGTTATCATACCGTGCCTGGAATTTTTCGTCCGGGCCTACGCAAGAAACATGGAAATTTGCAGAGCATTGGCGTGCAAGCATTTGAAGGTCACCGACAGTGGTTCGGTGATTTGACTGATGCAGATCACAGACAGCGCTCAGGGTCTGGGTTAGGCGCTGGCGTCTCGCTGTGACGGGGCCGCCGAGGGTGCAGCAACTTGTCGCAGGCAAGCGCCGGGAGCTCATCTGATCCGCTTTTTATTCCAATACCTGAGTCTGTTATGCAAACAGATCACTGGTCATAGTGCATCGGCCTGATGGAGGCTGATGAGCGAAAGACCATGAGCGATAGAATCCCCGTCCGATTAGTAGAAACATTCGAGCCTTCGCGTCCACAGATGAAGGCCAAATCCAGCGACAACCTGATCCATACGCGCAGCTTTACCGGTTTGTTCCGTAACTTGAGATTGAGCGGCGCAGGCTTTTTGTTTCTGGCGTTCTTCGGCACCGTGTGGTTGAACTGGGGCGGCCGTCAGGCGGTGCTCTGGGACCTGTCGGAAAGCAAGTTCCACATCTTCGGCGCGACGTTCTGGCCGCAGGATTTCATTCTGCTCTCGGCGCTGCTGATCATCTGCGCCTTCGGCCTGTTCGCGATCACTGTATTCGCCGGTAGGGTCTGGTGCGGCTACACCTGCCCTCAGAGTTCCTTTACCTGGCTGTTCATGTGGTGCGAAAAGGTCACCGAAGGCGAGCGCAATCAGCGTATCAAGCTGCAGGCCGCGCCCTGGAGTCTGAACAAACTGATGCGCCGTTCGGCCAAGCACACGATGTGGCTGGCCATCAGCCTGATCACCGGGTTGACCTTTGTCGGGTACTTCACGCCAATCCGGCCGCTGGCCAATGAGCTGCTGACCTTTCAAATGGCCGGTGTCAGCCTGTTCTGGGTGGTGTTTTTCACCGGTGCGACCTACATCAACGCCGGCTGGCTGCGCGAAGCCGTGTGCATGCACATGTGCCCGTATGCGCGGTTCCAGAGTGTGATGTTCGACAAAGACACCCTGACCATCTCCTACGATGTCGCCCGTGGCGAAAACCGTGGCCCGCGCAAACGTGATGCGAAACCTGCCGAAGTGGGTCTGGGCGATTGCATCGACTGTCATTTGTGCGTGCAGGTCTGCCCGACCGGCATCGACATCCGCGACGGCCTGCAGATGGAATGCATCGGTTGCGCAGCCTGTATCGACGCCTGCGATTCGATCATGGACAAAATGGGCTACGCCCGTGGCCTGATCAGCTATACCTCCGAGCATGAACTGCAGGGTGGCAAGACTCACCTGCTGCGCCCACGACTGATCGGCTACAGCGCGGTGCTGCTGGTGATGATCGGCGCGTTGGCGCTGGCCTTGGTGGAACGGCCGATGGTCTCGCTGGATGTGAGCAAGGACCGTGGCCTGTTCCGGGAAAACAGTCTGGGCCAGATCGAGAACATCTACAGCCTGAAGGTCATCAACAAGACCCAGCAGCGGCAGGACTACCGTTTGTCCTTGGTGGACGGTGACGGCTTCCAGTTGCAGGGCAAGACCGAGCTGAGCCTGGCGCCAGGAGAAATTGTTGATGTGCCGGTGTCAGTGGCGATGACCACCGACAAGCCAAGCAGCAGCTCGCAGAAGATCAGCTTCAAAATCACTGACAGCGACGAGCCAGACATTTATAGCGTGGCGAAGAGCCGGTTTGTTGCGCCGTTGAATCGATGAACCTTTAGAATCCTCCCCTCACCCTAACCCTCTCCCCAGGGGGTAGAGGGGACTGACCGAAGTGTCTATCGATTTACGGCGACCTGAAACACCGGGTCGATTATGGATTCAAAGCAGATTTTTCAAGTCGCAGTAAACCTTAAATATCCCCCTATCAGTCCCCTCGCCCCTCTGGGGAGAGGGTTAGGGTGAGGGGGCGATACCCCTGACACCCAACACAAAACCTAGCAACAAGGCTTTTCGATGAAACGCTACGAAAAATTCGCTGACGACATCGCTGAACTGATCCGCTCCGGGGTGCTCGGCCCTGGCCAGCGCGTGCCGTCGGTGCGTTACGCCAGCCAGACCTACGGGGTCAGCCCGTCCACGGTGTTCCAGGCGTATTACCTGCTGGAGCGTCGCGGCTTGATCCGTGCCCGGCCGCGCTCCGGCTACTTCGTCAACACCCACGCGCCGAGCCCATTCTCGGAGCCGGTGATCAGCAGCCAGGTCAACGAATCCACCGAAGTCGACGTCAGCGAACTGGTGTTCTCGGTGCTCGACTCGATCAAGGACCCGAACACCGTGCCCTTTGGGTCGGCCTTCCCCAGCCCGACCCTGTTCCCGCTACAACGTCTGGCCCGGTCATTGGCTAGCGCCAGCCGCGAAATGGACCCGCGAATGGTGGTCACCGACATGTCGCCGGGTAACCCGCAATTGCGTCGGCAAATTGCCCTGCGCTACATGGTCGGCGGCTTGATGCTGCCCATGGAAGAGTTATTGATCACCAACGGCGCCCTCGAGGCCCTGAACCTGTGCCTGCAAGCGGTGACCGAACCCGGTGACCTGGTGGCCATCGAAGCCCCGGCGTTTTATGCCAGCCTGCAAGTGCTGGAACGACTGAAGCTCAAAGCCGTGGAAATCCCCGTGCACCCACGAGATGGCATCGACCTTGGAGTCCTGGCGCAAACCCTCGAGCGACACCCGATCAAAGCCTGCTGGTGCATGACCAGCTTCCAGAACCCCATGGGCGCAACGATGCCCGAGGCCAAGAAACAGGAACTGGTGGAGCTATTGCGCACTCATCAAGTGCCGCTGATCGAGGACGACGTCTACGCCGAACTCTATTACGGCCAACAGGCGCCGAAACCGGCCAAGTCCTTCGACACTGAAGGTCTGGTGATGCACTGCGGCTCGTTCGCCAAAAGCCTGGCACCTGGTTACCGCATCGGCTGGGTCGCCGCCGGGCGCTATGCGCAAAAAATCGAGCGTCTGAAACTCATGACCTCGCTCTGCGCCTCAATGCCCGCCCAGGCCGCCATCGCCGACTACCTGCAACACGGCGGCTACGACCGTCATCTGCGCAAACTACGCTACGCCCTGGAAGAACAGCAAAGCGCCATGCTCGCAGCCATCGCCCGCTACTTCCCGGCGCAAACCCGCGTCAGCCAACCGGCAGGCGGCTACTTTCTGTGGCTGGAACTGCCGGCGCAAATGGACTCGTTGAAGCTGTTTCAGATGGCCCTGGCCCAAGGCATCAGCATTGCACCGGGGCCGATCTTCTCGCCGACCCAGCGGTTCAGGAATTGTATTCGATTGAATTACGGCAGCCCCTGGAACGAGGACGCCGAGAAGGCGATGGAGACGTTGGGCAGAATTGTGCGGTCGTTCTGAGGGTTCGATGTCGTCTGGGGCATCGCCATCGCGAGCAGGCTCGCTCCCACATTGGATCTGCGTTGTTCACACCATAGTGGCCATATGCAGATCAACTGTGGGAGCGAGCCTGCTCGCGATGACGGCTGAACAGACGATGTAGCTCTGAAGAATTAACGCCCGCCCCCCAAATCCACAAAAGTCCCGGTCGCATACGACGCCTTGTCCGACAGCAACCAGATAATCGCTTCGGCCACTTCCTCAGGACGGCCGCCGCGGGCCATGGGGATGCCGGGTTCGAGTTTGCTGACCCGGTCCGGGTCGCCGCTCAGGGCGTGGAAATCGGTGTAGATGTAACCCGGGCGCACCGAATTGACGCGGATCCCCTCGCCTGCCACTTCTTTGGACAGACCAATAGTGAAGGTATCCAGCGCACCTTTGGAGGCCGCGTAATCGACGTATTCACCCGGTGAACCCAGGCGCGAAGCAACAGAGGAGACGTTGACGATACTGCCGCCCTGGCCGCCGTGTTTGGGCGACATGCGCAATACCGCGTGCTTGGCGCAAAGAATCGGCCCCAGCACGTTGGTTTTCATGACTTTGAGAATGCGAAACTCGGACATTTCATCGACCCGGGACTTGTGCCCGACGGTGCCCGCGTTGTTGACCAGTGCCGTCACTCGGCCCAGTTCGGTATCGACCCGATGGAACAAGCCGATGACTTCGTCTTCGATACTGACATCGGCGCGCACGGCAATCGCCTGGGCGCCCAGATCGCGAACTTGCTCGAGTACGTGCTGGGCGGCCTGCTCGTCCGCCTGGTAATTGATACAGATTCGATAACCCTGCTGCGCTGCCAGCAGCGCGGTGGCCGCGCCGATACCGCGGCTGCCACCAGTGATGACCATGACTTTGTCCATGCTTGCTCTCCCTATTCAGACCTTAAGCATTGGTCGCACAATACCTGCCAGCGAGTGCTTTTGCATGGGCTCAAGTCAAGCACAACGCGGTTCAACTTACCGCGAGTTGCTCCGCGCTATGGATCTCAGCCATAAAGCGCTCCGCGGGCAGTGGATGCCCGAGCAGATAACCTTGCAGCGAATCGCAACCCAACTGGGTCAGGAAGTTCTGCTGAACGTCGGTCTCCACGCCTTCTGCGACGATCCGCAGCCCCAACGCCTGACCGAGGGCGACGATCGCTGAGACGATGGCGGCGTCATCGCTATCATGTTCCAGATCGCGGACAAAACCACGGTCGATCTTCAATTCGTTGGCCGGCAAACGCTTGAGGTACATCAGACTCGAATAACCGGTGCCAAAGTCATCAATGGACAAATCGACACCCATTTCCGAGAGTTCCTGGAGCACCGTCATGCTCGCATCCGCGTCGCTCATAGCGGTGGTTTCAGTGATTTCCAGGGTCAGACTGTTGGCTGGCAAGTGGTGCCGCGCCAAGGCGCCGGCGACGCTTTTCACCAGCTCCGCATGACAAAACTGCAAGGCCGACAGGTTCACTGCGATACGCCAATCGGTGTAACCCTGCACGTACCACTCTCGCATCTGGCGGCAGGCTTCGTTCAATACCCACTCGCCTATCGGGATGATCAAACCGGTCTTTTCCGCCAGTTCGATAAATTTGTCCGGCAATAGCATGCCGTGTTGCGGATGTTCCCAGCGTAGCAAGGCCTCGGCACCTACTGGCTGGCCGTTGCTGGCATCGAACTTGGGTTGGTAATACAGACTGAATTGCTCGTGCTCGACAGCAGCGCGCAAGTCTTGCAGCAATTGCAGATGTTTACGGGCGTTGGTGTTCATCGAGGCATCGAAGAAACGGTAGCCGTTTTTGCCAGTACCTTTGGCGTGATACATCGCCGCGTCGGCGTTCATCAGCAATTCTTGTGCAGTCTCACCATTACCGGGGTAAAGGGCGATGCCGATGCTGGCGGATATTTGCAAGTCATGCTCAGCAACCCGAAACGAGCGCGAGAGTAGCCCAACCTGACGGGCCGCCAAGCGCAGGGCATCGTCCGGTTCGCCGAGCTGCACCAGCAACACGAATTCGTCACCACCGATGCGCGCCAGCGTGTCCTGGCTGCGCAAATCCTCGCGCAAGCGCAGACCGACTTCACGCAGCAACTGGTCGCCCATGTGATGCCCAAAGGCATCATTAACCGGTTTGAAACCGTCCAGATCGATGAACATCAGCGCAAAACAACCACCCTGTTCCTGCACCAGACTCATCGCCTGATCAATCCGGTCGGCCAGCAGCACCCGGTTCGGCAATCCGGTCAAGGTGTCGTGCAGGGCCAGTTGGGTGAGTTCCTGATTGGCCTGGGTCAACGAATCGGCCAGATCGGCAGTGCGGGCTTCCAGGCGCGCATCGAGGATGGAGGTCAGCAAGGCAATGCACAACACCGCCAGGGTCGTGACCAGCACCAGGTTGTCCAGGCCCTTACCGCTCAGGCCATCGATCGCCGCGCCACAAAAGCTGCCGTCGGCGAAACGCGCGGCGGCCATACCGGTGTAATGCATACCGACAATGGCGATGCCCATGATGACCGCCGCACCGCCACGGGCCAATCTGACGTAAGGCGTGTCCTGGCGCAGCCGGAAGGCAATCCACAGCGCCGCGGCAGAGGCCGCGACGCTGAACAACAAGGAAGCGCTGAACAATGTCGGGTCGTAATCGATACCCGGCTGCATGCGCATGGCGGCCATGCCGGTGTAATGCATGGCGCTGATCCCCGCGCCCATGATCAAGGCTCCGAAAGCCAACTGCCAGCCCGGCAAGCGCGGTTGACTGACCAGCCACAGGGCAAAACCACAGGACAGGATGGCGATCAGCAGGGATAACAAAGTGATCATGACGTCATAACCGAGGTCAATCGGCAATGTGACGGCCAGCATGCCGATAAAGTGCATCGACCAGACACCCACGCCCATGGCCAGCGCACCGCCAGCCGTCCACAGATGAACCGCCCGGCCTTTAGCAGTGGCGATACGCCCGGTAAGGTCGAGTGCGGTATAGGAAGCGAGAATCGCTACACAAAGGGAAACCAAAACCAGGACGGGGGAATAACTACCGATGAGCATGGGGCTTCTCGAGACCAGTGAGCCGAACTGCATCCATGCTCGGGGCAAAGTGGCGGATTGTACCGATTGCGCGAAATAACGCACTGAGAAAAAGTATCAATATGCCATTAGTCGATAGTCCGCTTATGTAGCAGCTGGCGAAGCCTGCGTTCGGCCGCGTAGCGGACGTAAATTAAACACCAAGATTCCGCAGGCTGATCGCAGAGGCTCATTCACGAGCACTTCGCACTCGAACGCAGGCTTCGCCAGCTGCTACAAAACCTGCCTGTATCTTTATCCCCTACTCTTTCTCACTCACCTGCAACTGCCCATCCCAACCACCGCCCAGCGCAGCGATCAGTTGTACGCTGGCGATCAAACGGCTTTGCTGCAGGGTCAGCACGCTACGTTCGTTGCTCAGGGCAGTGGCCTGGACCACCACCACATCGAGGTAGGCGATCAACCCGGCTTTGTACTGATTCTGGGTCAGACGCAAGGATTCGCGGGCCGACTCCAGGGCTTGCTGACGCACCGCCGCTTCGTCTTCCAGTGCCTTGAGCTGCACCAGGAAGTTTTCCACTTCGCGGAAACCGTCGAGCACAGTCTGCCGGTATTTGGCAACGGTCTGGTCATACACCGCTTCAGTGCGATCAACCTCCGCCGAGCGCTGGCCGCCGTCGAATAGCGTCATGGCCAGTTTCGGTCCCACCGACCAGAAGCGGTTTGGCAGGCTCACCCAGTTAGCGAAGGTACTGCTGCTGTAACCGCCGCTCAGGCTCAGCGTCAGGTCTGGGTAGTAGGCGGCTTCAGCCACGCCGATGTTGGCGTTGGCGGCGATCACCGAGCGCTCGGCCGAAGCGATGTCGGGACGGCGCTCAAGCAGCTGCGACGGCAGGCTCAAGGGAATCTGCGGCAACGCCGGGATGTCCTGGGTTTGCGCCAGACTGAACTCAGCCGGCGGCACACCCGTCAGCACCGCGATGGCGTTTTCCAGTTGCGCGCGTTGCCAGATCAGGTCGATGAGGTCGGCCTGGGTACTCTTGAGCTGCGTTTGCGCCTGGGCGACCGCATCTTTGCCGGATACGCCAGCGCGGTATTGGTTTTCGGTCATTGTCAGGGAACGCTGATAAGTCTCGACCGTCGCTTCCAATAGACGCTTCTGCTGATCGATCACCCGCAGTTGCAGGTAGTTCTGCACCAATTGCGACTGTTGGCTCAGGCGCATCGCCGCCAGATCCGCGAAGCTGGCCTCGGCGCTGGCCTCGTTGGCTTCCAGGCCACGACGCAATTTGCCCCAGACATCCGCCTCCCAACTAACGCCCAATTGGGTGTTGTAGGTATCGCGAATGCCGCTGCTGGAGCTGGTCAAGCTCGAACTACTGCTGCCCGTGCCCTGACTGGAACGGGTTTTCCCGGCGCTCAGGTTCGCACTGGGAAAGAACGAACCTTGCGCGCTGCGGACCAAGGCCTGGGCCTGACGGTACTGAGCTTCCGATTGGGCGACGGTCTGGTTGGCGCTGTTGAGCTTCTCGATCAGACCGTCGAGTTGCTGATCACCGTATAGCTCCCACCAGGCACCACGGGCCAGGGAATCGCTGGGATTGGCCTGACGCCAGCCCTGGGCCTCTTTGTATTGGGCTGGAGCACTCAGTTCCGGCCGATGGTAATCCGGGCCGATTGCACAGGCGCTGAGCATAAGCCCACACAAGGTCAGGCTGAGCAGACGCGAACCGCGGGCCATGACCAGACTTTGGGCGGACAGCACGGGGGCTTTGGGAGGCGAACGGTCAGTCATAGCGGAGTTTCCAGAGCAGCATCGGTACGTATCCCACGCCACAGGTTGAAGCGATGGCGTAGACGGTCGAGATAGAGGTAAACCACCGGAGTGGTGTAAAGCGTCAGAACCTGGCTGAAAATCAGCCCGCCGATAATCGTCAGGCCCAGCGGCTGACGCATTTCTGCGCCCTCGGCGGTGCTCAACAACAACGGCAAGGCACCGAGAATCGCCGCCAGAGTGGTCATCAGAATGGGCCGCAGCCGCAACAGGCAGGCGCTGCGGATCGACTCTAGCGGCGCCATCCCCCGCTGACGCTCAAACTGCAGCGCCAGGTCGATCATCAGGATCGCGTTTTTCTTCACCACGCCGATCAGCAAGAACAGCCCGAGTAACGAGATCAGGCTGAATTCACCGCCGAACGCGTAGATCGACAACAGCGCGCCGACCCCGGCCGACGGCAGGGTTGAAAGAATGGTCAGCGGGTGAATGTAGCTCTCATAGAGCACCCCCAGCACCAGGTACACCGCCACCAGCGCGCCGAGAATCATCCATGGCTGGCTCTTTTGCGTCGCGGCGAAGGCGTCCGCGGTGCCGGCCATCTTGGCGATCACCTCTTCCGGCAACCCGACCTTGGCGATAGCCCGTTCGATGGCCGCAGTACCCTGCTCGACGGTGACGCCATCGGCCATGTCGAAGGCAATGCTTTCAGACGCAAACTGCCCTTCATGGCTGACCCGGTCGTTTTCCAGGCTGTTTTCGTAATGGGCGATACCCGACAGCGGGATGCGCTGGCCAGCGGCGGTGATCACCTGTACCTGATTCAGAGTAATCGGGTCCTGAGCGTATTTCGGATTGACCTCCATCACCACCTGATACTGGTTGAGGCTGTCATAGATGGTGGAAATCTGCCGCTGGCTGTAGGCGTTGTTCAGCACCGCCGTGACCATGTTCATGTCGACGCCAAGGCGCTTGGCCTGATCGCGATCGACCACCAGCGTCACCTGTTGGGCGCCCCGCCCTTCGCGGGCGTCGATGGCAGTCAGCTCGGGCAAGGCTTTGAGTGCGGTGACGACTTTCGGGTACCACTCGCGCAATGCGCCCAGATCGCCACTTTGCAAGATGTAGGAGTATTGCGAAGTGGTCTGCTCGCGACCACCACCAAATTGCAGATCCTGGTCGGCCATAAGCATCAATCGCGCGCCCGGCACCTTGGGTACCGCCTTGCGCAGGCGCTCGATGACTATCTGCGCGGAAATCTGGCGTTCCTTGATCGGTTTCAGACGCACCAGCATGAAGGCGTTGTTGGTACCGTTGTTGCCGCCAATAAAGCCGGCGACGCTTTCTACCGCCGGGTCGGCCAATACCGCGCGACGGAAAATTTCCATCTTCGGCTGCATCACATTGAACGATAGCCCGTCATCGCCGCGCACAAACCCGATCAGCTGACCGGTGTCCTGTTGCGGCAGGAAGGTTTTGGGCACCACCACATACAGCGCGACGTTAACTCCGATGGTGATCAGCAGGCTGAGCAAGGTCAGCCGTCGATGACGCAATACCCAATCCAGGCTGCGCGCATAGCCGCTGACCATCCACTCATTGGCCCGCTGGCTCCAGCGTTGCAAGCGATTTTCCTGGCCGGGGATGTGGGGCTTTAGCCAGCGCGCGCAGAGCATCGGTGTCAGGGTCAGCGAGACCACCAGCGAGACCACAATGGACGCTGCCAGGGTGATGGAAAACTCGCGAAACAGACTCTCGATGATCCCGCCCATAAACAGGATCGAGAGAAACACCGCCACCAGCGAGACGTTCATCGACAGCAGCGTGAACCCCACCTCCTGAGCCCCCCTATACGCCGCCTTCATCGGCGACACACCTTCGTCGATATGCCGGGAGATGTTCTCCAGCACCACGATGGCGTCGTCCACCACCAGCCCGGTGGCGAGAATCAGCGCCATCAGCGACAGGTTGTTCAGGGAAAATCCATAGAGGTACATGATGGCGAAAGTGCCGACCAGCGACACCGGCACCGCCAATGTCGGGATCAACGAGGCGCGGAAGTTCCCAAGAAACAGAAACACCACCAGAATCACCAGCGACACGGCAATCAACAGGGTCATTTCCGCTTCGTGCAAGGTGGCCTTGATCACCGGTGAGCGGTCCATGGCCAGGTTCAGTTTGACGCTGGCCGGCAACACCGCCTGCAACGCCGGCAGCTGAGCCTTGATCTCGTTGACCGTTTCGATGATGTTGGCCCCGGCCTGCCGGTTAATCACCAGCAGCACCGCCGCGTCATCGTTGAAAAAGCCGCTGTTGTAGCGGTCTTCAACGCTATCGCTAACCTTCGCCACGTCACTCAGGCGCAACGTCGAGCCGTTCTGGTAACGGATGATCAGCGGTTCATAATCCTTGGCTTTCTCTAGTTGGTCGTTAGCCTGCACCTGCCACATGCGTTGGTCGTCTTCGACCGAGCCTTTGGGTCGGCGCACGTTAGCGTTAGCGATGGTGTTCCGCACATCGTCCAGTGCCACGCCGTACTGGTTGAGCAACTGCGGCTCCAGCTCGATGCGCACTGCCGGCAGCGAACTGCCGCCGATCTGCACTTCACCAACACCCGGCACCTGAGACAGGCTTTGCGACAAGATGGTCGAGGCCAAATCGTAGAGCTGGCCCTTTTGCAGCACATCCGAGGTCAGCGACAACACCATGATCGGTGCCTGGGACGGGTTGACCTTTTTGTAGGTCGGCATGCTGCGCATACCGCTGGGCAGCAGGTTGCGCGAGGCGTTGATCGCCGCCTGGACTTCCCGCGCCGCGCCGTTGATGTCGCGATCGAGGTCAAATTGCAGGATCACCCGGGTCGAGCCCTGGCTGGAACGGCTGCTCATGGTGTTGACCCCGGCAATGGCGCCGAAGGAGCGTTCCAGCGGCGTCGCCACCGTTGAAGCCATGACTTCCGGGCTGGCACCGGGCAGGCTGGCCTGAACCACGATCACCGGGAAATCCATCTGTGGCAGCGGCGCCACCGGTAGCAAACCGAAGCTCACGCCACCCAGCAGCACGATCGCCAGGCTCAGCAACATGGTCGCTACCGGCCGGCGAATGAAGGGTCCGGACAGGTTCATGGCTCAACCGGCTCCAGACGATCCGCTACCGGCCGCACGCGCCGAGCGAGACGGTCGAAGTACAGGTAAATCACCGGGGTGGTGAACAGCGTCAGCACCTGACTGACCAGTAATCCACCGACCATCACTAAACCCAGCGGTTGACGCAGTTCAGCACCGGAACCGGTGGCGAGCATCAACGGTACCGCGCCGAACAGTGCGGCCAGCGTCGTCATCAGAATCGGCCGGAACCGCAGCAAAGCCGCTTGATAGATCGCCGCTTGCGGGTCCATGCCCTGATTGCGTTCGGCATCAAGGGCAAAGTCGATCATCATGATCGCGTTCTTTTTCACGATACCGATCAGCAAAATGATGCCGATGATCGCGATCATTCCCAAGTCATTGCCGCTGAGAATCAACGCCAGCAAGGCGCCGACCGCCGCCGACGGCAAGGTCGACAGAATGGTGATCGGGTGGATGTAGCTCTCGTAGAGCACACCTAGCACGATGTACATGGTCACCACCGCCGCCAGAATCAGCAACAAGGTGCTCGACAACGAAGCTTCAAACGCTTGGGCGGCGCCCTGGAACTGGGTCTGCACGCCGATCGGCATGCCAATATCCTGCTGCACTTTATTGATCAGTTCGACCGCCTGCCCCAACGCCACACCGGGCGCCAGGTTGAACGACATCATCACCGCAGGGAACTGGCCGATATGGGTAATCGCCAGTTGCGTCTGACGCTCTTCGACATGGGCCAGGCTGGACAACCGTACCTGGCCGCCATTGGTGGTTTTGACGTGGATCTGCTCCAGCGCCTGCGGACCGATCTTCTCCCCGGACTGCGACTGCAACACAACCCGGTACTGGCTGGCCTGGGTGTAAATGGTGGAAATCTGCCGCTGACCGAAGGCGTCATACAGCGCATCAGTGATGTTCGACACCGACACGCCAATCCGCGACGCCGCATCGCGGTCGATTACCAGATAGACCTGTAAACCCTTGTCCTGCAAATCGCTGGCAACGTCGGTCAGCTCCGGATGCCTGGCCAGTGCTTCGACCAGCCTGCCACTCCAGAGGTTGAGCATGTCGGCGTCGGGAGAGGACATACTGAACTGGTACTGAGTACGACTGACCCGGTCTTCGATGGTCAAGTCCTGCACCGGCTGCATGAACAGCCTGATACCGACAAGCTTGTCCAGCTCAGGCTGCAAGCGCGCAATCACTTGGGTTGCGCTCAAGTCTCGCGCATTGTGGGGTTTGAGGTTGATCAGCAGTCGGCCGCTGTTCAGCGTGGCGTTATCGCCGTCGACGCCGATGTAGGACGACAGGCTTTGCACCGCTGGATCTTGCAAAATGACCTTGGCCAGTTCTTGCTGGCGCTGGCTCATGGCGGCGAACGAAATCGACTGCGGCGCTTCGGAAATCCCCTGGATCACCCCAGTGTCCTGCACGGGAAAGAAGCCCTTGGGCACGACCATATAGAGAAACACCGTCAGTCCCAGGGTGGCGATAGCCACCAGCAAGGTCAGCGGCTGGTGTTTCAGCACCCACTGCAACTTACGCCCGTAGGCGGCAATCATCCAGTCGATCCAGGCGCCGCTGGCACGGTAAAAACGGCCCTGCTCTTCTTCTTTAGGCTCACGTTTGAGCAAGCGCGCGCACATCATCGGCGTCAGGGTCAGAGAGACGACCAAAGAAATCAGGATCGCCACCGCCAGGGTGATGGCGAACTCGCGGAACAAGCGCCCCACCACGTCGGCCATGAACAGCAACGGAATCAGCACCGCAATCAGCGACAGGGTCAGCGAGATCAAGGTGAAGCCGATCTGCTTGGCGCCCTTGAGCGACGCCACCAGGGGGCTGTCGCCCTCCTCGATGAAGCGCGAAATGTTTTCGAGCATGACGATGGCGTCGTCCACCACAAAACCGGTGGCGATGGTCAGGGCCATCAGGGTCAGGTTGTTGACCGAAAATCCGGCCAGGTACATCACGCCAAAGGTACCGACCAGCGACAGCGGTACGGCAATCGACGGAATGATGGTCGCACTGGCCCTGCGCAGGAACAGGAACGTCACCATGACCACCAGAGCAATGGCGATCAGCAGTTCGTGTTGCACGTCGGTGACCGAGGCACGGATGGTCTGGGTGCGGTCGGTGAGCACGGTCACCTCGAGGCCGGCCGGCAGATTGTCGGTGATGCTTGGCAGCAACGCCTTGATCCGGTCGACCACTTCGATCACGTTCGCGCCCGGCTGGCGCTGGATGTTCAGCAACACGGCCTGGTTTTCATTGGCCCAGGCGGCAAGACGTTCGTTCTCGGCACCGTCGACAATTTGTGCCACGTCCTTCAGACGCAACGGCGCGCCGTTTTTATAGGCAAGGATCAACTCGGCGTAGTCTTTGGGCGAGGTCAACTGGTCGTTGGCATCGAGCATCGACACCCGGGTCGGGCCGTCGAAGTTGCCCTTGGGCTGGTTGACGTTGGAGGCGCCGATCAGGGTGCGCACGTCCGAGAGGTTCAAGCCGTTGGCCGCCAGAGCTTCGGGATTGACCTTGATCCGCACCGCCTGACGCTGACCGCCGGCGATGCTGACCATGCCGACGCCGCTGATCTGGGCGATTTTCTGCGCCATGCGGGTATCGACCAAATCATTGAGTTTGGGCAACAGCATGGTCTTGGACGTAATGGCCAGGGTCAGCACCGGGGTGTCCGCCGGGTTGACCTTGTTGTACACCGGCGGCGCCGGCAGGTCTTTGGGCAGCAGGTTGGTGGCGGCATTGATCGCGGCCTGCACCTGTTGCTCGGCGACATCCATATTGATGTCTAGGTTGAAGCGCAAGGTCAGCACCGAGGCGCCGCCGGAACTGGTCGAGGCCATCTGGGTCAGGCCGGGCATTTGCCCGAACTGACGCTCCAGCGGCGCGGTGACCGCACTGGTCATCACATCCGGACTGGCGCCAGGGTAAAGGGTCATCACCCGAATGGTCGGGTAATCGACCTGGGGCAATGCCGAGACCGGCAACAGGCGATAGGCAATCAGGCCGGCCAGGACAATGGCCAACATGCTCAGGGTAGTGGCTACCGGTCGGAGGATGAACAGCCGCGAGATGTTCATGCGCCGCCCTTTTTCGCCTTGTCGGTGGCGGCCGGTTCAACCCCGGTGTTTACCGGCTTGCCCTGCAGGTGCTCGGTCGGGGTGGCCGGCACCTCTTGGCTGTCGTTGACCACTTCCACTTCGCTGCCCTCTTTCAAGCGGTCGGTGCCTTCAAGGACTACGCGGTCGCCCGGGGCGAGGCCTTCTTTGATAACCGTTACAACACCGTCACTGGCACCCACCTTCAACGGCAGAATCTTGACCTTTTTGTCGCCGTCCAGCGCATAGACGAAGGTGCCGTTGTTACCAAACTGGATCGCCGCCGACGGCGCCAGCACCGCGTCTTTCAACGTGTCTGCGAGCAAGCGCACATTGACGAACTGGTTGGGGAACAACGTTTGATCACGGTTCTCGTAGCGCGCCTTGAATTTCAGGGTTCCGGTGGTGATGTCGATCTGGTTGTCCAGACTCTGCAAGACGCCGGTAGCTTGCAACTTCACATCGCCGCGGTCCCAGGCTTCGACCGGCAATTTGGCTCCGCTGCGGTAGCGCTCAAGCACGGTCGTCAGGCTGTTTTCCGGCAACGTAAAGGCGACGCTGATCGGTTGAGTCTGGGTAATGATCACCAACGCTGCGGTGTCATTGGCCGCCACAAGGTTGCCGACGTCCAGTTGACGCAAGCCCAGACGCCCGGCAATCGGTGCGCGAATCTTGGTGAACTCCAGGTTGAGCCTGGCGTCATTGACCGCCGCCTGATTGGTCTTGACCGTGCCCTGATACTGGCCCACCAGCGCCGCGGCGGTGTCCAGCGTCTGTTTGGCGATACTGTCTTCGGCGTACAGGCCGCGGTAGCGCTCCAGATCGACCAAGGCGTTTTTAAGTTGCGCCTGATTCTGCAGCAAGGTGCCTTCGGCCTGAAGCAAGGCATTCTGGTACGGACGCGGGTCGATCTCGGCCAGCAAATCACCCGCCTTGACCATCTGCCCTTCCTCGAACGCGATCTTGATCAACTCACCGGCCACGCGACTGCGCACATTGATGGTATTCAACGCCGTGACGGTACCCAACGCTTTGTAGTACAGCGGGAAATCGCCACGCGTTGCTGGCGCAACGCGTACCGGAACCGGTCCGGTGGCCCCACCGAAACCCGGGCGCATGACGCCGGATTTGCCGGCATGCCCAGTGGCGGCTTTCTGCCCTGCTGCTTCTTTATGAGCAACCTCAGTTGGCCAGTACTTCCAGCACAGACCGACGATGGCCAACAGGACAAGCAGGCCGAATAGCCAGCGACGGGGGTTACGGGAGGCGGTGGACTGCATGGAGTGATCAACCATTGGGGGCGTGAGCATCTTCTACGGAAGGCTGAAAGATAAGCACTGGCGGGGATTTAGCAAAGCGCCTTTACCGGCAATTTACTTTGGGCTTACGTTGTAGGAGCGAGCTTGCTCGCGATGGACTCAAGGGCAGCACGTTTATTCAAAAACACGCGTTATCGTTAACGTCCATCGCGAGCAAGCTCGCTCCTACAAGCACAAATAAAAACGGCCTGGACAGGGCCAGGCCGTTAATAATTGTAAAACCTGTTACTTCAAAACGGCCAACGCCGCGTCATAGTTAGGCTCTTCAGCGATTTCTTTAACCAGTTCGCTGTGCAGCACAGTGTCGTTTTCGTCGAGAACTACCACGGCACGGGCAGTCAGGCCTTTGAGTGGACCGTCAGCGATAGCCACGCCGTAGTTCTGGATGAACTCGGCGCCACGCAGGGTGGACAGGTTCTGGACGTTTTCCAGACCTTCCGCGCCGCAGAAGCGCGCTTGGGCGAACGGCAGGTCAGCCGAAATGCACAACACAACAGTGTTGGCTACATCGTTGGCCTGGGCGTTGAACTTGCGCACGGAAGTGGCGCAGGTCGGGGTGTCGATGCTTGGGAAAATGTTCAGCACTTTGCGCTTGCCGGCAAAGCTCGCCAGGGTAACGTCGGACAGATTGCCTGCAACCAGGGAGAATGCAGGCGCCTTGGAACCGGCTTGTGGCAGCTGGCCGTTGACTTGAACCGGGTTGCCTTTAAGAGTGACTTGAGCCATGAACGGAGTCCTTTTAAACGGAGTTATTGTGAGCAATCTTGGAGCGTTTCGCGGAGAAGAAGTTAAACACGAAAGCGCCTTGCAGCCTATCCCGTAATGCTGACAGACAGCTTCGAATCCATGACCTGAAATGCCCTGCTCATGACTGAAATGCACCGGTTCAGGCCCAGCCACCCTGGCAGCTCTAATTGCAGCATCCTCCGTTAGTTCGGGCCTACCCGCAAAAAGAACGCTTCCTGGCAGTCTTGCCGGAGGGTTCATTGACGAGGCCCCACCCAGGTTATCCGATGTGGCCTTACGAAGAATCACTGGCCAGCAAATGGATAAACCATTCCACACCATAGAAATACTTAGTAACTGATTAGAGAGTTTAAATCTTCAGTCAATACTTAGAGGCCATTCGAAAAACGACCTTAAAGCAATGCCAGTCAGTTAAGCGAACGCTGTGCCCCTACAACAGAGGCCTTCATTTCCTTAACTGACTGGCATTAACCTTAAAGCCTGCGTTTATTTAAAGGTCATCCCGGGAGTGCCCCGGAATCAATCCTGCCAATTCAGATCCACTGTCAGCTTCAACCCACTGAATGCTTTATTTTTTTTCGGACACAAAAAACAGTGAACCTGCACACAAAACCAAAGAATCAGCGCCTTCGTTTGGCTATCTCATGGTTAGCTGCTAGCTTGAACGGGTATGCCCTACAGGCTTGACAGCACAAAGATTACATATAAACCGGCCATGAAGTGCCGGGTCGTCCAATGACGCCGCGAAGGGAACCGGTGAATCATGTCGAAAAATCTATACGTGTCCGCCATGCTAGTGGCAGCGACATTGGCGCCTGCGTTTTACGCAATGGCCGACAATGCCGAAGAGGCAAACAAGAGCAACAACCCGCTGAACCTGGCCCCAGGCATGAACCTGCAGGACTACTACACCCCCAGACTCTACAACACCAACGTCCACACTAATGACCTGTTGGTGCGCGGCACTTTGCCGATTGCGCCTAATGATTTCATCGGTATCCCGCAGCTGCTGCGGGCCACCGCGCCAATCAGCACCCGCCCCGATCCCAATGGAGGCTACAGCACTGGCGAGGGCGATCTGAACCTGTTCGATATCTTCCTGCTCAAGACCGACGGCGTGCAGCTGGGCATCGGCCCGCAGATCACCGCACCGATCGCCAGCAAGGACGAACTCGGCACCGGTAAATGGCAAGCAGGTCTGGCGGCCATCGCCATCGACAGTGGAACGCAAAGGTGAAGGGGTGTCGCAATTTACCCTGCTCGCCGGACTGAATGTCACCTTCGGAAACTAAGGAAGTCGCTATGAATGGTTTGCTTCGCGCAGCGGGTTTTAGCGTAATGGCATTGGCCGCGAGTTGTGGTGTCGGTGCTCAAGTTCAAGCTCTGGACACTCGTTTTGGCCCAATCAATATGGAAGGCGAACTGCCGTCCCGCGACGCCATTGCCAAGCTCTACGCCGAACTGGATTTCCAGCAGGCCACACAGGCTTATCTGTGGGCCTTGCCGTTGGTGTCCTACGCCCAATGGCAGGAAGAGTTTCGCGACAAACCTGGCGCCCACAGCGGCGACCTGATGGTGCTCAACAGCTACGCAGACAAACTCGGGGTGATCACCGCCAACGCGACGACATCACGGCTGTGGAATAACGCCTGAAAAATGAATACGTTTATGAGAAGGACAACACAATGATCAATGCAAGACCGACACGCCTGTTGCTCGCCAGCCTTACACTGCTGCTGAGCAGTACTGCCTGGGCTGACTTCAGCGCCACACCCGCTGAAGCCCAGGCGATTGCCAAAGAGGCGTACCTCTATGGCTTCCCGGTGGTAGAGATGTACAAGACCCTGTACACCCAGGCCGTGGACAAAAAAGGCCCGAATTTCAAGGCGCCGTTCAACCATATCGGCAATACCGCCATGGCCTTCACGCCCAAGGACACGGCATTCGTCACCCCAAACTCCGACACGCCCTACTCGTTCGTCTGGATGGACCTGCGGGCCGAACCCGTGGTCCTGACGCTGCCGGCGATTGAGGAAAGCCGCTACTACTCGGTCCAGTTGATCGACCTTTACACGCAGAACTTTGCCTACCTTGGTACCCGTAGCACCGGTAACAAAGGGGGTCACTTCATGATCGCCGGCCCCGATTGGCAAGGTCAGCAACCGGTGAACATCGACCGCCTGGTGCGCAGCGAAAGCAACATTGCCTACGCGCTGTATCGCACGCAGTTGTTCGACGAGAAGGACCTGAGCAAGGTCAAGCAGATCCAGAAGGGTTACAAGGTTCAGACACTGAGCCAGTACCTGGGTCAGCCGGCCCCGGCGGCCGCCGCTAAAATCGACTGGCCCAAGCCGACCGCCACCATGAGCGACAGCCCGGAGCTGTTTTCCTACCTCAATTTCATGCTCGGCTTCGCCCCGGCACAAGACGTCGAGAAAGACCTGCTGGCGCGCTTCGCGAAAATCGGCATCGTCGCAGGCAAGCCGTTCGAGTTCAAAACCCTGAGCGCCGAACAACGCAAAGCCCTGGAAGCCGGGATCGCCGATGGCAAGGCCGAGTTCGCCGCGTTCAAGAAGGACAAGGTCGACACTCATCAGGTCAGCAGCGGTAATTTGTTTAGTACCCGCGACCGCTTGAATAACAACTATCTGTATCGCTATGCCGGCGCCAACATGGGGATTTTCGGTAACTCCGCCGAAGAAGCGAACTACATCGGCTATTTCGTCGACAACCAAGGCAAACCGGTCAATGGCGCGAAACACAGCTATACCCTGCACTTCGACAAAGGTTCGCTGCCACCGGCCGACGCCTTCTGGTCGCTGACCATGTACGACGGCAAGAGCAAGTTGCTGGTGTCCAACCACATGCAACGCTACCTGATCAACTCGCACATGCTGCCGAACCTGAAACTCGATGCAGACGGCGGCCTGACCCTCTACGTGCAGCACTCAGAACCCGTCAAAGACAAAAAAAGCAATTGGTTGCCGGCACCACACGGGCCGTTCTATGCCGTGTTGCGGATTTACCTGCCAAAACCCGAGGTCGTCAACGGCCAGTGGCCCATACCGTTGCTGACACCGATCAACCCGTAGGCCAAGAACCGCCGACCCATCCAAGCAAGGAGCTACGCAATGGGTTCACTTTCCAGACTGGGTACGTTCAGCGCCGCCACACTGGCGCTGACACCGCTGCTCAGCTTCGCCGACAACGCCCGCGACTGGTAGAATCTGCCGACCAACCTGGATATGGTGTTCGGCTACTACAACCGGATCAAGACCAACACCCCGATCGACACCGCGCTGCCCCTCGATGGCCTGTCGCTCGATGCCGATCTGTACATCGCCCGTTACGCCCATTCGTTCACCATCGACGTCGTTGGGCGTTCCAGCCGGAAATCGGCTTCGGCACGCCGATCGGCCCGACCTGGCTGGAACTCAACACCTGGGTTTCGCTGTTTGGCGATAAGGGACACCGAAAAGATCTTCGCAGCCCCCTGTGTGCAGCTCAACGCCTGCGAAACAACGGTCGAGGCTCGATCACTGAACGGCCGTACAACACGCTCATCCCGGCCAGGCCCTTGAGCGCGTCTTCGGCGGATTTGTCTTCACGCACCGCAAAGGCATCGAAGCCGCATTGGCGCATATGGCTGAGCTGATCGCGCAGCACATCGCCAATCGCGCGCAACTCACCCTGCCAACCCAAACGTGTGCGCAGCAGATAGGCCTGACTGTAGGCGCGGCCATCGCGAAAGCTCGGGAAATCCAGGGCAATCAGCGGCAGGTTGGGGAGCCACGGGGTCAGGTTTTCCACTTCATCGTCAGGGCCAAGCCAGACGCCCTCAATGGGTGCCGTGGTCTCGGCATTGTGCGCGAGCCACTGGGATAGCGGCAGAATCAACTGTCCAGTCGGCACCTCCTCTGCCGCGTCACGAACCAACTGCCAGGGATCGTCACGCATCCACTCGGCGATACCCTCTCGCAATCGCAGCAGATTGTTCATACCGAGACCTCCAGAACCTTCGGATAGACCCGTTCCTTGAACGGCTCCAGACCAATGCGTTGCAAGGTATCGACAAACAATTCTTCACTTTCCCGGTATCGGGCAAAGGTGGCGATGATACGCTCGATGACGTCCGGCACTTCGGCCGCGCTGAAGGACGGGCCGATCACCTTACCCAATGCACTGTTCTTGCCCTGGGAGCCGCCCAGGGTGATCTGATACCACTCGCTACCGTTTTTATCGACGCCAAGGATGCCGATATTACCGATGTGATGGTGTCCGCAGGCGTTCATGCAACCGGAGATGTTAAGGCTGATATCCCCCAGGTCGTGCAGGTAATCCAGATCGTCGAAACGCGCTTGAATGGCCTGAGCAATCGGGATCGACTTGGCGTTGGCCAAGGCACAGAAGTCACCGCCGGGACAGGCAATGATGTCGGTCAGCAAGCCAATATTGGCGCAGCCAAGTCCCTGTTCACAGGCCAGGCACCAGAGCGCATAGAGATCAGCCTTGGGCACATCCGGCAGGACGATGTTCTGTTCATGGGCGATGCGGATTTCGCCAAAGCCGAACTGCCCGGACCAGTCGGCGACCGCTTCCATCTGCTCAGCCGTGACGTCACCCGGTGGTGAAGCCATGCCGGGTTTGGTCGACAGCACCACGCTGGTGTAGCCCGGCACTTTGTGCGGCTGCACGTTGCGCGAAACCCAGCGTGCGAAGTTCGGGGTGTCGCTCAGACGGGTACCGAAATCCAGATCGGTATCGGCAAGCGTACGATAAGCCGGCGGCACAAAGGCACTGGCCACACGCTCGTATTCGACGTCAGTCAACTGCGCCGGGCCGTCCTTGAGGTGCTGCCACTCCTCCTCCACTTCCTTGGCAAAGGCGTCGATGCCCAAGGCTTTGACCAGAATCTTGATCCGCGCCTTGTACTTGTTATCGCGTCGGCCATGGCGGTTATAGACCCGCAGCACCGCTTCGACATACGACAGCAGGTGCTGCCACGGCAAACCCTCACGAATCTGCAAACCGAGGATCGGCGTGCGCCCCAGACCACCACCGACGATCACCCGCAACAGCATCTGGCCGTTAGCGTCGCGATAAAGGTAAAGACCGATGTCATGCATCATGATCGCCGCCCGATCCTGCTTCGCCGAGCAGATGGCGATCTTGAATTTTCGCGGCAGGAAGAGAAATTCCGGGTTAATGGTCGACCACTGTCGCAGGATCTCCGCCAGCGGCCGCGGGTCGAGCAACTCGTCGGCGGCGACCCCGGCAAAGGCTTCGGTGGTGATGTTGCGTACGCAGTTGCCGGAGGTCTGGATCGCGTGCATTTCCACCTGCGCCAAGCGTTCGAGGATGTCCGGCACCTGAGCCAGTTCGATCCAGTTGAACTGCATGTTCTGCCGCGTGGTGAAGTGACCGTAGCCGCGATCGTAATCCCGGGCGATGCTCGCCAGGGTGCGCATTTGTTGCGCCCCGAGGGTGCCGTAGGGGATCGCGACCCGCAGCATGTAAGCGTGCTTTTGCATGTACAGGCCGTTTTGCAGGCGCAACGGCAGGAACTCTTCCTCGCTCAACTCGCCCCCCATAAAGCGCTCGACCTGATCGCGAAACTGCGCGACCCGTTCAAAGACCAGGGCACGGTCATAGTCGTCATAGTGATACATGGTCCTACCTCATCAGTGCTGACCCCAAACTCACACATCACGTAGCAGCTGCCGAGCCCGCGAGGCTGCGTTCGGCTCGGTCCGCGTTCGGGCGAAGCAGTCGTAGAGCCCGAGCATGCGGTGCGTCTGTCATACCGCGTCGTCTGGATTACGAACGCTGCGCACTCGAACGCAGCCTCGCGGGCTCGGCAGCTGCTACAGGGTGGATATGCCAACTATGCACCTGCAGCTCAGTACGTTACAGATTCAGGTAAAGACTAAAAAACCATATCAGAGTGCGGTAAATGGCCACTGGCAGGCGCTCCATCTGATCCGTATTAATGCAGTTTTTCTGAGTCTGTTTTGTTTCACCCATGCTTTCTACAGTGCACGGCATGCCAGACCGGGTGGCCTGGCAAGACTTTGCAACCGTGGAAGAATTGACCATGAGCACAGCAGCAATCGGACAGGCCTATAACTACAAGGTCGTCCGCCAATTTGTCGTGGCAACAGTGGTGTGGGGCGTGATCGGAATGGCGATGGGCGTGTGGATCGCCTCGCAACTGGTCTGGCCGCAAATGAACCTGGACCTGCCGTGGACCACCTTCGGCCGCTTGCGTCCGCTGCACACCAGCCTGGTGATTTTCGGCTTTGCCGGCAGCGCGCAATTCGCCGCCAGCTATTACGCGGTACAGCGCACCTGCCAGGTGCGCCTGTACTCCGACAAGCTGGCCGCCTTCACCTTCTGGGGCTGGCAGTCGGTGGTCACGATCATGCTGATCACCTTGCCGCTGGGCTACACCACCACCAAGGAATACGCCGAGATCGAATTCTCCGGCGCGGTGTGGATGACCGTGGTCTGGGTCGCCTATGCGATTGTGTTCTTCACCACCGTGGTGCAGCGCAAGACTAAACACATCTACGTCGGCAACTGGTTCTTCGGCGCGTTCATTGTGGTGATTGCCATGCTGCACGTGGTCAATCACCTGTCGATCCCGGTGGACTGGTTCAAGTCTTACCCGGTCTACTCAGGCGCCACCGACGCCATGGTCCAGTGGTGGTACGGGCACAACGCGGTGGGCTTCTTCCTGACCACCGGTTTCCTCGGGATGATGTATTACTTCGTGCCGAAACAGGTCGGGCGCCCGGTGTATTCGTACCGTTTGTCCATCGTGCACTTCTGGGCGCTGATCACCCTGTACATCTGGGCCGGTCCGCACCATTTGCACTACACCGCACTGCCGGACTGGGCGCAGTCACTGGGTATGGCCATGTCGCTGATCCTGCTGGCACCCAGCTGGGGCGGGATGATCAACGGGATGATGACCCTCTCCGGCGCCTGGCATAAATTGCGCACCGACCCGATCCTGCGCTTTTTGGTGCTGTCACTGGCGTTCTACGGTATGTCGACCTTTGAAGGGCCGATGATGGCGATCAAGACGGTCAACGCCCTCTCCCACTACACCGACTGGACCATCGGCCACGTACACGCCGGCGCCCTCGGTTGGGTGGCGATGATCACCTTCGGCTCGCTGTACCACATGATCCCGAAAGTCTTCGGCCGCGAGCAGATGCACAGCATCGGCCTGATCAACGCGCACTTCTGGCTGGCGACCATCGGCACGGTGTTGTACATCGCCTCGATGTGGGTCAACGGCATCACTCAGGGCCTGATGTGGCGCGCGATCAACGACGACGGCACACTCACCTACTCCTTCGTTGAGGCGCTACAGGCCAGTCATCCAGGGTTTGTGGTGCGGTTTGTTGGCGGGGTGTTCTTCCTCAGCGGCATGCTGCTGATGGCTTACAACGTGTGGCGCACGGTGCGGGTCGCGGATATGAAAATGGCCCACAGTGACGCGCAAATCGCCTGAGGCCAGGAGCTTGAGATGATCGACATCGTGTTGAACGTATTGGGGGCGTCGGGGCTTTGGCTGGCGGTCGAATACTGCCTGAAGCACCAGACGGCGGAGAGCCTGGAGGATGCGAGTCTGATTCCGTTTGCCGATGACCCTGAAGTGGCGCGAAGGGTGGAATTGGCGACCGGCAAGACTGTTAAAGCGGTGGCGCCGGAAGAGGCTAAACCGGGGTGGGTCAACCTCGAAATCTGATGCGCCACTAATCCATTGTGGGAGCGAGCCTGCTCGCGAAGACGGAGTGTCAGTCGACATCGTGTTGACTGATACACCGCTTTCGCGAGCAGGCTCGCTCCCACAGGGATAGGGTGTCAGGTCAGAGGATTCAGCCCCGCTCGCGCGGAATCAGGCTCTGCAACTGCTGCGCCAGGAAATCGGCATCAAAGGCAAAGATATCCGGGTCTTTAAGACCATTGGTCTTGCGCCACTGCCAGTCGGTCGACGGTGGTTGGCACACCAGCGAGACGCTGCCGTAACGTGCGGCCGTCAGGCCCATCACCGCCACCGAGATCAAGCCACCGACACCCATCACTTCCGGCACGAATTCCACCGGTTTTCCGGCGATTTGAATCGTCAGTTTCTCGGTTTTGAAGGGTGAGGTTTCGACGGGAATGTTCGGACCTGAAGCAACGTAGGCTTCGCGGCTCACCTCAAGCAGGTTCGGACTTTTCACGGGCTCAAGCCACTGTTCGATATGGTCGAACAGTTCGCCGATGCGCACCGCCCAATCAGCCGATTGGGTCTCGAACACCTGCTTCTTGTGCGCTTCGCTTTCTGCGTAGTGGCGAAGCATCTCGCCCAGTTGCTTTACGTCGTCCATCGCGATGTTCCTTGGGTGAAGCATGACTGCAAGGTATTGATCATGGCAGATGCCGACAAGCTGCGTATGACTAAAACCTGCTGCGCCGACGACCCGCCAGCGCAGACCATTAACCGATGATGGAATTGATCGGCAATCACGGGCACTGTAAGCGGCCCACGGAAAATTTTCCCTTCCGGGCATTTTCCTCGACAAAGATTTGCCATCAACAGGAGAACAGCATGCGCACCATCGGCCTGATCGGCGGCATGAGCTGGGAGTCCAGCGCCGAGTATTACCGCATTATCAACCAGCAAGTACGCGACCGACTGGGGCCGCTACGTTCGGCAAAATTGCTGATGTACAGCGTCGACTTCGGCCCTGTCGAACAGGCCCAGCATGCCGGGCGCTGGGACGATGCTGCGCTGATTCTGGTAGACGCGGCACGTCGCCTGGAAGCCGGCGGCGCCGAGTGCATCGTGCTCTGTACCAACACCATGCACCGGGTGGCCGAGCAGATTCAGGCGACTATATCAGTGCCTTTTTTGCACATTGCCGACCCGGCCAGGCAGGCAGCGGTGGATGCCGGCGCCATGACCGTAGGCCTGCTGGGGACGGCGTTCACCATGGAACAGGACTTCCTCAAGGATCGTCTCGCAGCCCAAGGGCTCAAGGTGTTGGTGCCAGAAGCCACCGAGCGCGACGCGGTGCACCGGATCATCTACGACGAGCTGTGCGTCGGGGTGATCAGCGACCGCTCGCGGGAAATCTATCAACGGGTCATCGAATCGCTGGCAGCGCGCGGCGCCCAGGCAATCATTCTCGGTTGCACCGAAATCGGCCTGTTGATCAAGCCGGAGCACAGCTCGCTGCCGCTGCTCGACACCACCGAGTTGCATGCCCAGGCCGCGGTGGCGTTTGCCTTAGGCGACTGACTCAGGAGGCCGTTCGTGTGCGACGCAGGCGCGCCATGCTCAGTGCATCAACCAGGCCGCCGTCACGAACGGCGTAGTCGCGCAGCAGGCCTTCGGTCTCGAAGCCAAACTTGCGGTACAGCCCATGGGCGGCTTCGTTGTCGGCGTACACCATCAGCTCCACACGTTGCAGATTCATCCAGTTGTCGGCAACGTCCAGCACCGCAGCCAACAATTTCGAGCCAACACCCTTGCCCTGCCAGGCAACCGCCACGCCCATCCCGATGCCGCCGCAATGGCTGCGGCGGATGCGCAAAAACTGCTCCAGTCCGCAATTGCCGATCACCGAGCCTTGATGCAAGGCCACCAACTGAATCTGCCGCTCGTTGTCCGGCGCGATGCGTCTGCGCCACAGATCGCTGGTCTGAAACGGCATTTGCAGCACTTGGCGCGCGACCGCCGGGTCGTTGTAGAGCGCGGTAATGCCATCGACATGGGCTTCGGTGAAGCGCTCGATGATAATCGTGGGATCGCTAGCGGGCATGGTGGTTCGTCCTTGAAACTGCAGAGTGACTGCCGAGTGTAATGCGCTGATCCCATCTGTGGCGAGTTACGAGTAACCTTGCACACGACCGACCGCCTTCAGGACTCCCCACATGGAACTTCATGTCGTCATCAATGGCCGCAAGGACCTGGCCGAGCAGTTGTACCAACAACTGCGGGAAGCCATCGAATCCGGCCGACTTACCGCCGGGGCACAGCTGCCACCCAGTCGTTTACTGGCCGAGCAACTGGGGGTTTCGCGCAAGACGGTCTCCGACACCTACACGCTGCTGACCTATGAAAACTTCCTGATCGGCAAGATCGGCCGTGGCACCTTCGTCAACGCTCGAGCCGCCAAAGCCGAGCGCAAGCAAAGCGCGGCGGACCTGGCTTGCGCACACAGCCTGGAAAACTGGCAGAACCTGCCAACGCCTTTGCGCCATCCAACCCTGGAAGGCATTTTGCGCTGTGAGTTCATTGGCGGCGCGACCTCCCGCAATCAATTTCCTCAGGAACAATGGCGGCGCTGCACTCAGGATGCGCTGCGCCGGATCGCTCTCAACGGTGGGTTCTACAGCCAACCCGAAGGCCTCCCCGCCCTGCGCAGTGCCATCGCCGGGCATGTCGCGTTCTCCCGTGGTGTGGCCTGTCATGACGACGACATCGTAGTCTGCAACGGAGCGCAGCAAGCGTTGGATCTGATTGCCCGAGTGGTCATCGAACCGGGCAGCATTGTCGCCATGGAAGACCCCGGTTACACCCCGGCGCGGCTGTTGTTTACCGCCCAGGGTGCGACGGTGGTTGGTGTACCCGTGGACGCCGAAGGTATCCAGGTGGAGTTGATTCCCGACGGTACGAGGCTGATTTATGTCACCCCATCGCACCAGTTTCCCCTCGGCATGCCGATGAGCCCTGCGCGCCGCGAGGCGCTGCTGGAACGCGCCCGAGTGCTGGGCGCGATCGTGATTGAGGACGATTACGACAGCGAGTTCCGCTATGAGGGTCGGCCCACCGATTCCCTGCAAAGCATGGACACCCGGGGCGTGGTTGCTTACGTCGGGACCTTCTCGAAAACCATGCTGCCGGAGTTGCGACTCGGTTACGCAGTGCTGCCACCGGCGATCCACAGTGCGGTGATCAAGGCCAAGCAACTGACCGACTGCCACACCTCGACCCTGCCGCAATGGGCGCTGGCGAAGTTCATTTCCGAGGGCTATCTGCTCAAGCATATCCGTCGTTGCCACACGGTCTACGCCGGGCGCCGGGAACGAATTCTCAACCGTCTGCACGGCGATCTTTCGCCGTGGTTCGAAGTCGTACCATCGATTGCCGGTTTCCATATGGCCGCGCTGTGCAAGGTGGCGGTGGATATCCCATTACTGATCGAACTGGCAAAGAAAGTCGAAGTCGGGCTTTACCCCCTGGACGTTTTCTTCCACGACACGCCGATCAGAAGTGGGTTGATCATTGGCTTCGGCGCGATCGAGACCCTGGACATCGGCCCGGCGCTGGACAAGGTCAGGGATATCCTCAAACAGATCGCCTGATTGGTTCAGTGGTTTTCCTGCGGATTGGATACCGGTACGAAGCGGCCGGTTTCAGGCACCCGGTATCGGCCAACGCCAGCCAGACCAAACCGGCCAGACTGATGGTATTCATGGTATTGGATAAAACAGATGAAGTTCTGATCCCGTTGAAAAACTAATAGCTGGGTCGCCAGCTATAAACAATAAAGCCCGAAGGATACACTGAGGCCTTATTATTTCATTCGGCACTTAACAACACTCTTTTAAGTCGCACAAAAACACCGAACACCCGACAACTTCACGGGCAGGGTATTTTCTTTTTACGGCACAGGTTTAGTCTGGAACAATGCCCGGCCAATCCCGGCGACTGCAACTTCCCGACTTAAGGAAACTCTGAAAAAGACTTCCCGATCTGGTGAAATACGCACCTCACACGAACAGAACGGTTGAGCCCCGATGAAACAGATGTCCTTCGCCGATGCCGAATACGCCGGCAAACGTAAGCAAACCCGA